>JAIEOP010000154.1 GCA_019750465.1 Acetobacteraceae bacterium | reverse complement strand
CGCGCGACGTCCGGCCCGGCTCCACCGACCCGGGAGCGGCCGCGGCCTGCCCAGCCGCCCCGCAGCGTCGAGCCGCGGCCGGCGGCAGCTCCCGACGCAGCCGCAGCGAGCCAGGCTGCGTCCCCGCCCACGAAACCGCAGCCGGGCAAGCCGCGTCCGCGAAAGCCGGAGACTGCAAGCCGCTGATCGGGGCAGCTGTCCGCGTTCGCGCAGCGCTCCCGGAGCTGGTCGATAAGGGGCGGAACCGCCCGGCGACGTGAAGCGGGGCGAGCCGGGTTTGCGGCACATCGCCGCAACGCGTCCGACGCAACAGCGCCCGTGAGACGCCCCTGCATCCCGTCAGCGGTCAGGCGCCTCCGGATGGCGCAGGTGCCACAGCCGCTCATGCGCCGCGACAAGGCTTTCCATGTTGCGGCGGCGATTGGTGTCGGGCGAGACCGGCCGCCGCGTCAGCATCATCTCGAGGATGCGGAGCAACTGTTCGGCCACCTCGTAGTCGGACTGGTCGCAGGCATGGTGGAAAGCGATCAGGATCTTGTCGGATAACCGCCGGCTGTGCCGCGGCGGCGGCGACCCGCCACGCGCGCCCTCGCCGGCGCCGTCGATGTCATTGTCTTCATCCACCATGGAGACTCCCCCGGGATCGCCCCGGCAGCGCACGCGGGACTGCCCGAATCCTGGTCAGGTTAGCAATTTTCCGTAGGTTGCGAAACGCCGCACGATCGAGAATCGCCTGCCCATGCGCGAGTCATTCGGGGGGCGTGAATTCGCGCGAGGTCACCCGGGCGCCGGGGCATGACCGGTGGCTGCCGCGTCCCCGCGGCCCGGCATGATGCCGGTGCGCCGGTCACGGACCTGACTGGCGATCGTCGCGGCCATGGCGTCCGGCGCGGTGTCGGGCCGGAACAGCGTGCGGACCTTCCCGTCCGGGCCGACGAGGTAGATGAAGCTGGAATGGTCCATCAGGTAGTCGCCGGCCTCGGCGCGGCGCGCACGGGCGTAGTAGACCCGGTAGCGCCGCGCCACCTCGGCGATCTGCTCCGGCGTGCCGGTCAGGCCGCGCATCCGGGGGTGGAAGCGGGCGACGTAGTCGGCCATCGCCGGCGGGGTGTCGCGTTCCGGGTCGATGGTGATGAAGACCGGCACCACCTGCTCCCCCGCCGGCCCCAGCGCGTCGAGCGCCGCGGCCATGGTGCCGAGCTCGGTCGGGCAGACATCCGGGCAGTAGGTGAAGCCGAAATAGACCAGCATCCAGCGGTCTGCGAAGTCGCGCTCGGTGACCGCGCGGCCGGTCTCGTCCACCAGGGAGAAGGCGCCGCCGAGCGTCAGGCCCTGGGCCAGCTGCGCGCCGCCGGCGGAGGGGATCGGCACCTCGCCCCCCATCAGGCGCGACAGGCGGGTGGCGAAGGCTTCCGCCAGCCCTTCCCCCGGCGCGCGAGTGACCCAGGCATAGGCCCAGAGGCCGCCGAGCGACACCAGGAGCAGCAGGGCGAAGATGCGGATGGCGACCAGCATCGGCGGGAGATAGGCCCGGCGCTGCCGGGCGGCCAGCCCTGGCACCGGTGCCTCGCCATTGCGGCGGTGACGCGACCAGGGACCCCTGGCCGCCGCCGGGTTCAGTGCCGTGGCGCGGCCAGCTCACCCTCCGGCTGCGGCGTGGCGAAGGCAGCGTCGGCGAAGGCTTCCTCCCAGGTGCCGGAGGTGCTGGCCTTCGAGTATTCCGTCGCGCGGTTCTCGAAGAAATTCGTGTGCTCGATGGCGTTCAGCATCTCGTCGAGCCAGGGCAGCGGGTTCTTCTCGATGTGGAAGAGCGGCTGCAGGCCGAGCTGCTGCAGGCGGCGGTCGGCGATGAAGCGGATGTACTGCTTGGTCGCCGCGGCATCGAGGCCCTGCACGCCGCCCAGCTCGAAGGCGAGGTCGATGAAGGCGTCCTCGTGATCGACGATGGTTGCGCAGATCAGGTAGATGTCGCGGCGCAGATCCTCGGTCCAGATCTCCGGATTCTCCTGCACGAAGGTGCGGAACAGCCGGATGATCGAGAGGCAGTGCAGCGTCTCGTCGCGCACCGACCAGGAGATGATCTGCCCCATGCCCTTCATCTTGTTGAAGCGCGGGAAGTTCATGAGGATGGCGAAGGAGGCGAAGAGCTGCAGCCCCTCCGTGAAGGCGCCGAAGGCGGCCAGGGTCTTGGCGATCTCGGTCTTGTTCTCGACCGAGAAGGCATGCATGTAGTCGTACTTGTCCTTCATCTCCTTGTACTTGAGGAAGGCGGTGTACTCGGCTTCCGGCATGCCGACCGTGTCGAGCAGGTGGGAATAGGCGGCGATGTGGACCGTCTCGATGTTGCTGAACGCCGAGAGCATCATCAGCACCTCGGTGGGTTTGAACACCTGGCTGTAGTGCTTCATGTAGCAGTTGTTCACCTCGACATCGGCCTGGGTGAAGAAGCGGAAGATCTGCGTCAGCAGGTTGCGCTCGGACTCCGTGAGGTTCTTCTGCCAGTCCTTCACGTCGTCGGCGAGCGGCACCTCCTCCGGCAGCCAGTGCACGCGCTGCTGGGTGAGCCAGGCGTCGTAGGCCCAGGGATAGCGGAAGGGCTTGTACACCGGGTTGGCAGTGAGGAGGTCGAAGCGGACGGGGAGTTCGTCGGGGGAGTTGCGGGGGGTGTCGTCTGGCATGGGGCCATGATCCATCAGGGAGCAAGCGCTTCGTAACTTTGCGCTGGAGCGCCAGGGAAGAGCGGAGCGGGATTCTCCGCTTTGCAAACAGTTGTGCTAGGGTGGCCTCCAACCATGAACGTAGCGCCTAAGCCTCTCATTGCGGATCGTGTCTCGGCGATCCACTTCGTGTTCGACGTTGTTCTCGACAGCGATTGGTCGCCCGCAATGCACCGCATGGAAATTGTCGACGATGCAGTTGGCCCCAGTCTCGATCGACAGCGCCGTGTCGAAACCTACGGCGGTGCAATCCTGGATAATTGTCGAGTTTTTGCCTCCTTCGGCACTAACGCGGATCACGGAAGAAATCCCAGATGCGGTGAACCAATTGGACAGCAGTGTCGCCGAGGCTTGCCCAACTCTGAAGCGTAGTGATCAAGCCTACACTCGCCGCCTTGTCTTTTTTCTTGATGATCTGAACGGCGGACTCGAGGTCTGCGTCCGTCACTGAATGCGGTATTCCAAAGCGATCGCGGAACTCACCTGCATCTCGGATGGAGATAAGCCGCACAGCATGGCCAACATGAAGATCCGTGATCTCGATGGTGTCGGTCGAACCCGTGCTTGGCAACGACACGCCAGTGTCGCAGATGTCTGCCCGAATGTTCTTCAACAAGATCGGCATAGCTAATCCTCTTGCAACTCGCTCGTCGGCGATCCTCACTGACACGCCAGGCACTCCTCGTAATCCGTCGTCCCCGCCCGGCCGGCCGCCATCGCCACCATCGGCAGCGGCACGTCCAGCGTCCCCGGGTCGTTCGCGGGCACATGCGCCGCCATGACGTCGCCCTGCCCCACCACCTTCGCGCTGATTGTATCCGCGCGCTGGATGCTCAGGGACCGGCAGTAATACAGCGACTTCACCCCCCGCTTCCACGCCATCATGTGGATCTGGTGCAGGTCGCGCTTGTGCACGTTGGCCGGCAGGAACAGGTTCACCGACTGGCTCTGGCAGACGTGGGGCGCGCGGTCGGCGGCGTGTTCCACCACCCAGCGCTGGTCCAGCTCGAACGCCGTCTTGAAGGTCGCGCGCTCCTGCTCCGTCAGGAAGTCCAGGTGCTGCACGCTGCCCTTGGTCACGGTGATCGACGTCCAGGTCTCCTCGTCGTCCCGCCCGTGCAGCGCCAGCACCCGCTTCAGGTGCGGGTTGCGCACGATGTAGCTGCCCGAGAGCGTCTTGTGGTTGTACACGTTCGCCGCGACCGGCTCGATGCCCGGCGAGGCGCCGCCGCAGATGATGGAGATGCTGGCGGTCGGCGCGATCGCCATCTTGTTCGAGAAGCGCTCCTGGAAGCCGTATTCGGCCGCGTCGGGGCAGGCGCCGCGCTCCTCGGCCAGCAGGCGGCTCGCCAGGTCGGCCCCCTCGCGGATGTGCCTGAACATCCGCCGGTTCCACACCTTCGCGACCACGCTCTCGAAGGGGACGTTCTGCATCTGCAGGAAGCTGTGGAAGCCCATCACGCCGAGGCCCACGGACCGCTCCCGCATGGCCGAGTACTTCGCCTTGGCCATGCTGTCCGGCGCGGTGTCGATGAACTCCTGCAGCACGTTGTCGAGGAAGCGCATCACGTCCGGGATGAAGCGCCGGTCGTCCTTCCACTCGAACCAGGTCTCGAGGTTGAGCGAGGAGAGGCAGCACACCGCCGTGCGCTCCCGGCCGTGGTGGTCCACGCCCGTCGGCAGGGTGATCTCCGAGCAGAGGTTGGAGGTCTTCACCTCCAGGCCGGCCAGCTTCTGGTGCGCGGGCTGGCCGCGGTTCACGTGGTCGGAGAAGATCAGGTAGGGCTCGCCCGTCTCGATGCGGGCGGTGAGGATGCGGATCCAAAGGCCGCGCGCGGACACCTTGCGCACGATGGCGCCGTCCTTCGGCGAGGTCAGCGGCCATTCCTCGTCGGCCTCGACGGCGCGCATGAAGGCGTCGGGCACCAGGATTCCGTGGTGCAGATTCAGCGCCTTGCGGTTCGGGTCGCCCCCCGTGGGGCGGCGGATCTCGATGAATTCCTCGATCTCCGGGTGGCTGACCGGCAGGTAGACCGCGGCCGAGCCGCGGCGCAGCGAGCCCTGGCTGATCGCCAGCGTCAGGCTGTCCATCACCCGGATGAAGGGCACGACGCCGCTGGTCTTGCCGTTCTGCCCGACCTTCTCGCCGATCGAGCGCAAATTGCCCCAGTAGCTGCCGATGCCACCGCCCTTGGCGGCGAGCCAGACATTCTCGTTCCACAGGCCGACGATGCCATCGAGGCTGTCATTCGCCTCGTTCAGGAAGCACGAGATCGGCAGGCCGCGCGTGGTGCCCCCGTTCGAGAGCACCGGCGTCGCCGGCATGAACCACAGCTTCGAGATGTAGTCGTAGATGCGCTGCGCATGCGCCGCGTCGTCGCCGAAGGCCGAGGCCACGCGCGCGAAGAGGTCCTGATAGCTCTCGCCCGGCATCAGATAGCGATCGGACAGCGTCGCCTTGCCGAAATCCGTCAGCAACGCGTCGCGCGACCGGTCGATCTGGACCTGGTGGTGGCCTGCAAGCTGAACAGCATCCTGAACCGCGTCGAACACGCTCGAACCCCCATTAATCCCCCGGACCGGAGCATGCATAACGGACGATCCTCACACAAGATATAGGCGGTGAAGGCCTATCTTAACACCAGATCGGGTAGGCGGTTCCAGCCCCAAGTGCACTTCCGGGACTCCTTGGCGAAGGCCGGTGTTCGTGTCCTGTTCATCTCCACCTCACGCGACATTCGCGCCACAGTCAAGGCGGTGATCATGCCGTGCAGGGATGGAGAGAGTGCAGGATCGGCGCCGGAGTCGATCCGGGGTCACGTGATTTTCCGACCGAGCTTACGAAACCATCAGTCGAATGGAAGCCGGCAGCGGGAAGGCGCGGCGCGCTGGGGTCATGAACCCCGCCACCGGCCATGCAGATCCAACCTTAGTTGATATTGTCATGTCGAATTCTCTTACAAGTTGATTTCGCATCGCCCTACATGGTGCATAAGGTTATGAGAAGGTTAATTAATTCTTCTTGGCACGGAGTATGCTCAGCTCCCTCCGGACGGACGAGGTCTGCTCCGCATCGAGAGGGAAACCGCCATATGCCCATCAGCCTTCGCAAGCTTGCCCTGGCAGCGCTGCCTGCCGCGGCCCTCATGGCGGCCGCCGCGCCCGCCAACGCCGTCACCCAGCTCGGCTTCGTCCTCGACCGCTCCGGCTCGATCGGCTCGGGCAACTGGACCACGATCGTCCAGGGCCTCTCGGCCGCCATGTCGCTGATCCCGCTGGGCGGCGCCTACGAGGTCTCCGTCGTCAGCTTCGCCAGTGGCGCGACGATCGACGTGGACAGCGCGCTGATCACCAATGCGGCCTCGGTGGCGGCGCTGCAGGCGGCCATTCTCGGCATTCCCTTCACCGGCGGCAGCACCGACATGGCCGCCGGCTTCGCGTCCATGCAGACCGCCCTGACCAATGGCGGCGGCATCGCGCCGGATGCCTACGTCAACCTGGCGACCGACGGCGTGCCGAACGACCAGAACGCCGCAACCGCCGCGCGCGACGCCCTGATCGCCGCCGGCGTTGACAACATCAGCATCGAGGCCATCGGTGGCGGCGTGAACGCGGCCTACCTCCAGGGCAGCATCTGCTACCCGCAGCCCTGCGACACGACCTCGCCCTACAACGCGCCGGCCCAGGGCTTCTACATCGGCATCGCCAGCGCGGCGGACTTCGGCACGGCGGTTGCCGAGAAGATCACCGTCATCGTGAACGTGCCGGAGCCGATCTCCCTGTCCCTCTTCGGCCTCGGCCTCGCCGGCCTTGGCGTGGCGATGCGCCGCCGCCAGGCCGCCTGAGCCGAACTGGACGGGCGGCCCCCTCCCTCCAGGGCTGGGGCCGCCCGTCCGATCCGCGCCGCGCGGCTGCCCGGCCCCTGGCTATTCGGCCGCCGCTGCCGCCCGCGCCGGTACGTCCAGCAGGTCCAGCACCGCCGCCACCGGCCGGTCCGCCGGATCAAGGACCAGCGCCGCGATCGCGCCGGCATCCGCGCGCAGCCCCGCATGCGCCACGCAGTCGGCGAGCTTCTCCGCCAGCTGCGCATCGGTCAGCGGCATGTCGGGGCCGCCGCGCAGCGCCTCCACCCGCCGGCGCAGCGTCCGCCCATCCTTCAGCCGCACGGCGATGTCGGCGTAGCGCGGGTTGAGCGGCCCGGTGCCCTCGCGCCCCGTCACGCGCGGCATGAAGGCCTGGATGGCGTCGCGCCGCACCGCGGCATCGGCGAAGGAGGCCAGCGTCACCCGGCCGTCCGCCAGCGCCGCCGCCACCGCGTATTGCAGGCTGAACTTGCCCTCGAGGCCGGTCTGCGGACGGTCGTGCAGCAGCGGCGCGAAGGCCCGCGCGCTGCCCTCCACCTCCACCGCGGCGACGTCGGCCAGGCCGATGCCGGTCTCGGCCTTCAGGTCCAGCAGCCCGTCCAACGTGCGGTGCGTGGCGTAGCACATCGGGTATTTCTTCACCTCGAGCCGGGCGCGCAGCAGCAGCCGCGGCTCCTGCCCGAGCGTCTCGAAGGCGCGCGCGGCATCCTCGCCGGCGCCATAGAGGCGGACATAGCCGCGCGGCCCGTCCAGCGCGGCGGGCGAGGAGTCGAAGCCCTCGCGCGCCAGCAGCACGGACTGCAACGCCGCGCGGTTGGCATGCGCGGCCTGGAAGGACTTGGCGTCGGTGCCGAAATTCTCCCGGCTGCCGGCGGCCTGCGCCACCGCCAGGCCGATCGCGTCGGCAGTCTGCCTCGCCGAGAGCCCCAGCAGGTTGGCGCAGGCGACGGTGGTGCCCAGCACGCCGATCGTCGCGGTGGCATGGAAGCCCCGGGCGTAGTGCTCGTCGCCGATCGCCTCGCCCATGCGGCCCATCACCTCGAAGCCGGCGACGAAGGCGGCGCAGACCGCGGCGAGGCCCTTGCCCTCGGCTTCGGCGAGCGCGCAGAGCGCGGGCAGCATGGCGACCGAGGGGTGGCCGCGCAGCGGGCCGGTGACGTCGTCGAAATCCAGCACATGCCCGGCGACGCCGTTGACGAAGGCGGCCTGCTCCAGGCCGAGCCGCTCGCCGAGGCCCCAGACCCGCGCCGCGGCGGGACCGGAGGTGGCGCGGGCATAGCGCAGTGCCGCCCGCACCGGCGGCTCGTTCAGCCCACCCAGCGCGCAGGCCAGGGTGTCGAGCAGCGCGCGCCGCGCCATGTGGGCTTCCTCGGCGGTCATGTGCGCCGGCGTGAAGCCGGCGGAGAACGCGCCGATGCGCAGGCTGAGGGTCTCGGTCATGGCGGTGCTTCCTTCCCCTGGTCGCGGTCAGTTCGCGCTCGCGCCGCTGGCGCGCACGACCGGCTCCCAGCGCGCGCGCTCGCGCTCCCGGAGCGCGCGGAACTCCTCCGGGCCGGCCGGCAGCGGCGTCAGCGCATTGCGGATCAGGACCTCGCGCATCGGCGCGTCGCGCATGGTCTCGGCCAGGGCGGCGGCGAGGCGGGCGATCACCGGCTCCGGCGTGCCACGCGGGGCGAGCAACCCGGACCAGTTGGTGGCGGCGAAGCCGGGCAGGCCGCTCTCGGCCAGGGTCGGTGCGTCGGGCAGCCAGGGCTGGCGCTCGGCCGTGGGCACGGCGAGCACGCGCAGCTTGCCGTCGCGGATGTTCGGCAGCACGGAGGCGACGGTGGAGAAGGCATAGTCGATCCGCCCCGCCATCAGGTCGGTCGCCAGCGCCGCACCGCCGCGATAGGCGACGCCGACCGTCTCGATTCGCGCCGCCTGGTCGAGCAGATGGGCCGTCAGGTGCCCGGAGGTGCCGACGCCGCTGTGCCCCCAGTTCAGCCGCCCCGGGGCCGCCCGCGCCGCCGCGATCATGTCGTTCACGCCCTGCCAGGGCCGGTCGGGCGGGATCACCAGGGCGTTGGCGATGTCCACCAGCATGCCGATCGGCAGCAGGTCGCGCCGCACGTCGTAGCTCAGCTCGCGCAGGATGAGAGGGTTCACCACCAGCGTCCCGATCGAGCCATAGACCAGGGTGTAGCCGTCGGGCGGGCTGCGCACCGCAGCCTCGGTGGCGATGGTGGCGCCGGCGCCCGGGCGGTTCTCCACGATGACGGGCTGGCCGAGCGCCTCGCCGAACCGCGGCGCGATGGAGCGCACGGTGATGTCCACCGAGCCGCCCGGCGGGAAGCCGACCAGGATGCGGATCGGGCGGTCGGGGAAGGTCTGGGCACGGGCGGGGCGGAGGGCGGCGAGGGCGAGCGTGGCGGCGAGGAGGGTGCGGCGCCGCGCGCCACCCCCACCCCGGCCCTCCCCCGCGTGCGGGGTAGGGAGTGCGGCATCAGATCGGCACGGCCTCGGCGTCGTAGGTGTAGAGCCAGTCATAGCGGTCCCGGACCTTCTGCTCCTCGAACTCGCGCGCGATGTAGGCGGCCGCGCCCGCTTCGTGCGCCAGCTCGGGATTGTGGAAGCGCGTCGTGTTGTCGTTGGAGGCGCGGACCATGCGGGCGGTGCGGTCGCGCCGGGCGTCTTCGTAGCGGCGCAGCGCCTGGGTAACGTCCTCGAACTGTGCCAGCGCGCGCGCCAGGATGAAGCCGTCCTCGATGGCCTGCACCGCGCCCTGGGCCATGAAGGGCAGGGTGGGGTGGCAGGCGTCGCCAAGCAGGGTGACCGGCCCCCGGCCCCAGACCGGCAGCGGGTCGCGCGCCAGGAAGGCCCAGCGGAAGGGCGTGTCGATGGCGGCGATCATGGCGTGGACGTCGTCGTGCCAGCCGGCGAAGTCGCGGTGCAGCTCCGCATGCGTGCCCTGTGCCGTCCAGCTCTCGACCTGCCAGTCCACGCCCTCGACCACGCCGACGAAGTTCATCAGCGCGCCGCCGCGCAGCGGGTAGTGCACCACGTGCCGCCCGGGCCCGATCCAGTTGGTGCCGACGGGGCGGTTCATGCGGGCGGGGAGCCGCTCCATCGGGATCACGCCGCGCCAGGCCATCAGGCCGGTGAAGCGCGCCGCCGCCTCGCCCCAGAGCCCGCGCCGCACCGCGGAGTGGATGCCGTCGGCCCCGACCAGCGCATCGCCCTCGGCGGTGCTGCCATCGGCGAAGCGCAGCCGGACGCGGCCCTCCGGCAGGACCTCGAACCCCTCGGCCCGGCGGCCGAGATGGATCGCCCCCGGCGCCGCCTCCCGCACCGCCGCTTCCAGGACAGCCAGCAGGTCGGGGCGATAGGCGGTGAAGTAGGGGAAGCCGTAGGTCCCCACGCTGTCGGCCAACACGTCGAAGGGCGACCAGGCCCGGCCCGTGTTCCAGAGCCGCATCTCCTTGCCCCGCGTCTCGGAGGACACCGCGGCGACCTTGGCCGCGACGCCGAGGGCGGCCAGCACGCGCACGCCGTTCGGGCTGACCTGGACGCCGGCGCCGACCTCGCGCAGCGCCTGGGCCTGTTCGTGGACCTCGACCGGGATGCCGCGGCGGGCGAGCGACAATGCCGCCACCAGCCCGCCGATGCCGGCGCCGGCGACCAGCACCTTCGGCCGCGGGCTGCCGGCGACGCGGATCCTCGGCCGCGCGGCGATGTCGGCGACGACGAGCGTGGGTCTCTCGCCCGCCACGGCGCCGCTACTCGGCCGCGAGCCGCGGCGCCGCGACGGCCTTCGCGGCGTCCCACCAGAGGCATTCGCCGGCGATGGAGTTGTGGTTGCCCGGCAGCACCTGCACCGGCTGGCGCTCCCCATCCGCCGCGGCCTGCAGCTTCAGGCGCCGCGCCTCGGCCCGCATCTCCGGGCTGCCCCAGTCCCGGTCATGGCCCCAGAGGCTCGGGCCCGAGTGCATCTCCACCGCCTGCCAGGTCGCGGGATCGACCACCCGGCCGCCCCAGCCATACTCCATCATGAAGCCGCCCGGCGTGCGGCTGTAGAAGCTGGTCATGAAGTCGTTGGTGTGCCGCCCCAGCGTGGTGGCGATGCGCCCCGCCTCGGCCAGCGCCAGGTCGTAGGCCTGGCCCACATCGTCCAGCATGTAGGTCTCGACCATCAGGTGGTGCAGCCCGGCCTGGCCGGTCTCGATCAGCGCCAGCGAGTGGTGGCGCGGGTTCACGTGCAGGAAGTGGGCGCGGAACGGGTTGGTGACGTAGTCGGAGACGCGGAAGCCCAGCACCTCCGTGTAGAAGGGCAGCACCGCGTCGAGGCTCGGCACGGTCAGCACGGCATGGCCCATGCCCAGCGCGCCGGTGCGGAAGCCGCTGATGCAGCGGCCCGGCACGAAGGGTGCCTCGGTGCTCTCCGCGCCGTGCACGATCTCGATGCGGTTGCCGAGCGGGTCCGCGGTCACGATCAGCCCGGCGACGCGGCGCTGGTCGGCCAGCGCCCGGTCACCACGGCAGAAGCCGATTCGCGCGGCATCGAGGCGCGCGGCCATGGCCTCCAGCGCGGCGCCGTCGGCGACCTCCCAGCCGTAGAAGCGGGCGCCGTCGGCCTCGCCCGGCGTGATCACCAGGCGCTGCCTGCGGTCGTCCATGCGGAAGACGAGCTGCGCCGCGCTGCGCTCGGAGAGCTGCAGGCCAAGCAGGCCCGCGGCGTAGCCGGCCCAGTCCTCCGGATTGCGCGCCGCGATGCCGACATAGCCGAGGGCCTGGATCGCCATGGTGCGGTTCCTCGCGTGCGGGTGGGGGAGGCTAGAGCAATATCCGATCAGATGGAATCATCCGGTCGGAGGCTGCTCTGGACCGGCTGCGCCCTCAGTGCGCCAGGGACATCTCCGGCATCAGCTCGCTGGCGCGCCAGAAGCGGGCGATGCTGTCGGCATGCGCGGCGCGGGCGTCATCATCCATATCGATGAGGGGTGCGCGTTCCAGGTCGAAATGGTCATGGGTGTTGGCGCCGCGCACCAGTGTCGCCGAGAGCCGCGTCGGCCCGGTGTGCCGCACCCGGGCCGGGATGTAGCTGATGCCGAGGCCGATCCGATCCTCCGTGCCGTTGTTCGGCGCGGAGCTGTGCATCACGAGCGTGTGGTGCAGCGAGAACTCGCCCGGTTGCAGCGGAATCGGCACCGCGCCGGTCGTGTCCGGCAGCTCCGCCAGGGTCTGCCCGCGCGAGAGCATGATCGCAGGGTCCGGCCGGTCGGCATGCGGCACCTGCCCGGCGCGGTGGCTGCCGGGCAGGATGGTGACGCAGCCGCTCTCCTCGGTGCTCGGCGTCAGCGCCACCCAGGCAGTGACGTGCTCGTGCGGCGCCAGGCCGAAATAGGTGCCGTCCTGGTGCCAGGGCACGTAGTTCGGGCTGCCCGCGGCCTTCCACCAGAGCGTGGTGTGATAGACGAGGATGTCCGGCCCGATCAGGTCCTCCACCGCGTCCAGCACGGCGGGGCAGCGCACCATCTCGGCGGCCCAGCGGAACAGCAGGTAGGGCTTCATGCGGGAGGAGGCGTAGCGCCGCCCCGGCTCGGCGGGGTGCTCGCGGTCGAAGGCAAGGACCGTGCGCTCCATCGCGTCGCGCCAGCCCGCGGCCTGCTCCGCCGGCACGGCGCGGAAGGGGGTGACGAAGCCGTCACGGTCGTAGGCCGCGACCTGGTCGGCAGTCAGCACCTTGCCCATCGAGGGCCTCCCCGGTTGCGATCAGCGAGTGTGACCGTGGGCGGGCAGGACGACCAGGGCCTGCTAGCTCGCGACCAGCGGCGTCACCCAGAGCGAGCGGGTGATGCCGCGCAGGCCCCCGTCCTCGCCGAAGATCGCCGTGCCGGCCGTCAGCTTGCGACCTTCGCGGCCGATCTGCCAGCCGATGACGATGCAGGCCTCGCCGGCCCGCACCGTGCCATCCAGCCGCCCCACCATGCGGCCGAGCAGCATGCTTTGTGGGCCCTGGCCCAGGGTGAAGGCGAAGGAGCCGGCGCAGTCCAGCGCGCTCCAGAGGAATTCGGGGCGAACGCGCCCGCCCGCGTCGGCATGAGCCGGATCGGGCCGCCACAGCGCAGCGGCCAGGCCGGGCCGGCCCTCGACCAGCCCGGTGAAGACGCGCAAGCCGTCACCTGACGGCCGTGCCGAGCCGCAGGCGAAGCAGAGGCCGGTGGAGTGGCTGAACGGGCTCTCCAGGAACCACGCCGTTGCGGCCGCGGCTTCGGCGCGGCTGGGGGGCGGCGGGGGCGCGAGGTCGAAGGGCACCTCGCGCGCCTCGGCAATCACTGTGCCCGCGGCATCGGTGGCCTCGATGCGGTCCGGATGGCGGCGGATGGCGAGCGGCCGGTCCAGCGGCCAGCCGCGCCGGAGCGTCGTCTCCACGGGCTGCGAGCCGAGCAGCCCGGCCATCACGCCGGCGACGTAGCCGCCATTGCCCATCCCCGCGGGGCCGCGGAAGCGGCCCTCGATCACTGCTGTCTCTGTCATCACGCTCCCTTGGGCCGATCGCGGTGCACGCCGGCGGCGTGCCGCATGGGGCCGGTCACGAATGCCGCCGTCACGCCGCCGCGTCCTCGCGGATCATGGCCGCGCCCTTCTCGCCGATCATGATGGTCGGCGCGTTGGTGTTGCCGGTGGTCAGCGTCGGCATCACCGAGGCGTCGATCACCCGGAGGCCGCCGACGCCGCGCACGCGCAGCCGCGAGTCCACCACGCTGGCGGGATCCTCGCCCATGCGGCAGGTGCCGACGGGGTGGTAGATGGTGGTGCCGTAGCCGCGCATGTACTCGACCATCTCCTCGTCGGAGCGGATATCGGGGCCGGGCACCATCTCGAAGGCGCTGTGCCGGGCGATGGCGGGCTGCGCGAAGATCTCGCGCGTCCGGCGCAGCCCCGCCATCAGCACGCGCTGGTCGGAAGGAGCCGAGAGGTAGTTCGGCCGGATCGCCGGCTTCTCGAAGGGGTCGGCCGAGCGCGCCAGGATGGTGCCGCGGCTGTCGGGGCGCACGGGACAGACGGCGACGGTCATGCCGGGCTCGCGCTCCAGCACGCCGAACTGCCGCGGATCGTAGCTCGCCGGCGTGAACAGCAGCTGCAGGTCCGGACTCGCCAGCCCCTCGCGGGAGCGGCAGAAGACCTGCGCCGTGGTGACGCCGAAGGTGAGCGCGCCATCGCCCCGCACCGCGTAGCGCACCGCCTCGCCGAGCAGGCGTGGGAAGCGGGCAAGCTGGTTGGTGGAGATCTCGCCGGTGACGCGGTGCTGCACGCGCGCCACGTAGTGGTCCTGCAGGTTCGCCCCGACGCCGGGCGCGTCCAGCACCACCTCCACGCCGATGTCGCGCAGGTGCCCCGCCGGGCCGATGCCGGAGACCTGCAGCAGGTGCGGCGAGTTCACCGCGCCGCCCGAGAGGATCACCTCCCGCGCCGCGCGGACCTCAATCTCGTCGGTGCCGCGGCGGAAGCGGGCGCCGACGCAGCGCCGGCCCTCGAAGAGCAGGCGTGTCGCCGGCGCGTCGGTCTCGACATTGAGGTTGGCGCGGTCGCGCGCCGCCGCGAGGAAGGTGCGCGCCGTCGAGCCGCGGAAGCGGCCGAGGCGCGTCATCTGCGAGTACCCGACGCCTTCCTGCTGCTCCCCGTTCAGGTCGCGGCGGAAGGGGTGGCCGGCCTCCTGCGCGGCCTCGACGAAGCGGTGGGTCAGCGGCAGGATGGTGCGGTAGTCCTCCACCTTGAGGACACCACCCTGGCCGCGATGCGCGGGATCGCCGCCCTGCACGTAGTGCTCCGACTTGCGGAAGAAGGGCAGCACGTCGTCATGCGACCAGCCGCGGCAGCCCATCTGCGCCCAGAGGTCGAAGTCGGCCGGGTTGCCGCGGACATAGAGCATGCCGTTGATGGAGGAGGAGCCGCCGAGCACGCGGCCGCGCGGCCAGTGGATGGCGCGCCCCGCCGTGCCCGGCTCGGGCTCCGAGGCGTACATCCAGTTCACCGCCGGGTTGCGGATCAGCTTGAGCATCCCCGCAGGCACGTGGATCCAGGGCAGGCGGTCCGGCGGCCCGGCCTCCAGCAGGGTCACGCGCGCGCCGGACTCGGCGAGGCGAGCGGCGACGACGCAGCCGGCCGAGCCGGCGCCGATGACGAGGTAGTCGGTCTCCATCACGGCTGCGCCCGGGCCTCCTGCACCGCGTCCGCCTCGCGCCAGTTGTTGCCGTAGCTGTCGAGGAAGACCACGTCCGACAGGCGCCCCCGCCCGAGTGGGCCGAACTTCCCCATCGGCCAGCCGATCGGCAGGATGGCGTAGGACTGCACGCCGGCCGGCAGGCCGAGCGCGGCATCCACCTCCTTGGCGAAGATCATGTGCCGCGTCGTCAGGGTCGAGCCGAGCCCGAGCGCGCGGCAGGCCAGCAGCATGTTCTGCACCGCCGGGTAGATCGAGGCGCCGGACATGCGGCTGCCCGCGCCCTCCTCCTCCAGGCAGGCGACGATCCAGACCGGTGCCTCGTGGAAATGCTCCGTCAGGTACTCCACGGCGGCGTGCTGGCGGGCGTATTTCGCGGCGTCCGTGCCCGGCGGCGGGGCGCTGCTCGCGTAGCGCGGGCCGATCACCTCGTCATAGGCCTTCTTGTACCAGGCCTGCACGGCCTGCTTCTTCGCCATGTCCTTCAGCACCAGGAAGCGCCAGCGCTGATAGTTGCCGCCGGAGGGCGCGCAGGTGCCGGCATGGAGGATCCTGTGGATCAGCGCGTCCGGCACGGGATCGGGCTTCAGGCGCCGCATCGCGCGCATCGTGCGCATGGCTTCAAAGAGGTCGGTTGTCTCGTTCATGGCACGTCCCCCGCGGCATTGTCCGGCGGAGCCTTGCATGGCCGGGGGCGGGTCGGAAGCCCCGCGGCCCCTCTTGGCGGCAGCGCCGCGCCGTGCCGCAATGCGTGCAACGGAGGAAACGCCCATGCCACGCGAGCCCGCGCGCTTCGGTCGCATCACCGCGCCCGACAGGGACTGGCTGGCGAAAGCCCCGCCGGAGCCGGTGCTGGACCCCGACATCCCGATCGTCGACGCGCACCACCACCTGTGGCAGCGCGCCGCCGATCAGCGCTACCTGCTGCACGAATTCCTGGAGGACGTGTACAGCCCGGGCCACCGCGTCGAGCAGACCGTCTTCGTCCAGTGCCACGCCATGTATCGCGCCGCCGGGCCGGAAGCGATGCGGCCGGTCGGCGAGACGGAGTTCGTCGCCGGCATCGCCGCGATGAGCGGGAGCGGCGGCTACGGCCCGGCCCGCGTCGCCGCCGGCATCGTGGGCTACGCCGACCTGACGCTGGGCGCGGCGGTGGAACCGGTGCTGGAGGCGCATCTGCGTGCCGGCGGCGGTCGCTTCCGCGGCGTGCGCCATTCCGGCGCCTGGGACGCCGACCCGATCATCGGCAACGGAAGCGAGCATCCGCACCTGTTCCGCCGCGAGGATTTCCGCGCCGGGCTCGGCGTGCTCACGCGCATGGGGCTTTCCTTCGACCTGTGGTGCTTCCACCCACAACTCGCTGAGGCGGTGGAGCTGGCGCGGGCCTGCCCCGACACCTCCTTCATCATGGGCCATTGCGGCGGGCCCCTGGGCTACGGCCCCTACGCCGGGCAGCGCGACGCGGTCTTCGCCGCCTGGCGGCCGCGCATGGCCGAGCTTGCGGCCTGCCCGAACGTGGTGGTGAAGCTCGGCGGCATGATGATGCGGCTTGCCGCGTACGACTACGGCGTGCGGGCGGCGCCGCCTTCAAGCCAGGAGCTTGCGGAGATGTGGCGCCCGTACATCGAGACCTGCATCGAGATCTTCGGCCCGGATCGCTGCCTGTTCGAGAGCAATTTTCCGGTGGAGAAGATGGGCATCGGCTGGGTGGCGCTGTGGAACGCCTTCAAGCGCATCGCCGCCGGCGCGTCGGAGGACGAGAAGCGCGCACTCTTCGCCGGCACCGCACGGCGCACCTACAGGCTGCCCGCGCCCGGTTGACAGGGCACGGGCCGCGGCGCCGAATCCCGGCGGACAAGGGAGGAGCCCCGGCATGCTGGACCCGTCGCGCGTGCCCGTGATCGTCGGCGTCGGCACGGTGAAGGACCGGCCGGCCGATCCCTCGCTGGCGCTGGAACCCGTCGCGCTGATGGCGGAGGCGCTAAGCCGTGCCGAGGCGGATTCCGGGGCGACGCTGCTGGACCGCCTCGATGCGCTGGATGTGGTGCACGAGGTGTCCTGGCCCTATGCCGACATCCTCGGCCTGCTCTGCGGCACGCTCGGGATCAACCCTGCGCACCGCACCTACGGCCCGGTCGGTGGCGAGACGCCGGTGCGCTTCCTGCACGAAGCCGCGCAGCGCATCGCGGACGGCACCTCGCAGGTCGCCGCGGTCTGCGGCGGCGAGGCCCAGCACGCCGTGGCGCAGGCGCAGAAGCAGGGCATCGCGCTGCCCTGGCATCCACGCGACGAGAACGCGCCACCGCGCAACCGCGACTACCTGGCCGCCCTGCAACGCCGGGTCGGCCTCGACATGCCGATCCGCGTCTATCCGCTGTACGAGAATGCCTGCCAGGCGGCCTGGGGCCAGACGCCGCAGCAGGGCGGGGCGGAATCGGCGGCGCTGTGGTCGCAGTATTCCGAGGCCGCTTCGCGTACGCAGGACGCCTGGCTGCCGCGCGTGGTGCCGCCCGAGGAGATCGCCACGCCCGGTCCGGCGAACCGCATGATCGCCTGGCCCTATCCGAAGCTGATGACGGCGAACCCCCTGGTGAACCAGGGCGCGGCAGTGATCGTGACCAGCCTCGCCGTGGCGCGCGCGGCCGGCATCCCGGAGGCGCGCTGCATTCCCATCCTCGGCGGCGCCGCGGCGAACGAGCCGAAGGACACCATGGCCCGCCCGCGCTTCGACATGGCGCCGGCGATGGAGGTGGTCCTGGAAGCGGCGGTGGCGATCGCCGGCGGCGACCCCGCGCACTTTGCCGAGCGGGAGTTCTACTCCTGCTTCCCCTGCGTGCCGAAGATGGCGCGGCGCGCACTGGGGCTGCCGGCAGGCACGCCGCCCACCGTCGCAGGCGGCCTCACCTTCCACGGCGCGCCGCTGAACAACTACATGCTGCACGCCGCCTGCGCGATGGTGCGCGCACTGCGCGGCCATGCGCCCGGCACGCTCGGCCTGCTCTACGGGCAGGGCGGCTTCGTGACCAACCACCGCACACTGGTGCTCGGCGGGGAGGCGGGCGCGGCGCCGATCGTCACGCGCGACCTGCAGACCGTGGCCGATGCGCGGCGCGTGCCCCCGCCGCCGCTGGTCGAGGGCCGCACCGGCGACGCCAGCGTGGAGACGCACACAGTGGTGTTCCGCGCCGACGGCAAGCCCGATTACGGTGCGGTGGTGCTGCGCCTGCCGGACGGCGCGCGCAGCATGGCGCGGGTGCCGCGCGAGGATGCGGCGACGCTCGGCGTGCTGATGGCATTGGACCGCAGCGCGGTGGGGCGGACGGGCCGGCTGCTGCCGGCGGCGGAGGGGAAGGTGCAGACATGGGTGGCATGACGGACCCGGTGCTGTTCGAGGTCGTCGAGCCGCACATCGCCCTCGTCACGCTGAGCCGGCCCGAGGCGCGCAACGCCGTCAACGGCGCGCTGGCCGCGGCGCTGGAGGCGGCGGTGGACCGCATCGAGGCCGACCCGGAGATCCGCGTCGCCATCCTGACCGGCACCGGCCCGGTGTTCTGCGCCGGCGCCGACCTGAAGGAGGTCTCGGCCGGCCGCGGCGCGACGCTGGCGACGGAGCGCGGCGGCTTCGCCGGCTTCGTGCGCGCGCGGCGCACCCGGCTGTGGATCGCCGCGGCGCAGG
>JAIEOP010000066.1 GCA_019750465.1 Acetobacteraceae bacterium | reverse complement strand
TCGTCTTCATGCTGGACATCATCGTTCCGGTCTCTCCGCGGACAAATGGGTGTCCAGGGAAACCGGGTGCAGCTCACCGCATGTACCTTGCCGCCGATGCGCGCGGCGGCCTGGCCGGGCGCCTGCTCGACTTCGCGGAAGCGCATGCGCGCACTGCCGGCGCCGAACGCCTCGTGCTCTGGACGGATACGCGTTTCGCCCGCGCGCACGGCTTCTACGAGAAGCGCGGCTATGTGAGGCAAGGTGCGATCCGCATCCTGGACGACCGCTCGAAGTCGCTGGAGTTCCGCTACGCCAAGCCGGCCGCCGGCCTGGTGGTGGAGGCGCTGGATGCCGCCGCTGCGGCGAGCGCGGAGCGGCGCATGGCGGAAATCCTGGTGGCCTGTGTCGATGCCGGCGCCAGCGTCTCCTTCCTGCCGCCGCTGCCGATGGAGACGGCGCGCGCGCACTGGCGCAAGGTCGCGGCCGATGTCGCCGCCGGCTCGCGCCTGCTGCTGGCGGCCTGGGCCGACGGCGCGCTGGTCGGCACCGTGCAGGTCGATTGCGGCACGCCGCCGAACCAGCCGCACCGCGCCGAAATTGCGAAGCTGCTGGTCGATCCCGCCGCGCGCCGGCGGGGCATCGGCCGCACCCTGATGCAGCGCGCGGAGCAGGCGGCGGGGCGCGTCGGCCGCAGCCTGCTGACGCTCGGCACCCGCGCCGGCGACGCGGCCGAACCGCTCTACCGTGCCCTCGGCTGGACCGAGGCGGGGCGCATCCCTGGCTGGGCGCTGAACCCGGACCGTGCCTCCTACGCCGACACGATCTTCTTCTGGAAGCGGGTCTGACGCCGCCTCACACTGCTTCCCCCCGCGCCATCGCCCGCTGCATCGCCAACAGGTCGAGCGACGCCGGCTCCGCCACGCCGAGCCGCGTGAGGATCGCGTGCGCTTGGCCGCGGTGATGGGTCTGGTGGTTGAAGAGATGCGCCAGCGCCTCCCAGCGCGGCTGGCGCTGCGGGGCGCCGCGCGTCGTCGCATACTCGAAATCCTCGGCCAGCGCCCTGTCCGAGAGGCCCGCGACGACGCCGATGATGCGTGCGTCCTCCGCCTCCCGCGCCACCCGCAGCGGCTCGAGATCCTCGAACAGGATGGCGTCCAGCCGCGTCGGCGCCTCGCCCTGGCCGTCCAGCCGCGTCATCCAGATGCGGTCGGTGACCAGCAGGTGGTTGAGCGTGCCGTGCAGGCTGCCGAAGAAGGCGCCCGCGCCCTCGCGGTAGAGCACGTCCGGCAGCTTCCCCGCCTCGGCGTAGAGGCGGCGATTGGCCCAGCGGTTGTAGGCTGCCATGGTCCGCAGATGGGTTCCGAGGTCGGACACGGGCGTTCTCCCGGGCTGAGGGAGGCTCCATGCTAGAATCAGCAGCCCCGTTCCGCGCCTGATTTCTGCTGACGGGTCGTTGAGGAAATCTCGTGCGGCCCCACGCCTCGCCCCGCGCGTTGCGCGCCTTCATCGAGGTTGCCCGCGGGGGTGGCGTCGCGCCGGCGGCGCAGCGGCTCGGCTTGGCGCTGTTCCAGCCCGATCACGGCCGGAGGACTGGCCGATGCTGATCTCCGCCCTGCCCGGCGGGCCGGAGGCGGGGGTCCTGTCGCCGCCACCGGGCCTGGTCTTCGAGACCCGGGCGCTCGCCGTCCGCGCCGGCATCGCCGGGCTCGGCGTCGCCGTGGTGGGGACGCGGCGCTGGTCGCCGACGCGCTGCAGGACGGCCATCTGGTGCGCGCCTCGCCCGTCGCGGTGCCACGGGCGGAGGCGCACTTCTTCGTCGCGCGCCCGCGGGCGCTTGCGCGCGACCCGCACCTGCGCCGGTTCCGCGACTGGCTGCTGGCGGAGGCCGCCGTTCCCGGTGCGGCGCGTGCATCGGCCATGTCCGCGAAGAACCGGGATGCGGTGGCGTAGAGGCAGTTGGCGTCGCACTCCTTGGCGCCACTCTCCAGGTCGCGCCGCTGTCCGCGGTCCTCGTGCTAGGCCCTGTTGACGATCACCGGCAGGAACTCCACTTAGCGGAACCGAAACGCTG
Organism: Acetobacteraceae bacterium; assembly: GCA_019750465.1. GTDB lineage: Bacteria > Pseudomonadota > Alphaproteobacteria > Acetobacterales > Acetobacteraceae > JAIEOP01. Next base: position 16,355 of record JAIEOP010000066.1, on the reverse strand, counting down.
TAGCGAAAAACCGAGCCACCTCTCCCCGTGGCCGCCCGACACGGCAGCACAGCCCGATAGGGATCATCGCTCCTACACCACGCGATGGGACATGATCAGCGGGCCGCCGTCGAGATCATTCGTGGCCTTCCCCTGGGCGCGCAGGAACGCGCGCTGCTGTTGAGCGACGACCGCGATGTCGAGCGCCTGGTCGTGGTCGATCCCGACCGGCTGATCCTCCTGACGACATGGGACTACCTGCGCCAGCTTGAACAGGCCCAGCGCATCCAGTCGGCGGATGCCGTGATCGAAGCGGCGCGCCAGGCCGGGCGGAACCCGCCGAGGCGGGACATCTGGAGTCAGCACGACCCCGAAATCCGTGACGCCGTGCGTGGGGCCATCGAACGGGCGCAGCGCCAGCGGCCTCCCGGCGACGAAGGGCGATGACACCCCGAGCCAGGCTGGCCTGACGTTGCAAAAATCAAGAATTTCGCACCGCCAACTGAAGATCGGAGGTTCAAGGGCTTGCATGGTGCAAAAGGCCAGCGCCAAGCCACATTGAAAATCTCCGGCCATGCGCGGAAGCACGGACCGTCAGGGCGTCGCCTTTCCAGCGGCAGTTCCAAGCCCAGCCGGCCGCGACAGGGTGCTTCCCAAGGCGGCAGGCAGGGACATCTCGAAAAACCTATCGCAGCCCTAAGCGGATCAATGGTTTAGCAGGCAGGAATTGGCGCTTTTCGAGGTGTCCGCAGGGTCCGCTAACCCTGCACCATCGCACACCCCCCCTCGCCCACCGGCCGGAACGCCTGCTCGGCGGGGACGGTGCGCAGGCGGCGGTAGTAGTCCCACGGCCCGCGGCTCTCGGCCGGCGCCTTCACCTGGTAGAGGTAGGAGGGGTGGACCTTCCGCCCGTCGGCGCGGATCGTGCCGCGGCCGAACAGCGGGTCCTCCGTCGGCATCTCCTTCATGCGCCGGATCGTCGCGGCGCCGTCCGCCTTGGCCTGCGCGACGCCGAGGCTCTGCGCGGCCTTCAGGTAGTGCAGCACCGCCGAATAGCCGCCGGCCTGGATGTGGTTCGGCACGATGTTGCGGAACTGCGGCTGGAAGCGGCGGGTGAAGGCGCGGCTCGCCTCGTCCTGGTCCCAGTAGAAGGTGTCGGCGGCGATCAGCCCCTGCGAGGCCTGCAGCCCGATGGCGTGGATGTCGGGCAGCAGGATCAAGGGCGCCGCGATGCGCATGCCCGCGCGCACCAGCCCGAATTCGGCCGCCTGCTTCACGCAATTGGCGATGTCGTTGCCGCCATTGGCCAGCCCCAGCACCTTCGCGCCCGAGGCGCGCGCCTGCACGATCTGCGCGGAGAAGTCGGTGGTCTGCGGGAAGGGGTAGCGGCCGGAGCCGAGCACGCGGCCGCCGGCGGCGCGCACGAAGTTGCCGGTGTCGCGCTCCACCGCATGGCCGAAGGCGTAGTCGGCGGTGATGAAGTACCAGGTATCGCCGCCCTCCTGCACCAGCGCGGTCGCGGTGGCATAGGCCTGGCTCCAGGTGTCGTAGACCCAGTGCAGATGGTTCGGCCCGCAGGCGCGGCCGGTCAGGTCGGAGGAGGCGGCGCCGGTGAAGATCGCCACCTTGTTCTTCTCGCGCGCGAGATTCGCCACCGCAAAGGCGATGGCGCTGTTCGGCACGTCGAGCACCACGTCCACGTCCTCGCGGTCGTACCAGGTGCGGGAGGTGTTCAGCCCGACCTCGGCGCGGTTCTGGAAGTCGGCGAAGATCACCTCGGCGCGGACGCCGGCATTGGTGCGCACGAAATCCTCGATGGCGAGGCGCGCGGCGATGACGGAGCCCTGGCCGGTGTTGTCGGAATAGGGGCCGGAGAGATCGGTCAGCACACCGATGCGGATGGCGGGCGCCTGGCCGCGGGCACGGCGCGGCACGCCCGCTGCGAGCGGCGCGGCGGCGGCCGTGCCGAGCAGCGCGCGGCGGGTCCGGGTCCAGCCGGTCATCGTCATGGACGTGTCTCCCATGCGGTGGCGCTTCAGGCGGCGCCCCGTTCCGGGTGCAACGCTAGACCGTGTTGCCCCGGGGGGCCAAGCTTCCGATGCGAAGCCGGGCCACCCCCCACCCCAGCCCTCCCCCGCAGGCGGGGGAGGGAGGAGGCGCGCAGCGCCGGAGGGTGGGGGTGGCCAGCCCGCCATCCCCACGGAGAATCCCCCCATGCAGATCGGCGTCTTCGCCACCTTCATGTCGCCGCAGGCGACGCCCGGCATGATCCGCGACTTCGGACGCCGCGCCGAGGATATCGGGCTGGACAGCATCTGGATGGGCGAGCACGTCATGCTGTTCGACCGCAACACCTACGGCTACCCATCCAGCAAGGACGGCCGCATCCCGGTGCCGGAGGGCGGTGGCATGCTGGACGTGACGGCGACCTTCGGCTTCCTCGCCGCGGGCACCACGCGCATCCGCCTCGGCACCGGCGTCGCCCTCGTGCCGCAGCGCAACCCGATCTACACGGCGAAGGAGATGGCGACGCTCGACTGGCTGAGCGAAGGCCGCCTCGACTTCGGCATCGGCGTCGGCTGGAACAAGGAGGAGGTCGAGGCCTGCGGCTACGCCTGGGAGGACCGCGGCGCGCGCTGCGACGAGTTCCTCGAGGTGATGCGGCGGCTCTGGACCGAGCCGGTGGTGGACTTCCACGGCAAGTGGGTAGGGTTCGAGACCGCGCGCCTCGATCCCAAGCCCATCCAGACGCCGCACACGCCGATCATCGTCGGCGGCTACGTGGACGCCGCCTTCCGCCGCGCGGTGCGCTTCGGCGCCGGCTGGTATGGCTTCAACCAGGACCCGGCGCGGCTGCAGGCGATGCTGGCGCGGCTGGACGGGGCCTTCGCCAAGGCGGAGCGCACGCGGCCGGCCGACTTCCAGATCATCGTGACGCCGCCCATGGCGATGCCGGTCGATGCCATGCCGGCCTATGCCGAGGCCGGCGTGGACCGGCTGGTGGTCAACCTCGGCAGCCAGCGGCCGGAGCGCGTGGCGGAGCGGATGAAGGAACTCGCGGCGCTGGTGCGGCGGGCGGCGTAGCGCGCTACGCCGATGTCCCCGTGCGATCCTGGTGCACCTCGACGACGTTGCCCTCCGGGTCGTGAAAGAAGATCTGCTCCCAGCCCGCCATCGCCCAGGCCCCGTAGTCGGCGAAGGGGATGCCCCGCTCGCGCAGCCGCGCCTTGAATGCCTCGATGTCGTCGGTGCGGAAGGCGATGTGGCCGCGCTCCAGCGGGTTGATCGCCTGGCCCGTGCGGAAGCCGACGCCGAGGTCGCGCTCGGCCAGGTGCATCTGCGTGGTGCCGTCGGTGACGAAGGCAACCTTGCCGGAATAACCGCCCCCTGGGCCGCCCCCTGGGCCGCCCCCTGGGCCGGCGGCGCGCACGGCGTTCAGGCTCGGCTCCGGCGCCATGTCCATCACCTCGCGGTAGAATTCGTCCATCGCCGCGACGTCCGTCGAGCAGAAATTCACGTGGTGCAGCTTGATCTTCATCGTCTCTCTCCTCGTCAGGTGAAGGTCCGGATGACCTGTTCGCCGAAGCGCGGCAGGCTGTCCTCCAGGTCGGGCAGGAAGGGCCCGACCGGCAGCACCACGCGGCCGATGCCGTGGCGGCGGCGCTCCTCCACCGCCGCCTGCGCATCGCCCTCGGCGCCGGGCAGCGCGTCGGGGCAGCCGGTGATCATCTCGATGGCGGCCGGGTCGCGCCCCGCGTCCTCCGCCGCGCGGCGCACCAGGTCGAGCAGCGGCATGGTATCGACCTGCGCGCCGACCGAGGGGAAGAAGCCGTCGCCGAGCCGCCCGGCGCGCCGCGCCGCCGCCTCCGAATGGCCGCCGACGATGATCGGCACGGCGCCGCGCACCGGCTTCGGGTTGCTGCTGACGCCGGCGAAGCGCACGTGCCGGCCCTCGTAGCTCGCGCCGTCCTCGCGCCACAGCGCGCGCATGGCGGCCACGTACTCGTCGGCGCGGCGGCCGCGCTCGGCGAAGGGGATGCCGAGCGCCTCGAATTCCTCGCGCAGCCAGCCGACGCCGATGCCGAGCTCGATGCGCCCGCCGCTCATGGCATCGAGCGTCGCCACCTGCTTGGCCAGCACCAGCGGGTCGCGCAGCGGCAGGATGATGACGCCGGTCATCAGGCGCAGGCGGGTGGTCGCGGCGGCGGCGAAGGCCATCCAGATCAGCGGGTCCGGCAGCACCGCCGTGCGGTCTCCGGGCAGGCGGCCGGTGGCGGAATAGGGGTAGGTGCTCTCGTAGCTGTCCGGCAGCACGACATGGTCCACGGCCAGCACGGAATCGAACCCCGCCGCCTCCGCCAGGCGCGCCAGCCGCGTCGCGCCGGCGGCGTCGGGAAAGGTGTTGTTGCCGAAATGCAGGGCGAATTTCATCGCGCGATCCCCTCGCCGGCTACAGCGGATGCCGGCGCAGGTGCTCGATAAGCAGCGCGTTCACGCGGTCCGGCACCTGGTCCGGCGGGTAGTGGCCGACGCCGGGCAGCGCCGCGAAGGTATAGGGTGCGTCGATGAAGTCCCGCGTGCCCTCGGCCGCCATGCGCCCGACCGTGTCGTCCTCCTCGCCCCAGACATAGAGGGTCGGCACGGTGATGTTGCCGATCGGCCGGTGCACCGTGCCGCGCGCGCGGTACCAGGCCAGCGCCGCCTCCATCGCCGCCGGGTTGCCGAGGACGGACAGGTGCTTCTCGGTCTGCACCAACGGCATGCCCTGCGCCGCGTGGCGCGTGCGCAGCCAGGCGCAGTCATCCGCCAGCACCACCGCGGCGGCATCGGGCGCGAGGAACGCCTTGTGATGGCGCGAGCGGTGCGGCTGCCCGGGGTCCTCGCGGAGCGCGCGGGCGAAGGCCATTGGGTGCGGGCGGGAGAACATCGCCAGCGAGCCGACGCGCGCCGGCCAGCGCGCCGCGATCTCCCAGGCCAGGCTGCCGCCCCAGTCATGCCCGGCCAGGTGGAAGCGGCAGCCCGCGCCGCCCACGGCGTCCGCCAGCGCCAGCGCATCGGCCAGCAGCAGGTCGATGTCGTAGTTGGCGAACACCGCCGGGTCGGGCCGGGCGCCGGGGGAGTAGCCGCGCTGGCTCGGCGCGGCGGCGCGGTAGCCGGCCTCGGCCAGGACCGGCAGCGCCGTGTCCCAGATGTGGCGGGAAACGGCGAAGCCGTGCAGCATCAGCACAGGCGGCGCGCCCTCCGCACCGGCGAGGGCGACGTCGAAGACCAGCTCCGGCGCCGTCGCGACCTTGCGCAGTTCGATCATCGCGCTCTCCCTCCCGGCGCCCAGCATCCCCCGGCTTCGCAGGATCGGCAAACCCAGCCTACCATCCGCAACGCAGGAGGGCACGGCCCATGAAATTCGGCTTCTCGGGCGAGCAGGAGGAGTTCCGCGGCGTGATGCGCCGCTTCCTCGCCGAACGCTCGCCCACTACCGAGGTCCGCCGGCTGATGGAGACGCCGGACGGTTGGGAGCGCGAGGGCTGGCGCGCGCTGAATACGCAGCTCGGCCTGACCGCCGTGCACATCCCGGAGACGCATGGCGGCCAGGGCTTCGGCTACTCGGAGCTCGGCATCGTGCTGGAGGAAGCCGGGCGCGCCCTGCTCTGCGCGCCGCTGCTGGCGACGGCGCTGGCGGCGAGCGCCATCATGAACGCCGGCACGGCGGAGCAGCAGGCGGCGCTGCTGCCCGGCATCGCCGCGGGCGACACGGTGGCGACGCTCGCCGTGGCCGAGGATGGCGGCGGCTGGGAGGCCGCCGATGTGCGGCTGACCGCGACCGGGACCGGCGGCGGCTGGCGCCTCGACGGCGCCAAGGGCTACGTGCTGGACGGCACGACGGCGGACCTGATCGTGGTGCTGGCGCGCGGCCCGCGGGGCCTCTCCTTCTTCACCGTCGCGGGCGATGCCGCCGGCCTGTCGCGCCGCGCGCTGCGCACCATCGACACGACGCGGCGGCTGGCGCGGCTCACCTTCGCCGGCGTCGCCGCCGCTCCGCTCGGCGCAGCGGGCGGCGCGGGCGTGCCCTTCGCGCGCACCATGCTGCAGGCAGCGGCGATGCTGGCGAGCGAGATGGTCGGCGGCGCCGAGCGGCTGCGCGAGGACGCGCTGGCCTATGCGAAGATGCGCTACCAGTTCGGCCGGCCGATCGCCTCCTTCCAGTCGCTGAAGCACAAGGCGGCCGACATGCTGGTGGATGTCGAGCTGGCGAAGGCCGCCGCCTACTACGCCGCCGCCGCGCTGGACGAGGGCGACGAGGAGCTCGGCATGGTGTGTCACCTGGCGAAGGCAGCAGCGTCCGAAGCTTATCTGCAGACCGCCATCCATGCCGTGCAGATCCATGGCGGCATCGGCTTCACCTGGGACAACGACACGCAGCTCTGGTTCAAGCGCGCCAAGGGCTCGGAGGTGCTGTTCGGCGATGCGCACGCGCACCGCGAGGCGATGATGCGCCACATGGCGGCGTGAGGGGGGCGGGACCATGACGGAGTTCACCGAAGAGGGCGTCCGCGCCGCCGCCCGCGCCTGGCTGGAGGCGAACTGGAGCCCGGATTACGGGCTGGTGGAGTGGCGCAACCGGCTGATCGACAGCGGCTGGGGCGTGCCGCACTGGCCGCGCGCCTGGTACGGCCAGGACATGCCGTCCGGACTGCTGCCGGTAGTGGATGAGGAGTTCGGGCGCATCGGCGCCGTCACCGTGGCCACCGCGGGCATCCGCCGCCTCGCCGCGGCGACGATCCTGGAACACGGCACCGACCTGCAGAAGGAGAAATTCCTCCGCCGCTCCCTGACCGGCGAGGACACCTGGTGCCAGCTCTTCAGCGAGCCGGGAAGCGGATCCGACGTGGCGGGCGCCGTCACGCGCGCCGACTTCAAGGGCAACCGCTGGGTGATCAACGGCCAGAAGGTCTGGACCTCCTCGGCGCATCATGCCGACTGGGGACTGCTGCTGGCACGCACGGACTGGGACGCGCCGAAGCACAAGGGCCTGTCCTACTTCATCCTCGACATGCGCCAGCCCGGCGTGGAGGTGCGCCAGATCCGGCAGATGAACGGCCATGCCAGCTTCAACCAGGTCTTCATCACCGATGCGGATGTGCCGCCCGAGCACCTGGTGAGCGAGGTCGGCAAGGGCTGGGCCGTGACCACCACGACCCTGATGCATGAGCGCCGCAGCGCCGACGGGCTGCGCAACGACAGCGCGGGATACGACCGCCCCGGCCGCTGCTACGCCGAGGAGCGCGACGAGATCGCCACGGTGCAGGAGCCCTACAAGTGGTATCCGCAGCGCCGCGGCCGCGTGGACCTGGTGCTGCAGCGGGCACGGGAGACCGGGAAGCTCGGCGACCCGATGGTGCGGCAGGAAATCGCGCGGCTGATGATCCTGGCCAGGACCGCGGAATGGACGGCGCGGCGCGCCCGCGTCGCCGCCGCCGCGGGCCGGCCGCCGGGGCCGGAGGGCTCGCTCGGCAAGCTGGTGGCCAGCCACGTGGCCCGCGCGGCGGCACGGGTGCACACGCAGCTCTCCGGCGCCGATGCGATGCTGGCCGGCGAGGACGGGCCGATGGGCGGCGTGATCGCGGAGATCCTGGTCTCCGTCCCCGCCATCTCCATCGCCGGCGGCACCGACGAGATCCAGCGCAACATCATCGCGGAACGCGTGCTGGGGATGCCGAAGGAGCCGAACACGGACGCGACGCGGCCGTTCCGCGACGTGCCGCGGAACGCGGTGCGGTAGCGCCGGCGACGGTCACCCCAGACCTCGGTAGCCGGTCCAGCGAAAGATGTTGGCGGGTTCTTCCGTGAAGGGGCGCGGGCGGCGCAGGCGGGCGGTCACGGCCCAGACATGGGGCGCGCTGGCGGCCAGCAATTCGAACTGGCGGTCGTTCAGCACGAGACCGGCGCGGCGCGCGACCAGCGCGATGGCGTCGCGCTCCGCCGCCGTCACCCCGGCCGGCCTCGGGTCGGGCACGGGCGGCAGGGGCAGCGGGGCACGGCCCGCTTCCAGCACCGGCCGGCGCGATCGCCACGCCGTCGCGCGCTCATAGGCATCGGCGACGCGCAGCACGGCGGCATCGGCGAAGGGCCGCCCCTGCACCATCATCGACAGCGGCAGGCCCTCCGCCGCGAAGCCGATGCACTGCGCCAGCGACGGCCCGCCCAGCACGTTCCACGGCGTGGTGAGCGAGGCCTTCTGCCAGAACTGGATGGTGCGCCACGCGTCCAGGGGCGGCGCCGGGCCGGGGCCCGCGGCGATGAACGCGTCGTAGCGCCCCCACAGCGGCCGCGCCTCCTCGATCATGACGCGGCGCTCGCGCTGCGCCGCCAGCACGTCCTCGCCGCGGATCAGGATCGCGGCGAGCGAGCGGCCGAGGAAATCCTCGCCGAACTCGCCGGGCCGCGCGCGCAGCCCGGCCTCGTGCACGGCGTAGAGCTCGCTCTCGGCATGGGTGATCTTCACATCGGTGTAGTCCTGCGCGGGGCGGATGCGCACATCCTCCAGCACCGCGCCGAGGCCGCGCAGCACGGCGAAGGCCGCCTCCAGCGCCGTCTTCACGGCGTCCGGCACCGGCACCTCGACCTCGTACTGGTGGCGCAGCACGCCGATGCGCATCCCCCGGATGTCGCCGGTCAGCGCCGCACGGTAGTCCGGCACCGGCAGCGCGGCACTCGCCGGATCCAGCGGATCATGCCCGGCCAGCACGCCCAGCAGCAGCGCGCAATCCTCGACGGTCCATGTCATAGGCCCGGCATGGTCGTAGGAGAAGCTGTTGGTCCAGACGCCGCGCCGGCTGACCAGGCCGTAGGTGGGCTTCAGCCCCACGATGCCGCAGAGCGCCGCGGGGTTGCGGATGGAGCCCCCGGTGTCCGAGCCGAGCGCCGCCATCGCCAGCCCCGCCGCCACCGCGGCGCCGGAGCCGGAGGAGGAGCCGCCCGTGGCGCGCCGCAGGTCCCACGGGTTGCGCGCCGGCGGCCAGGGCAGGTCGAAGCTCGGCCCGCCATGCGCGAATTCATGCGTCGCCAGCTTGCCCAGCAGCACGGCGCCCGCGGCGGTCAGGCGCGCCACCGTCTCCGCGTCCTCGGCCGGCACGAAGTCGATCGCGCTGCGCGAATGGCCCGTCGTGCGGATGCCCGCGGTGCAGTAGATGTCCTTCAGCGCATAGGGGATGCCGTGCAGCGGGCCACGATACCCGGCCGCCGCGATCTCCGCCTCCGCCTGCTTCGCCTGCGCCAGCGCGTGCTCGGCGGTGACCAGCAGATAGGCGTTCAGCTGGGCATCCAGCGCCGCGATGCGCGCCAGGAAGGCCTCGGTCAGTTCCACCGGCGAGAGCCGGCGCGCGGCGATCAGCCGCGACGCCTCGGCGATGGTGAGGTGGTGCAGCGCCATCACGCCCGCTCCCCGGCCAGCGAGACGGAATTGGCAAGCTCCGCCCAGAAGGGCAGGTCGCGCGGCAGCGCCGCCGCCATCGCCTCCACATGCGGCAGCGCCTCGCAGAGCTGCGCGAATTGCCGCGCATCGGGGGCGATACCGGCCAGTCCCGCCAGCGCCGCGAAGCGCGCCGCAACCTCCGCCGCGGGCGGTGGTGCGGCCTGGTCCACGGGCGTGTCGTCGATGGGCGTTGCCGGCATCACGGGGCGCCGCGCGCGCCACGGCGTCGCGCGCTCATAGGCATGGCCGATCCGGAACACGGTGGCCTCGTCGAAGGGCTGGCCGGCGACCTGCATGGACAGCGGCAGCCCGGCCCGCGAGAAGCCGTTGCACAGCGACAGCGCCGGGATCTGCGCGACGTTCCACGGGTTGGTCAGCGGCGGCGCGGCGAAATTGGCCTCGGCGCGCATCTCCGCCATCACCGGCGCCTCGCCCCAGGTGCTGCTGGTGACCAGCGCGTCCACGTCGCGCAGCGCGTCCAGCATGCCCTGCGCCAGGATGCGCTGCAGCCGCTGCGCCTGCACGTAATCGGTGCCGCTGACCAGCGCGCCGGGCAGGATGCGGTAGCGGAAGACCTCGCCGTAGTCCTGCGGGCGGCTGCGCAGCCAGTCGGCGTGGATCGCGAAGGACTCCACCAGCGCGGTGACGCGCATGCAGGCCTGGTACTCCGCCAGCGGCCGCAGCGCGACCTCCCGCACCTCCGCGCCGAGGCCGCGCAGCACCTCCACCGCCGCGTCCATGGCGGCGATCGCCTCGTCGGAGGCGCGGCGGTCCGCCTCGTACCAGTGCCGCACCAGGCCGATGCGCAGACCCTTCACCCCGGCGTCCAGCGCCGCGCGGTAGTCCGGCACCGGCACCTCCGCGCTGGCGGGGTCCAGCGGATCATGGCCGGCGGTGATCCCTGTCAGGATCGCGCAATCCTCCACCGTCCAGGCCAGCGGCCCGGCATTGTCCAGCGTGAAGGAGAGCGGCAGCACGCCGCGCTTGCTGATGCGCCCGTAGGTCGGCTTGATCCCCGCCGTGCCGCAGAAGGCGGCGGGCAGGCGGATGGAGCCGCCGGTGTCCGAGCCCATCGCCCCCGGCGCCAGCCCCGCCGCCACCGCCGCCCCGGCGCCGGAGGAGGAGCCTCCGGGAAAGCGGGCGGCGTCCCAGGGATTGCGCGCGGGCGGCCAGGGCAGGTCCCAGGAGGGACCGCCAGTGGCGAATTCATGCGTCGCCAGCTTGCCGAGCAGCACGCCACCCGCCGCGCGCAGCCGCGCGGCGCTGTGCGCGTCCTCGGCGGGTACGCGGCCCCGGCAGCGCGCCGAGTGGCCGGTCGTGGCGATGCCGGCGGTGTCGTAGATGTCCTTCAGCGCATAGGGCACGCCGTGCAGCGGGCTGCGCGGGCCGTCCTTCATGATCTCCGCCTCGGCCTGCCGCGCCTCCGCCATGGCGCGCTCGGCGGTGACGGCGATGTAGGCGTGCAGCACGCCGTCCGTGGCCGCGATGCGGTCCAGCACGGCGCGCGTCAGCTCCACCGGCGAGAGGTCGCGCGTGGCGATGCGCCGCGCCGCCTCGGCGATGCCCATCTCGTGCAGCGCGGTCATGCCTGGTCCTCCGGCGGCCGCCGCGTATGCCATTCCGTCGCCTGCTCATGGGCATGGGCGATGCGCAGCACCATCGCCTCGTCGAAGGCACGGCCGACGAGCTGGAGGGAGAGCGGCAGGCCCTTCGCATCGAAGCCGGCGGGGATGCAGATCGCCGGATGGCCGGTGAGGTTGAACGGCGCGGTCAGCGGCTGCTGCCTGCGCCACGGCCCCTCGTCCACATCGGCCAGCGCCGGGGCGGCGCCGGAAGCCGGCGCGCAGAGGATCGCGTCGCAGCCCTTCAGCACCGCATCCACCTCCGCCGTCAGCAGGGTGCGCAGCCGCTGCGCCTGCACGTAGTGCGGGCCGGTGGCGAAGGCGCCCAGCGCGATGCGCTCGAAGGTGACGCGGCCGTAGAGCTCGGGTGTTTTCCGCAGGTGCTCCTGGTGGATGGCGAAGCTCTCGGCGTGGATGATCGTCCAGGACGCCGCCTCGAAGCGGCGCATCGGCGGCAGCGCCACCTCGACCACCGTGGCGCCGAGGCCGCGCAGCACGCGCACCGCCTCCGCCATCGCCGCCGCCTGCTCGGGCGTGAGGGAAGCCGCCTCGTCGAAGGCGCGCGCATGGCCGATGGTCAGGCCGCGCACACCGGCCTTCAACCCGGAAAGATAATCGCCGGCCGGCACATCGGCGCTGCCCGGATCCAGCGGGTCGTGCGCCGCCAGGATCTGCATCGTCATCGCGCAGTCCTCGACGGTGCGCGTCAGCGGACCGGTGTGGTCCATCCCGAAGCTGAGCGGCACCACGCCGTGGCGGCTGACGCGGCCATAGGTGGGCTTCAGCCCGACGATGCCCTGGAAGGCCGCCGGGAGGCGGATCGAGCCGCCGGTGTCCGAGCCCATGGCCATTGCCACCATGCCCGACGCCACCGCGGTGCCGGAGCCGGAGGAGGAGCCGCCCGCGAAATGCGCGGGGTTCCACGGGTTCTTCGCGGCCGGCCAGGCCAGCGGATCGGTCGGGCCGCCGCGCGCGAATTCATGCGTCGCCAGCTTGCCGAGCAGCACCATCCCCGCGTCTTCCAGCAGCCGCGTCGTGGTGGCGTCCGCGGTCGCGACGTTGTCGAGGCCGAGCACGCGCGAATGCGCCGTGGTCGGCAGCCCCGCCGCGTCGTAGATGTCCTTCAGCGCATAGGCGATGCCGTGCAGCGGGCCGCGGCGGCGGCCGGCCCTGATCTCGCGCTCCGCCTCGGCGGCGGCGGCACGGGCGCGGTCGGCGGCCAGGGTGATGAAGGCGTTCAGCCGAGGCTCGAGCGCCGCAATGCGCGCCAGCGCCCCCTCGGTCAGCGCGACCGGGGACAGCGTGCCGGCGGCAATGGCGGCGGAGGCCTCGGCCAGGCTCGGGACGGGCGGGGGGATGCTCATCGCCGTGCCCCCCCGAACCGTGGCGCCGCGGCGGGTTCCACCGGCATCGGAAGGGGCTCGTCCAGCACCTTCACCAGCTCCAGCCAGTGCCGGTAGGCGTCCAGCATGATGGCATGGCGGTCGGGCGGGATGGCGATTCCCGCCACGCGCAGCAGCGCCTGGAAATCGGCTTCCTCGGTGTCGTTCTGCACGGCGTCTCCTCCCCGGCGTCCCGCGCCGCCAGGCGCCCGGGAGGCCGGCGGAAGCGTGCGGATGCGTCCCGGCCACGTCAATGCCGATGGTGCGGGCGGCGTCTCGACCACGCCGCGCGATCCGCGCATCATCGGCCGAGGAGGAGACATCACCATGCGCATGCAGAACAAGATTGGCCTGGTCACCGCCGCGGCCTCCGGCATGGGCCGTGCCGGCGCCATCCGCTTCGCGCGCGAGGGCGCGGCGGTGGGCGTGGCCGACCGCGACGGCCCCGGCGTCGCCGCGGTGGTGGAGGAGATCAAGGCCGCCGGCGGCCGCGCCATCCCCCTCGTCGGCGACCTGCGCGGGGACGGCTTCGCCCGCGACATCGTGGCAGAGACGGCCTCGGCCTTCGGCGGCGTGGATTTCGTCTGGAACCATGTCGGCCATCCCGGGCCCGCCTCCGTCGAGGGCATCGACATGGCGGATTTCGAGCTGGCGGTGGACCTCAACCTGCGCACGGTGCTGGTGACGACCGAGGCCGCCATCCCGCAGCTGCGCGCACGGGGCGGCGGCGCGCTGCTGTTCACCGCCTCCACGTCGGGCCTGCAGGGCTCGGTGTTCAGCCCGGTCTATTCGGCGGTGAAGTTCGGCGTGGTGGGCTTCGTGCGCAGCCTGGCGAAGCGGCTGGCGCCGGAGGGGATCCGGGTGAACGCGGTCTGCCCCGGCAGCACCGACACGCCGATGCTGCGCGTATTCGTGGCGCGGCCGGACCAGGCCGCGACGCGCGGCAACGACGTGGAGGAGCTGGTGCGCACGCGCGGCACGGCGAACGCGATGCGGCGCTCGGCACGGCCGGAGGAGATCGCCAATGCGGCGCTGTTCCTGCTCTCGGACGAGGCGAGCTTCATCACCGGCGCGGCGCTGCCGGTGGACGGCGGGACGACCGCCTGACCCGCTCGAACGTCATGGCCGGGCCTGACCCGGCCACCTGTCGCGCCATCGGGGATGGCCGGGTCTTCGCCCGGCCGTGACGAGCGGGAAACCACCGCTCCTCGGGCCGCCAGGATCGCCTACCGCCGCCGCAGCAGGAACAGCGCCTGTTCGCCGAACAGGTTGGCCAGGCGCGGGAACCGGCGCCAGGGTGCGCGGCGGCCGAGGTCGTCCACCGCCAGCCACCGCTCCACCACGTAGCCATCCAGCGCGCAGAGGTCGAAGAAGTCGCGGATCGTGCAGGGATGGATGTTCGGCGTCTCGTGCCAGGGGCGCGACCAGGTCTCGGTCATTGGCATGCGGCCCGTGGTCAGCAGCTGCCAGCGCACCTGCCAGTGGCCGAAATTCGGGAAGCTGACGATGGCGTGGCGGCCGATGCGCAGCATCTGGCGCAGCACCTCGCGCGGGCGCTCCACCGCCTGCAGGGTGCGCGAGAGCACGACGGTGTCGAAGGCGCCGTCGGGGTAGAAGGCGAGGTCGTTGTCGGCGTCGCCGTGGATCACCGCCAGGCCGTGCGCCACGGCTTCGGTCACCGCCGCCATGTCGATCTCGATGCCGCGCGCATCGGCACCCTTCTCCGCGGTGAGGGTGGCCAGCAGGTCGCCGTCGCCGCAGCCGATGTCCAGCACCGTCGCACCCTGCGGGATCATCTCCGCGATCAGGCGCAGGTCGAGGCGCATGTTCTTGGCGACGTAGCGGATCGCCGGGGCGGGGTTGGTGTCGGGCATGGCGTGGTCCGCGTAGCGAGCGGCGCGATACGCCGCAAGCGGAACGCCCCGGATCGCCTGCCTGCTGCCCCACTTCCCCACGCGCCCTCACGGGCCGGTGACCTTCATGAAGCGACCATGAGGCGGGGCGAAGGCTGCAACGCGCGGCTCGGCCTGGCGCGCTACCGCGCCATGCTGGGCGTGGTGATGCAGGACGACCGGCTCTTCGCCGGCTTGTCCGGCGACAACATCGCCTTCTTCGCCGGCCAGCCGGACCGCGCGCGGATGGAGCGCTGCGCGTCGATGGCGGCGGTGCACGACGACATCATGGCCATGCCGATGGGCTACGACACGCTGATCGGCGACATGGGCACGGCGCTGTCGGGCAGGCAGACGCAGCGCGTGCTGATCGCCCGTGCGCTGTACCGCGAGCCCGGGCTGCTGCTGCTGGACGAGGCGACGAGCCACCTCGATGTGGAGCGCGAGCGGGCGGTGAACGCGACGATCGGCGCGGCGCGCACGACGCGCATCGCGGTGGCGCACCGGCCGGAGACGATCCGCGCGGCGGGGCGGGTGATCCGGCTGCGGGCGGGGCGCGTGGTGGCGGAGGCGACCGAGGAGCAGGTGGCGGAAGCCCGCTAGTGCTCTGAGTCATACCAACGCGCGTTGATGTTGACACGTCAACGCCCCTCGGACGCCGGGCGCCGCGCATCCGCGCGGCCTGGCTTCGCGCCAGTGGGCGCGCCGCATGGGTCAACAACTCGGCGCGTTGGTATCACTCATAGCGCCGGGTATAGCCTTTCCTGATTACGCGGAAACCTCAGCCAGTTTGAGCAATCGATAGGGCATTGGCGGGGTTCGGACGGCGGCCCAGGTGAGGCGCGGGAGCATGGCGGCGAGATCGTATCGGCGGTTGAAGCGGTACTCGAACTCGGCGAGGTAACGGGGCACGTGCTTCTGCCGGATGGAGCGATAGGTGCCGGCGATGGCGGCCTTGATGTTGCCGAGCGCGGTGTTGACCCACTTGAAGGCCGGCGTGCGGGTGGCGGCGGGCCCCGAGCCGGTCTTGGCCACCTGGTGGCGGCATCCGGCGTCGGTGACGGCGGCGAAGCAGGCCAGGCCATCGCTGACGACCTCGCAGGTCGGGTCGAGGCTACGCTTGGCGAAGCCGGAGATCGCGTGGTTGCAGAAGCTGGTGACGCGCCGCAGCTTGAGGCGCACCGGCTTGCCTTCGGGCGTGGTCTCGACGGCGGCGACGAAGGGGGTCTTGCCGTCTGCGCCGCGGCCGCGCTTGGGCGCTGGCGCAGCCCGCTGGCACCCGCGCCGCCGTCCTCGCGGCTGCCTTCACGGGCGGCACCACGCGCGTGACCTTCGACGGCCGCACCGTGGAGTACCGCTCGCTCGATGAACTCAGCCGCGCCCTGTCCGTCCTCCACGCCGCCGAAAACACTGCCGCGCGCCGCCCCAATGTCACCTTCGCCAGCTTCTCGCGCGAGGGAAGCAGGTGATGGGGCGTCTCCGCGATGCATGGCACGCGCTCCGCGGTTATGCCGCAGCCCAGGACAGCCGCGCCTCCAGCTGGGCGGCGTCCGGCGGCAGCGCCACTGCCGAGGTCGGTGCGGCGGCACCCACCGTGGCGCGACGTGCCCGTGACGCCGTCCGCAACGACCCTTACGCCGCCCGCATCGTGGATCTCTGGACCGGCAATGCCGTCGGCGCCGGCATCACCACCCGCTGGCCGGACAAGCCCCATGCCGAGGCCTGGCGCCGCTGGTCCGACAGCACCGCCTGCGACGCCGAGGGGCTCCGCCACCGGACGCAGCAGGATCTTCTCCGCCATCCAGGGAAGCGTCATGATGCCATCCGGTTTGCAGGTGGTTTGCAGGGCGGCGGCCCGGCGTCGGTTTGCGGCTAACGGTTTGAAGCCGCGGGCGAAGGCTGCAAACCGCAACCCATATTTCCGGCCTGGCGCTAGCCCGCATTTCTCACACGCTGCCAGCGTGACGGCCGGAATGGCTGTGGGATCGGCGTTTGCTCGGCAAGTCGG
>JAIEOP010000104.1 GCA_019750465.1 Acetobacteraceae bacterium | reverse complement strand
CGGCAGGGGCTCGGGCTGTCGGACACTACGCCGCTACGCGGCTCCGCGCCCGACAGCCCGAAGGTGCACCAGTGAGCATCCGGCCCTCCCCGGCGCGGTCGCACCGGCTCGCCACCGCCGCACCATGATCGCGGAACCCGGCCGCGTTCCAGCGGCGCGGCGCCTGTCCTAGGCTGGCGCCCTCTCGAAAAGGAGGGTGCCGCATGGCGGGATTCCAGCACGGGCTGCCAGGCCCCTTTGCGGGCCAGGACCTGCCCTGGCTGCTCGCCGCGCGCGCCCGGCTGCGCCCCGACCACCCCTTCCTGGTCTGGGCTCCCTTCGCAGGGCCCGCCGAGACCTGGACCTATGCCCGCTTCCACGACGATGTCGGGCGGTTGGCGGCGGGGCTCCGGCGGCGCGGCATCGGCATCGGCGACCCGGTGCTGGTGCATCTGGAGAACGCGCCGGAGCTGCTGCTGGCCACCTTCGCCCTGGCCGAGCTCGGTGCCATCGCCGTGCTGACCAACACCCGCGCGGCCGGGGACGAGGTAGCCTACTTTGCTGCGCATTCCCGCTGCGTGGCGGCGGTCACCCAGCCCGGCCTCGCCGAGCTCGTGCATCGCGCCGCGCCCGGCCTGCGCTGGATCGCCGTGACGGCGCATGACGCCGGCATCCCCGCCGTGGCGCCGCGCGGCGATGCCTTCGCCGCCCTCTTCGCCGAGACCGCCGCGGACCGGCCGCGGCGCGCGCCGGACCCGGCGCTGCCGGTGCTCGTGCTCTACACCTCGGGCACCACCTCCCGCCCCAAGGGCGTGGTCTGGACGCATGCCAATGCGCTCTGGGCGGCGCGGGTGAACGCGGCGCACGAGGATCTCCGACCCGCCGACGTGCACCAGATCTACCTGCCGCTCTTCCACGCCAATGCGCTGGGCTACTCGCTGCTGGCGACGCTCTGGGCCGGGGGGACGGCGGTGCTGCAGCCGAAGTGGTCCACCAGCCGCTTCTGGCAGGTCGCGGGTCAGCACGGGACCACCTGGGTCTCCTTCATCTGGTTCTCGCTGCGCGCCGTGCTGGAAGGGGAGATCCCGCCCGATCATGGGCTCCGCATGATCGGCTTCGCCACATCCGACCCGCCGGCGGCGCGACGTCTCGGCGTGCCCTGCATTGGCTGGTGGGGCATGACCGAGACGATCAGCCACGGCATCGTCGGCGCGCTGCATGTGCCGAACACGCCGGGCGCGATCGGCCGGCCGGCGCCGGAATACAGCATCCGCATCCTGCGCGAGGACGGCACGCCGGTGGGCGCGGGCGAGACCGGGGCGCTGTTCTGCCGCGGCGTGCGCGGCGTCTCCATGTTCCTCGAATACCTGCACGACCCCGCCGCCACCGCGTCCGCCTTCGACGCGGAGGGCTGGTTCGCCACCGGCGACCTGGTCACCCTGCTGCCGGACGGCGCCATCCTGTTCGCCGACCGCGCCAAGGACATGCTGAAGGTCGGCGCGGAGAACGTCGCCGCCTCGGAGATCGAGCGCGTGGTGATGACGGTGCCGGGCGTGCGCGAGGCCGCGGTGGTGGGCCAGCCGCACCCGATGCTCGATGAGGTCCCGGTCGCCTTCGTCACCCTGGACGGGGGCGTGGACGCCGCGCCGCTGCCGGAGGCGGTGATCGCCGCCTGCCGCGCCGCGCTGGCCGACTTCAAGGTGCCGCGCGCGGTGCACGTAATCGAGGAGATGCCACGCGCGACGCTGGAGAAGATCGCCAAGGCGGAGCTGCGCCGCCGGCTGCGCGGCACGTGATCGGCGCCTGGCCCGCCCGCCTCGGCATCTCCCTGGAGGGGCGGGAGACGCCGGCGGAGGTCGCCGCCATCGCCGCCGCGACGGAGGCGGGCGGCGCTGGCACGCTCTGGGTGGCGAGCCACCTGTTCCTGCGCGATCCGGTGACGCTGGCCCTGGTGGCGCTGGGCGCGACGCACCGCATCCGCGTGGCGCTCGTGGCGATGAGCCCCTACGCCGTGCATCCCGTGCCCATCGCCATGGCCGCGGCGACGCTCGACGCGATGTCGGGCGGGCGGCTCGATCTCGGCATCGGGGTCGGCGCGTACCGGGAGGAATTCGCCGCCTGGGCGCCGCGCCTGGCACCGCGCGCGCATCGTGGCGGCATGGTCGGTGAGGCAGTCGCCATGATAAGCGCGCTGTTCACCGAGGACCGCGTGACCTTCACGGGGACATACTACGCCTGCCGCGACGTCGCCATGGCGCCCAAGCCCGTGCAGTCGCCCCTCCCGCTCTACGCGGGCGGGCACACCCTCGCCTGCGTGGAGCGCTCCGCGGCGCACGGCCGCGACCCCTCGGCCATCGAGGTGGCGCCGCAATTCTCGGTGACGGTGGCCCGCACGATGGAGGCGGCCGAGGCGCGCCACATGGCATCCGACCTCGTCACGCACCGCGTCTCGCTGGCCTTTACGGGGCGGGACCAGTCGAAGCAGGTCGTCGCCAACCTGGTCGGCTCGCCGGACGTGATCCGCGAGAAGGTGGCGGCGCTGGCGGCGATCGGCGTGCAGCACTGCTGCGGCCTGATGTTTCCGGCCGACACGCTGGCGGAGTACCGCGAGCAGGTCGCATGGTTCGCGGAGGTCGTGGGCCTGCCGCGCGGCTGACCACCGGGCGTCAGCGGACGCGGGTGGACCAGTGCACGGTTGCGCGGCCGCGACGCGCGGCACCGGCAGTGGACCAGCGCGGCGGCTCCGCATGGTGGCGCCGGCTGCGCGGTGGGATGGCCGTCGCCGCGGCGCGCGGCCCGGCGGGCAATGCCGGCTCGGACTCGGGGGGTTCAGGAGAGGCGGGCGCCGGGTCGGCCGGCGCCATGGCCGAGGCCGGCCGGGCCCGCCTTCGCTTCGGTGCCGGCGGCGGTTCGGCCATCGCCGGCGGCTGGGGCTCCGCCACCTGGCTTGGCTCGGGCTCCGCCACCTGGCTTGGCCCGGGCTCCGGCATCGCGCGCGGCGATGCCGGCAGCAGCTTCAGCCCCTCGGCGATCAGGCGCTCCAGCGTCGATGCCGTTTCGTAGAGGCCGCCGCCGCGCGTCGCCAGGACCTCGCGGCCGCCGGCGTGGAACAGCTTGCGCTGCATGGCGAAGCGATGGAGGGCGTCCGCCGGGGCGGGAAGGAAGCGGCATCCGGCCGCCTCGGCGGCGGCGACCTGCTCGGCGGAAAGGTTCAACGCGGGACTCGCACCAGTGAGACGTCGGAGACCGCCTGTATCGCCGACCCGCGCGGCGCCGTCCAGACAGGGTTGCGCGAGCCGGCCGGCCGGGCTCGACGATCTTCACGCCACCGTCATGATGCCGGGATTTACCGCGGCCTGCGCCGGCATGTCGTTGGGGTTCAGTGCATCGTCTCCAGCCCGGCGATCAAGCCGGTCTTCGGTCCCCGCTGGCGTGCCGCCAGCATGCGCCGCATCGCGTCGAGCCGCCCGGTCGCGAGATAGGCCCGCAGCAGCGTGAACTCCACCAGGTCGCGCTGGGCACGGCTGCCGCCGATGCGCTCGTGCTGGTCGAGCACCGGCTCGATGGTGGCGATGGCGCCGGCGTGGTCGCCGCGCAGCATGGCGGCGAAGCCGCGCGACAGCGCCGGCACCACGGGGCCGGACGGCAGCCGCCCCTCGCGCTCCAGCGCCGCCATCCCGGCCAGCCGTGCCTCCAGCGCCGCGCCGTCGCCGGCCACGGCATCGGCCAGCGCCGCATGCGTATCGACGAAGGCGATGCCGGGCTGCGGGAACATGCGGCGCGCGAAGTCGTGCAGCACCCGCCAGCGTGCCGGATCGCGCGGATGCCCGGCCAGCTCGGCGCGCCAGAGGAAGGCGACGGCGTCGGTCAGCACGTTCATCGGCGGGCCCCACGCGCCTTCCGGGGCGATGGAGTCCGCGTAGATGCGGAAGGCCGCCTCGGCGTCGCCGGCCTCCAGCGCGCAGAGTGCGAGGTGCCAGGAGATATGGCAGTGCAGCTGGCCGTCGCGCGGATAGTCCGGCATCCAGCCGCGCAGGTAGTCGTAGGACGCCCGCTGCTCGCCCATCTCGTAGAACAGGTGCGCGCGGATATGCGCGCCATGGGCGTTGCGAGGCTGCTCCGCCATCGCGTCCTCGATCTTCGGCAGCGCGGCCGCGTGCTCGTCGACCTCCAGCAGCGCGAAGGCGTGCTGGGTGTTGAACCACCAGTCGCTGCCGTAATGGGTCGCATGGGCGTCGAGCAGTTCCACCTGCTCGCGCTCCCGCCCGGCACGGCCCGAGAAGCCGATCAGCCCGAACACCGAGGTGCAGGGGCTGAGCACCATGGCATCGCGCGGCCAGTCCTTCAGGTGCTCGCGCGCCGCCGCCAGCGCCGCCGCGCCCTGACCGGCGAGCAGCCTGGCATACATCGCCAGGTGGCTCGCCTCGCGCGCCGGCAGGCCGGGGCCGAGGGCCTGCGCCCGCTCCATCGCCGCGCGCGCCGGCGCCATCTCGCCGCGCAGCTGGTATGCGCGGGCGAGGCCGACATGCGCGAGCGCGAAGCCGGGATCGACGGCGATGGCGCGTTCGAAGGCAAGCCGCGGGCTGGGATTGCCGGAGAACAGCAGGTCGCAGCCCTCGACATAGGCGTCGCGCGCCGCGGCCGAGGCGGTGGACACCGGGTTGCCGTAGCGGTCCGTCTGCATGCGATCCTGTCCTATTCCGCGCGGATGCCGAGCTGGCGGATCAGCGGGCCGAACAGTGCCCAGAGGTCGCGCAGCTGCTGCTGGAACGCCGCCGGCCCGCGCGGCCCGAGGTCGGTGCCGATCGCCTCGAAGCGGGCGCGCATCTCGGGCGTCTCCAGCCCCGTGCGCACCTCGTGCCAGAGCCGGTCGATGATCGGCTGCGGCGTGCCGGCCGGCACCATCAGCCCGTTCCAGCCGCCGACATCGTAGTCCGGCGGCCCGCCCACCGAGGCGATCGGCGGGATGTCCGGGATCAGCCGCGAGGGCGCGGCGGTGCTGATGCCGAGCGCGCGCAGCTTGCCCTCCCGCACCAGCCGCAGCGCCGCGGCGACGGTATCGAAGCCGCAGCTGACGTTGCCGCCGAGCAGCGCGTTCATCGAGGGCGCGCTGCCGGAGAAGGGCACGTGCAGCGCATCGATCCCGGCCTTGGCGTTGAACATGGCGGTGACCAGGTGCTGCGCGCCGCCGACGCCGGAGGAGGAGAAGGTGTACCGGCCCGGATGCGCCCTGACCTCGCGCAGGAAGCCGCGCAGGTCGGTCGCCGGGAAGTCCGGCCGGACCAGCAGCATGAAGCAGGCCAGGCCGTAGCTCGCAACCGGCGCCAGTTCCCGCTCGACGTCGTAGGGCGTGCGCTGGATCAGCGGGCTGAAGGTGATGGGCCCGACCGAGGCGGCGAGCAGCGTATAGCCGTCCGGGGCCGCCTTCGCGACCATGTTGGTGCCGATCTGCCCGCCGGCGCCGGGGCGGTTCTCCGGCAGCACGAACTGGCCCAGCCGCCCGCTGAAGTGCTGCGCCATGATCCGGCCCTGGAAATCGGTGGACTGGCCGGGCGGCCATGGGATGATGATGCGCAGCTGGCGGCTCGGCCAGGGTGCCTCGGTCGCCTGCGCCGTCGCGGCGCGCGGCATGGCCAGCAGCGCGGGCGCGGCCAGCAGCAGGTGGCGGCGTCGCGGCATCGTCTCCTCCCCTCGTCCGGGCAGGTTCGGGCTGCCACCGGGCCGGACGGAATCGTAGCCACCCGCGGCGCCGGTGGCGAAGCCTTTCCGTTCCGGCGCACCCGCGGGCCGCGGGGCCTATTCCGCCGCCGTCTTCGCCTTCTCGAAATCCGGCACGTTGCTGGAGGACGCGGCCAGCATCGGCGAGCGGGTCACCTTCAGCGCCTCGGCGGCCGCCGCATTCTCGGTGATCTTGGCCATCACCGCCTCCTTGGCGCGGTCGAAGTACTCGCGGTTGGTGGCGACGAACTCGCGCGACTCGCGCAGCTTGCGCAGGTGGCCGTTGATCTCCGGCACCACGTAGCGCGCCACCATGTCCCAGCTGCGGGCGGTGTTCTCGGGGTTCGCCCAGTCGTGCACGAAGCCGACCACGGTGCCGAAGCCGCCGCTGATCGCCAGCACGTCCCGGATGCGGGCGACGAGGTCGTCGGGCGTGCCGATGGTGGCGACGGCGCCGGGACCGTAGGCGGTCTTCTCCACCGCCTCGTCGGGATCCTTGAAGGGCTTGGCGCCGGGGCGCTGCAGGGTGCCGGCGACATACTCGTTGTGGTGGCGCAGCAGCCCGTCGCGCGCCTCGGCCCGCGCCCGCTCCCGCGTCTCGGCGATGTGCCAGCTCAGCAGCACGCGCCAGTTCGCGCGGTCCACCGTGGTGCCGTGCCTGCGCGCGGCCTCCTCGGCGAAGCCCCACTGCGTCGGCAGGGCGTTCAGCCCCTCGCTCGACAGCGAGCCAATGGAGATGATGCCGATGCCGTGCTTGCCCGCCAGCGTCATGCCGGAGGGGCTGATCTGGGACGCCACCGCGAAGGGCATCTCCTCCTGCAGCGGCAGCAGCTGCAATGCCGCGTCGTTCAGGTTGAACCAGTCGCCCTGGTAGGTGATGCGCTCGCCCCGCATCAGCCGGCGGATGATGCCGAGCGCCTCGTCCTGCCGGTCGCGCAGCAGCATCGGGTCGATGCCGAGGGTGTGCGCGTCGGACGCCAGCGCGCCGGGTCCCGAGCCGAAGATCGCCCGCCCGCCGGTCATGTGGTCGAGCTGCACCATGCGCTGCGCCACGTTGAACGGGTGGTGGTACGGCAGGGAAACCACCCCGGTCGCCAGCCTGATGCGCTTCGTGCGCTCGCCGGCGGCGGCGAGGAACATCTCCGGCGAGGCGATCATCTCCCAGCCGCTGGAGTGATGCTCGCCGCACCAGAACTCGTCGTACCCGAGCCGGTCGAGCTGCTCCACCAGGTCGAGGTCGCGGCGGAATTGCAGCATGGGGTGCTCGCCGATCGGATGGTGCGGGGCGAGGAAGGCGCCGAAGCCGAGCCGGGGCATGAAACGTCTCCTGGTGGCGGATGGCGGCGGCGCGTGACGGCGGCCAGGCGGCGGTTGGTCGTGCGGGCCGGCACGGCCCGATCCATCGCCACATCCGACGGTCCCGGCGGGACGATAGTCGGCCCATCGTGTCGCCGGCAAGGTGGGGCGCCCGAGCGGCACTCCAAGCGGACCGTCACCCCTCGCTCCGCCCGACCCGCCGCGACGACCGACCCCGTTGGACGCACCTGCGGAACGCCGGCGCCTTCGCGCATGCGCGAAACCCCGCGAGGCGACCCGGGTGGGCAGGGGATGGTGTCCCCGGCGAGATTCGAACTCACGGCCCCGGGATTAGGAATCCCGTGCTCTATCCTGCTGAGCTACGGGGACACACAGCCAGCATAGCACGTCCGCTGCCGGCGTTGAAGCGCCACCCTTTCCGCCTTCGGATGGGAAACCCCGCACGGCGGCGCCGGTTGTGGCGGCAGCCCGCAGAGGAGTTCCCCCGCCATGGCCAGTTCGATCCAGGACATCTACATCTCCGGCCTGCGCAACGCGCACGCGCTCGAGGCGCAGGCCGTCCAGCTGCTCAGCCGCCAGGTCGAGCGGCTCGAGAACTACCCGTCGATGTCGGAACGGATGCGCCAGCACATCGAGGAATCGCGCACCCAGCAGCACCGCCTGGAGCAGATCCTCGAGCGGCTCGGCACCAGCCATTCCTCGCTGAAGGACATGGTCACCGGCTTCATGGGCAACATGGCCGCCGTGGCGCATGCCGTGACGCAGGACGAGGTGCTGAAGAACAGCTTCGCCAACTACGCCTTCGAGCATTTCGAGATCGCCACCTACAAGGCGCTGCTGGAGATGGCCGACGCCGCCGGCGACGGCCAGGCCCCGCAACTGCTCCGCCAGAGCCTGGACGAGGAGGTCCGCATGGCGCAGTGGATCGACCAGCACCTGCCGGAGACGGTGCGCACCTACATGCGCCTCGAAAGCTCCGGCCAGACCGCCGGCGTGTGATCAGCCCGGCCGCGCAGCCAGCAGCCGCGCGAGCCGGTCGAATTCGGCGACGCCGAGCGTCTCCGCCCGGCGCTCGCCGGCGATCCCGGCGGCGCCGAGCATCGCCTCCGCCCCACCCAGGGCGCGCAGGCTGCCGCGCAGCATCTTGCGCCGCTGGCCGAAGGCGGCCGCGGTCAGCCGCTCCATCGCCGTGAACAGGGCTGGGCCGGGATCGTCGGCATACGGGGCGAATCCCACGACCGCGGACCACACCTTGGGGGCCGGGCTGAAGGCTCCGGGCGGCAGGCGCAGCAGCAGGGTGCATCGCGCCCGCCACTGCGCCAGCACCGCGAGGCGGCCATACGCCTCGGTATCCGGGGCGGCGCAGATGCGCTCGGCCACCTCCTGCTGGAACATCAGCGTCATGCCTTCGAGCGCCACCGCGCCACGCAGCCAGCGCACCAGCAGCGGCGTCGCCACGTTGTAGGGCAGGTTCGCGATGATCCGCCGCGGCGCCGTCGGCAGCAGCGTCACCGGATCGAGGCGCAGCGCATCGCCTTCCACCACCCGCAGCCGGTCCGGAAAGGCGCACTCCAGCTCGGCCAGCGCGGCGACGGCGCGGCGGTCCAGCTCCACCACCACCACCTCGGCCGCCGCGCTCCGCAGCAGCGCCCGCGTCAGCCCGCCCGGACCGGGGCCCACCTCCAGCACATGCCGCCCGGCGAGGTCGCCGGCCAGCGCCGCGATGCGCGCGCAGAGCGCCTCGTCGAGCAGGAAGTGCTGGCCCAGCGACCTGCGGGCATCCAGGCCATGCCGCGCGATGGTGTCGCGCAGCGAGGGAAGCGCCGGGCCGATCAGCTCCGCATCTCGATCTGCGCACGGCGGCGCAGGTCGCGCTGCAGCTGGCGCGACAGGTTCTCCACCCGGTCGCGCAGGATCTGCTGGCGCGCCTGCTCCGGCGTCAGCTCCGCCAGGTTCCGCGTCTCCCGCGTGCAGACCATCATCACCAGGATGCCGTCCGGCGTGATGATGGGCTGGGAGGCGCGCAACGGCGTCAGCCCGGCGAGCATGCTGCGCAACTCCGGCGGGTTCACCGTCTCCAGCCGGATCTGCCCGGGATCCACGGGGCGGTCCGCCCCTGCCGGCACGGCCGCTCGCGCCGCCTGCTCGATGGCCTCGCAGCTGCGCGCGGCGCCGGAGACGCGCTGCGCACGCTCCAGCGCGTCGCGCTGCTGCTGCGTCGGCGCCTCGGGGTTGAGCGGCGTGGCGAAGGGAAAGAAGGCCTGGCGCAGGGTCAGCAGGGTCGCCATGTCGCGCCCCGATTCGCGCTTCTGCCGCAGCGTGACGATCTGGAAGCCGCCCGGCACGCGGATGGCATTGCTGATCGCGCCGGGCGGCATGCGCTCCACCACCCCCGCCACCGCCTCGTCCAGCTCCTCCTTGCGCACCCAGCCGAGGTCGCCGCCCTGCACGGCGGATTGCGACTGGCCGAACTGCGTCGCCACCATCGGGAAGGGCACGCCGCGGCGGAGCTGCCCGATCACCTCCTCCACGAAGCGCCGCGTCTCCGCCTCCTGCCGCGGATCGTCGAGCGGGATGAAGATCTCGGAGACGAGGTATTCCGGCTGGCCGACCCGGGCGCGGGCGGCGCGCATCGCCTCCTCCACCGCCTGGTCGGAAGGCTGCGCATCGGGGCCGAGCGACAGCCGCAGCAGCCGCGCCCAGCCGATCTGCGTGCGCACCTGGTCGAACAGCACGCGCGGCTGGATGCCGACCGCGGCGAGCTGCTGGCGCAGCGCGCCTGCGGGCAGGTTGTTGCGGCTTTCCAGGTCGCGCACCGCCTCGGCCACATCGGCGTCGGTCACCGGCACGCGCCGGCGCTGCACCTCCTGCAGGCGCAGCCGCTCATCGATGAGCAGGCGGGTGAGCTGCGCGGTCAGCCGTTCCAGCATTTCGGGCGGCAGGGTAACGCCGGCGTTCAGCGCGAAGAGCCGGGCGCGGTTGACCACGTCGGCACGGCTGATCACGTCGCCATTCACCACCGCGACGATGCGGTTGTCGCCACGCTGCACGGCCGTGGCGCCGGCATCGGCGGGCGGCGCGGTGACCGGCGCGGGCGCCTGGGCCAGCGCCGGCGCACCGGCGAGCAGCGCAAGGCCGAGCAGCCCGGCCGGCAGCCGCGCCGCGGTCCGCCCGGACGAGGCAATCCGACCTGCCGGGCGGACCCGCGGCGGAATGACGGGGCGCGACATGGTCGCCCCAGGCTGTACGGGCCGGGCACCGTGCGACTGGCGTGACATAGCGGTGGATTAACCCCCGTCCGGGGCCGGGGCTAGAGCAAGAAGTCCGTTCGGGCGGGATCACCTGGCCGGATGTCCTGCCTCGGAAAACACGAGGGCTAGAGCACCTTACCGCTGCGGCTGCGGCGCGAATACCGGGTGACGCCGGAGGGGCGGCGGATCACGGCGGCGTTGCCGGCCGGCATATCCGGCCATTTCGGGGCGGAGCGGCGGCGCTTCGTGCTGGCGCAGCACCATCGGGGCCAGGTCACGGTAGGCCGGCTGCTGATCCTGCTGCGCGGCATCGACATCTCCAAGCGCCAGGTGATGCGGCTGCTGATCGCCGGCCAGGACGGCTTCGTGGTGCGGGACCTGGTGCTGCACGCGGGGCTGGCGACGGCGCGCCGGATCTCGGTGGACGACACCGGCGCGCGGCACGCCGGCGCGAGCGGCGTCTGCACACAGATCGGCAACCGCGACTTCGCCTGGCTCGGCACCGCGGCGAGCTCTATCTCGACAACACCTCCGGCCCGATCAGTGATTCCGTCCTGCGCCAACTCGCGGTGCGCGCGCGGGTGGTGATCTGCGGCACCGGCGCCCTGTCCACCCGGGATCCCTGGCCGCAGGGTCCGCGCGTGGAGCGGCACCTGTTGGTCAGGCGCGCCCGGATGGAGGGCCTCCTGGTCTTCGATTACGCCGAGCGCAGGGAAGAAGCAGCGGCGCGGCTGGCGGCGTGGGTCCGCACCGGCCGGCTGGCCTATCGCGAGGACATCCTGCACGGCATGGAGCGCGCGCCTGGCGCGATCGCGCGGTTGTATCGGGGTGAGAACAGCGGCAAGCTGCCGATCCGCCTGGTGCACGGAGCGACCCGATGACGGAACCACACGCATGACCACGATGGCGCTCAAGGCGCGGCTGCGCGACACAAGCGACAGGCTGACCATGCAGCTCTGCACCATCCCGTCCGCGGTGGTGACCCAGGCACTGGCGGCCGCCGGATCGGACTGCGTGGTGGTCGACCTCGAGCACGGCGCCGTCGATCACGCCAGCGCGCACGCGATGATCGCGGCGACCGCGGGCACGGCCTGCGCGCCGCTTGTGCGGGTGACCGTGAACGATCCCGCGAATGTCAAGCGTGCCCTCGATCTCGGCGCCGCGGGCATCATGTTCCCGCTGACCGAGAGCGTGCAGGACGCGCGCGATGCGGTCGCCTCCCTGCGCTATCCGCCCAACGGCACGCGCGGCTTCGGCCCCTTCATCGCGCAGTCGCGCTGGGGCGCGCAGATGCCGACCTATCGCAAGGCCGTGGAGGACCACCTCGTCTGCTGCCTGCTGATCGAGACGCGCGGCGCGGTCGAGGCGATCGAGGAGATCTGCGCCGTGCCGGGCATCGACATCATCGTGCCGGCGCAGTTCGATCTCTCCACCGCGCTCGGCGTGTCCGGGCAGTTCGACCATCCCGGCTTCGTCGCGGCGGTGGGGCGGGTTGAGCGCGCGGCACTCGCCGCCGGCCTGCCGCTGTGCGGCGTCGCTTTCTCGCGCGCCCAGGCGGAGGCGCTGTTCGCGCGCGGCTACCGGATGATCGCCGGCTTCGACGTGCTGTGGCTGCGCGCGCAGGCGGCCGAGATGCGGGGCTGGCTCGCCGCACCGCCCGCGACGGCCTAAGCAAACCTCTGGAGGTTTGCGCCCGAACAGGAGCCTAAGCAGGCTTGCATTTCAGGCGCTTGGACCGCACGAAGTGCGGGCCAAGCCACGAAAGCCTGCTTAGAGCGTATTGCGTTCGCATGCGCTCACGCAACACGCTCCAGCCTTTGCCGGGTCGCGGGATTCGGCGTTTGCGGCGATTCTGCCTCAACGCATCCCGCTCTAGGTGGCCGAGCCGGGCGGCAGGACGGCATCCACACCCGGCATGCGTGGCGCGATCTGCCGCAGCGCATCGAGGAAGACCCGCACCGGCCCCGGCATGAACCGCCCGCGCAGGGTCAGCGCCGCGATCGGTTCGCCACTTTCCTCGACGGTGAGGGGCAATGCGCGCAGCCAGGGTGCGTTGGTCGCGTGATGCAGGCTGGTCCGCGGCAGCATGGACAGGTAACGCCCGCCGGCGATCAGGCCGAGCCGCAGGGTGATGGAAAGCGTGACCACGCTGGCGGCCGGCGGCTGGAGCCCGTGCCGATGGAAGGCCGCCGTCACCACGCGGCCGAGGGCCGTGTGCGGCGGCGACAGCGCCCATGGCTCGCCCATCGTCGCCGCGAGCGACAGGCCGCGCCGGCGCAGCAGCGGATGGCGCCGATCGGCCACGACAACCAGCGGAACACGGAACAGCCAGGCGGCGTCGAGGTCCGCGCTTTCGGCACCGACGCCGTAGCGCGTCACCACCACGTCCAACCGTCGCGCGCGCAGGTCCGCCACCAGCGTGCCGGTATCGGCGACGGCGACATCGAAGGCGATGCGCGGCCGGTCGCGCGCCATGTGGCGGATCGCCGCGACGATCGTATTGGCCATCGGCTCGGTGGTGCCGATGCGCACCTCGCCCACATCGGGGTCGGCCAGGTGCGCGATATCGCGCGCGCCCTGCCCCAGTTCGTCCAGGACGGCGCGGGCGCGCTCCGCCATCGCCAGACCGAAGGCGGTGGGCCGGACGCCGCGGGAGTCGCGTTCCAGCAGCGGCACGCCGAGCACCGTCTCCATCTCCACTATCGCCTTGGAGACGGCCGGCTGGCTCAGCCCGAGTATCGCGGCCGCACGGGCCATGCTGCCCTGGTCCAGCACGACCAGCAGCGCATGCAGGTCGCGCAGCCGCAGCCGGCGGGCGAGACGCGAGGCGGCGCGGCTATCCATCGGCTATAACTCCAGGTTTGAGCGATCCAACCAAAGACGAATTCCACTTTCATCCTCGAGCGTCCATCCTGGCAACGCCAAAGGAGGCGCCCATGCAGACCCTCGCCCGCCGGTCGCTGCTCGCCGGCCTCGCTACGCTCCCCGCCGCCGCCCAGGCGCAGGACGCCCCACTGCGCGCCCCACTGCGCATCGTCTTCTCCTTCGCCGCGGGCGGGGCGGGCGACGCGGTGGCGCGCCTGCTGGCCGAGCAATTGCAGGCCCGGCTCGGCCGCCCCGCGATCGTCGAGAACCGGACCGGCGCCGGCGGGCGGATCGGCGCGCAGGCTGTCAAGGCCGCCGCACCCGATGGCAACACGCTGCTGTTCGCCGCGGCGGGGCAGATGGTGCTGCAGCCATTGACCGAAGCGTCCCTCGGCTACGACCCGGTCGCCGATTTCCGGCCGGTGACGCAGGTGCTGCGCTTCGGCCAGGTGCTGGCGGTGGGGCCGGAGAACCCGTCGCGCTCGGTCGCCGATCTGGTGGCCTGGTTCCGCGCCGATCCGACACGGCGCAGCTTCGGCAGCCCGGGCATCGGCCTCGGGGCGCATTTCGCCGGGCCGGAGTTTGGCCGGCTTGCGGGCGTGCCGCTCGAACATGTCGCCTATCGCGGCACCGCCGCGGCAATGCCGGACCTGCAGGCGGGCCGCATCGGGATGTTCGTCGCCAGCCTGGGCGAATTCCGCGAGCATCACCGCGCCGGGCGGGTGCGCATCCTGGCCAGCACCGATGCGGTGCGGTCGGCCGCGATGCCCGAGATCCCGACGCTGCGCGAGGCGGGCTACGACATCCTGGCGCCCGGCTGGTTCGCGCTCTATGCGCCGGCGCGCACGCCCGATGCGGTGATCGCGCGCCTCGCCGCGGTCACCGACGAGGCGATCGCCGCAGGCCCGCTGCGCGCGCGCATCGAGGCGCTGGGCTTCGAGCCGAGCGGCACGGGCCCGGCCGCGCTCGCCGCCTTGCAGCGGGCGGAATTCGCGCAGTGGACGGCGGTGGTACGCGCATCGGGCTTCCAGCCGGCGGGTTGATCCCGCGACGCCGGCGTGGTGACGTTCTGATGGGCGGACAGGGGGCATCGGCCAATGCCAATCGCGGCAACCGTCATCGGCGCCGGCTCGGTCGGCCTTGGCCTTGCGGCGTCGCTCGCGGTCGCGGGGCAGCGCGTGACGCTGCTGGCGCGTTCAGGGACGGTCGGCGCGCTGCGCGAGGCCGCGATCGCCGTCAGCGGCCCGCATGGCGAGCACGCCCTGCCGGCCGGCAGCATCGCCATCGAGGACGCGGCCCGCCCATCCGCGACCGCGCGCGGCTGCGACATGCTGGTCGTCACCACCAAGGCCCATGACATCGCGGCCGCCCTCGCGCCCTTCGCGGGCGCGACGCCGGCGCCGGGCGCGGTGCTGCCGCTGCACAACGGCATCGGCGCATCGGAGGCGATCCGCGCGGCGCTCGGCCCGGCGATCCCCGTCTATGCCTCGGCGATGATGATCGGTCTGGAGCGGCTAGAGCGGGATGCGTTGAGGCAGAATCGCCGCAAACGCCGAATCCCGCGACCCGGCAAAGGCTGGAGCGGGATGCGTGAGCGCATGCGAACGCAATACGCTCCAGGGACTCGCGCATGTCGAGAGCAAGGCGGCGGCCAGCCCGATCAACACCGGCCCGCTGCTCGGCGATGCGGTCGCGCCGCTGGAGGCCTTCGTCGCCGCGGCGCAGGCGGGCTTCCTGCCGATCCGCGTGGACCCGGCCATGCGCGACACGATCCTGTTCAAGCTGCTGTTCAACACCTGCATGAACCCGACCGGCGCGCTGACCGGCCCGACCTATGGCGAGCTGGTGACCCATCCCGCCACGCGCGGCCTGATCGAGCGCCTGGCCGAGGAGACGCTCGCGGTGCTTGCCGCCGCGCACGATTACCGCCCGGCGGAGTCCGGCATGGCCTATGCGCGCGACAGGCTGACGCCCATCGTGCTGCCGCGCAGCGCCGGGCACCGCTCCTCCATGCTGCAGGACATCGCGGCGGGGCGGCGGACCGAGATTGACAGCCTCAACGGCGCCGTTGCCCGGCTCGGCCGGAACAACGGCATCGCCACGCCAACCCATGACGCGCTGATCGACCTGATCGCCGCGCGCAGCCCCATACCTGAGCCTCCAGCATGACCCCGGACGGCTCCTTCAACGCAACAGGCGAGGACATCGCCTTCGCCTCATGCGGCGAAAGCTGCGCCGGCCGGCTCTACCGGCCTGCCACCGACGCCACCGTTCCGCTGATCGTCATGGCGCATGGCTTCAGCGGGGTGAAGAAACAGGGGCTGGCCGAAATCGCCGAGCGCTTCCGTGCCGCGGGCTGCGCCGTGCTGGTCTTCGACTTCCGGCATTTCGGCGCGAGCGACGGCGCGCCGCGCGGGCAGCTGTTCCCGCTCGACATGGTCGAGGATTTTCGCTGCGCGATCGGCTGGGCCTGTCATCAGCCGCTGGTCGTACCGGAAGGTCAGCCCTGCGTCCTGCCCGGCGCCGAGGCCTTCGCCTTCTTCGAGGCGGACAAGGACGGCGCGCCGACATGGCGCAACGCGATCACCGTGGAGTCGCTGGAGAAGGTGCGCGAATTCGATTCCGTCAGCCTGGTCCCCATGCTGGCGCCGACGGCGCTGCTGGTCGTCGCGGCGGAGCGCGACAGCCTCGTTCCGCTCGATGCCGTGCGCAGCGCGGCGGCGCGGGCGGACGACGCGGCCGGCAGAGGAGGACCGCCCGTTGCAAGGGTTTCATTCCCGGCGCGTCCTGCTGTAGTCTTTGCACAGCCGAGCATCGGAGACATCGCGTCATGGCAGCCTTTCGTACCGTCCTGGCCGCCTTCGCGCTGATGCTGCTCGCCGCCCTGCCGGTGCAGGCGCAGGGCAGCAGCCGGCCCACGGTCGCGCTGCAGGGCATGGATGTCGTCAGCTACTTCCGGGACGGCGGTCCGGTGCAGGGGCAGCCGGCGCTCGCCCAGGATTTCGACGGGGCCCGCTATCTGTTCGCCAGCGCCGAGAACCGGGCCGCCTTCGTGGCCGACCCCGATCGCTACCTGCCGCAATTCGGCGGCCTGTGCACGACCGGGCTCAGCGTCGGCATCATCGGCCAGGGCCGGCCCGACTTGTGGCGCGTCATCGACGGCAGGCTGTTCCTGTTCAGCGCCCCGGGGCATGAGCGGGCCATGGGTCGGGAAGCGGAAGTCACCGCCCGCGCCAGCCATATCTGGGCCAACAACCGGCCTGCCCTGCCGCGATAACCAAGGCCGCGGCCGCGCGTCAGGGGCCGGCGCGGAGCAGCGCGCCCTGCAGGCGATCCCGGATCGCGGGATCCGCGTATTGGTGCCCGAACGCCTCGACCGGGAAATTGGGCTGCACGCGCTGCATCGCGGCGTAGGATTGCCGGGCCTCATCCATGCGGCCCAGCTGCACCAGGATCGCGGCGCGTATCGCGTGCAGGAAGGCGAGGTTCGGGTGATCGGCCAGCCCGCGGTCGACCGCCGCCAGCGCCTCCGGGTAGCGCCCGGCTGTGAAGTAGGCGCCGACGATGGTATACCGGACCGGCGACGCCCGCCCGGCCGGGTCCAGCCGCAGCGCCGCCTCCAGCAGCGCCACGGCGTCGTCGCCGCGGCCCATCCAGAGCAGCGTTTCGGCCAGTATCTCGGTGATGAAGGTGTCGCTGGGGTTGAGCGCCTTGGCGCGTTCGGCCTCCGCCAGCGCCCGCTGATGGTCGCCCCGCTTGGAGAGGATGCGGGCGAGCATGGCATGCGCGCGGGCATTCGCCCCGGGATCGTTGAGGGCGAGCGCCCGCCGCGCCGCCCGCTCGGCCAGCACCAGGCCCTGCACCGGGTCTTCCATCCAGCCGAGATCGGCGCGCTGGTGTTCCAACTCGCTCTCGACGACATGCGCCATCGCATAGTCGGGGGCGAGGTCGCGCGCCTGCGCGACCAGGGCGCGGCCCTGGCGGTTGGCGGCGCGCTCGGCCCGGCGCTCCAGCGACCGCGCGAGCAGCACCAGGTCATGGGCTTCCGGCTGGCTGGGGGGCCGCGCGGCGGCACGTTCGCTCTCGAAGGAGGTCACCCGGATGGCCAGCGCGCCGACGATGCTGCGCACGATGCGGTCCTGGATCTCGAAAACGCCGCCACCCTCGCCCTCGAAGCGTTCCGACCACAGCACGCGCCCGCTCATGGCGTCGCTCAGCTCCACCGCCACCCGCACCTTGCCCTGGGCCTCCCCCAGGGCCTCCCCCAGGGCCTCCCCCTGGGCCTCACGCACACTGCCGGTCACCACGTAGCGTGCGCCGAGTTCGCTGCTGATCACCCGCGGCGTCGCCTCGCGCTGCTTGAACTGCTGGACCGAGTTGCGCGAGATCACGCGCAGGCCGGAATAGCGCCCCAGGGCGTGGATGATCTCGTCGGTGATGCCGTCGCTGAAGAAGTCGCGCGCGGGGTCGCCGCCCTGGTTGCGCAGCGGCAGCACTGCGATCACCGGTGCGGCGTCGGCGGCGGCACGCGGGGCGTCCTGGCCGCCGCCCGGCCAGGGCAGGGACTGCTGGATTCCAAGGGCGAAGCCGATCAGCAGCGCCACCGTGGCCAGGCCGCCGCCGAGCGCAACCCACCGCCAGGCCCTGCGCCGTTGCGGCACAGCGGCGGCCAGAGGAATGTCCGCAGGTTGTGCTGATCCCATCGCCACAACCGGAGCCTCGGCCGGTGCCGCGGGTGCCGGCGGCGCGGGCGGTACCGGCACGGTCCGGGGGATCCGCGCCACGGGCGCGACCAGGCGGTAGCCCCGCTTGGCCAGCGTCTCGATGTAGGTTGGCCGCCGCGCATCGTCGCCGAGCGCCTTGCGCAGCTTGATGATGGCCTGGGTGAGCGCGTCATCGCCGACCACCAGCCCCGGCCAGACGGCGTTCAGCAGCTCGTCGCGGCTCACCACCTGGCCGGCCCGCTGGGCCAGGTAGAGCATCGTCTCGGCCACCTTGGGCTCGACCCGCAGCGTCTCGGTGCCGCGCCGGAACTCGCCGGTGGCGGCATCCACCTGCCAGTCGCCGATCCGCCACACCGCGCCGGAAGCATCGGCGCCGTCCGGCCCAGGGGTCGATCCACCGTTCGGTCCGGTGAGCCCGTCAGGCATATCCGAGCAATTCATTGTTTTGAATAGAAAAAATCCTCGTCGGCGTTCCGTCGGAACTTGTTAGCCCGGTCGTCAGGACTTCCGTGG
>JAIEOP010000390.1 GCA_019750465.1 Acetobacteraceae bacterium | reverse complement strand
ACGCAACACGCTCCAGCCTTTGCCGGGTCGCGGGATTCAGCGTTTGCGGCGATTCTGCCTCAACGCATCCCGCTCTATCGGGTCGGGAAAGAGCGTTGGCGGTTGTGTTACCGATCCGGCAGCCTGTCGTGCAGGTCGTGCGCCAGGTCGCCGACCGCTGTCATGCGCGCGAGCTCATGCGCCTCCTCGTCCACCACCCTGTCCTCGATGCCAATCTGCCGGCTGATGCGCTCCAGCATCTGCAGAACCTTGGTCACCTCCTGCTCGGCCAGCAGGCTGATCTGCAGGTCGAGATGCGCGCGCTCGTCGGCCCGCGCGCTCATGCGGTTCTGCTTCATCAGCACGAAGGCGGCGAGCAGCACGCCTTCCAGCGAGAACAGCCCGCCCAGAAGGCCGAAGGGCGGCGGATCGAACGCCGGAAGGCCCGGCACCGCGCCGAGGTTCACCGCCGTCCAGGCGGCGATGACCACGGCGTGGCCGACGACGAACCACAGCGTGCCGGCCATGCCGGCG
Organism: Acetobacteraceae bacterium; assembly: GCA_019750465.1. Taxonomy (GTDB): domain Bacteria; phylum Pseudomonadota; class Alphaproteobacteria; order Acetobacterales; family Acetobacteraceae; genus JAIEOP01. Next base: position 17,698 of record JAIEOP010000390.1, on the reverse strand, counting down.
ATCAGGTCGGCGACCCGGCTGGACGGCGGGCGGGCGCGCTCCGCCTCCTGCTCGAGCCGCACCACCTCCTCGATGTTGCGCGCCACCGCGCGCGTGCGCCGATCCCCTGGCATCGCCGCGCCTCCTGCACCGTTCCGGCAGAAAGCGCGGCGGGCGGGCGCGGGTTCAGCCCCTGGCCACCATCCGCTCCAGCACCGGCAGCAGGTGCGGCTTCAGCGCCGAAAAATCCTCGCTCATCGGGAAGTGGCCGAGGCCCGGCATGATGATCGCCTCCGCCCCCGGGATCGCCGCCGCGGTGGCGCGCGCGTCCTCCGGCCGGGCGGAGTAGTCGTACTCCCCGTTCATCAGCACCACCGGGCAGCGCGCCGTGTCGATGCGGGCGAGCTTCGGCCGCAGGTCGCCTTCCTCCGAGTAGAAGTGCAGGTCGCCACGGAACACGCCTGGCCCGCCCTGCATGTAGTGCCACAGCGTCTCCCACTTGCCGTGCTGCGGTGCGGTCGGCGCCACCAGCCCGGAGACGATGGCGGCGCTCACCTCCCCGCCATGGATGTGCGGGTGGTGCAGCACGGCGAGGTCGTAGTAGCGGCCGGTGAAGGCGCTGCCCTGCAGCCCGATCACGCCGCGCCAGCGCGCCGGATGCTCCGCCGCCAGGTCCAGCACGATGCGCCCGCCGATCGAGCAGCCCATGACGATGGGCCGGTCCAGCCCCAGCGCCTCCGCCATGCGCACTACCAGGCCGGTGTAGCCGGCGGTGGTCAGGCGGTAGCCTTCGCCCTCCCAGCCCGCGGGCGGCGAGGACTTGCCGTGCCAGGGCATGTCGAAGGCGATGCAGCGGAAGCGGCGCGTGATCTCGGCGTCGTTCAGCAGGTCGCGCCACTGGCGGCCGTCGCTGCCGGCGGTGTGCAGCAGCAGCAGCGGCGCGCCCTCACCGGCTTCTTCCACATAGACGCGGTGCGGGCGGCCCTCGATATCGATGCGCCAGTAGCGCCCGGTGATGGGCTCGGCGGTGACAGCCCCCCAGGGCGCGGGACGCGGCGCCGGGATGGCGGCGGGCGCGCCCTCCCGCAGCAGTGCCAGCGCGCCCTTGAACCACATGAGGTGCTGGAAGAAGGGCAGAGTGTCGCCCTCCACCCGCAGGGCGCCGGTACGGCGCAGCGCCAGCAGGTCCTGCCAGCCCGGCTCCGGAAGCGGCGCCAGGAAGCGGGCGAAGCCCTCGGGATCGAGGCGCAGCGCGAAGGTGCAGCGCGGCATCACGAAGGGTCCCGGCTGCACGCGGGCCACCTGGCCGTCGCGCAGGGAGAGCAGCCATTCCCGGTCGCCCACCGCCAGCAGCACCTCCGCGTGCAGGTCGCGGCCCCAGCGCGCGAGGGCGGGCGCCGCTGCCACGCGGGCAGGCAGGGATTCGACCGCGATGGTCATGGGCGTCCTCCAGGCGGTTTGACCTCGCCAGGCTAGCACCGCGGCGAGGAAGGCTCGACGCCCGGCCGGGCGCCTGGGTAACCTCTCCGCAGGCGGGACCAGCCCGCACGGGAGGAACCATGCAGAATTCCGGGATGCCCCGCCGCACGACGCTCGCCATCGGGGCCGGGCTGCTCGCCGGCCCTGGCCCCGCACGGGCGCAAATCCGCGCCGCCGACGTCGCCGCCCCGCGCCTGCCGGCCGAGCCCGGCGCGCGCCTCCGCGTGCTGCGCCCGGCCAAATTCGTGGAGCCCGACGAGGCGATCTTCAACCAGAACTCCCGCCGCTTCACCGAGCGCACCGGCATCGAGGTGCGCGTGGACTACGTGAACTGGCCGGACATGCCGGTGCAGGTCGCGGTCGCCTTCAATACCGGCCAGGGTGCCGACGTGATCATCGGCTTCAGCGCCGACCCGCACCTCTATGCGGACAAGGTGCGGCCGATGACCGAGCTCGCCGACTATCTCGGCCGGCGCTACGGCGGATGGTACGACTTGGCGCTGGCCTATGGCCGCAAGTACCGCAGCGACGACTGGCTCGGCCTGCCGATGGGCGCCGCCTCCTCCCCCGTGGTCTATCGCGTCTCCGCGGTGAAGGAAGCGGGGTTCGATTCCGTGCCGATGGACCATGCCGGCTTCCTGCGGCTCTGCCAGGGGCTGAAGCGCATCGGCAAGCCCTGCGGCTTCGCGCTCAGCCACGCGCCGGGCGACGCGCCGGCCTATGCCAACTGGCTGCTCTGGTCGCATGGCGGATCGCTGGTCGATGAGGACGGCAAGGTCTCGCTCGAAAGCGACGCGACGCTGCGCGCGCTGGACTACGCGCGGGCGATGCAGGAGACGATGGTGTCCGGCACCATGGCCTGGGACGGTGCCTCCAACAACCGCGCCTTCATCGCCGGCGACCTCTGGCTGACGCAGAACGGCGTCTCCATCTACTACGCGACGAAGACCGAGAACGACGCGCGCCAGAACGCCATCGCCGCCGACATCCAGCACGCCGACATGCCGCATGGCGTCGCCGGCCGCGCGCCCTCCACCGCGCTGACGCTGATGGGCATGGTGCCGCGCTACACCCGCTTCCCCAATGCGGCGACGGAATACCTGCGCTTCATGATGGAGGCGGAGCAGTACGACCCCTGGCTGACGGGCTGCCTCGGCTACTGGTCGCAGCCGCTGAAGGCCTATGCGGACAGCGCCGTCTGGTCCTCCGACCCGCGGATCGCCTGGTACCGCACGGCCATGGACACGCCCTTCTACGAGGGCTACCGCGGCCCGATCAGCGCCGCCACCGGCGCGGTGAACGAGAACTGGGTGGTGGTGGACATGTTCGCCCGCGTCGTGACCGGCCAGTCGCGGCCCGCGGATTCGATGCGCGAGGCCGCCCGTGCGGCGCGGCGCTGGTACAGGAGCTGAGCCATGCTGACGGACACCCAGAAGCGCGAATACGAGGAGGTCGGCGCCATCGTCGTGCCCGACGTGCTCGGCCCGGAGGAGGTCGCCGCGCTGCGCCGCGTCACCGACGGCTTCGTCGAGCGGGCGCGCCAGGTGACGGCGCATGACGCGGTCTTCGACCTGGAGGACACCCACACGCCGCAGATGCCGCGGGTGCGGCGCATCAAGGCGCCGCACCTGCATGACCCGGTCTATGCCGGCCTGGTCCGCCACCCCGGCATCCTCGCGGTGCTGCAGGACCTCTGGGGCCCCGACATCCGGTTCGACACGGCGAAGCTGAACCTGAAGTCGGCCGGCTTCGGCGCCGCGGTGGAATGGCACCAGGACTGGGCCTTCTACCCGCACACGAACGACGACCTGGCCGCCGTCGGCGTGATGATGGACGACATGGCGCTGGAGAACGGGCCGCTGCTGATCATCCCCGGCAGCCACAAGGGGCCGGTCTTCGACCACCATGCGGAGGGGAAATTCTGCGGCGCCATGGACCCCTCGAAGCGCGAGGTGGACTACGCGAAAGCGATCCCGCTGACCGGCCGGGCCGGCTCCATCACCGTGCACCATGTCCGGGCGGTGCATGGCTCGGCGCCGAACCTTTCGAACCGCGACCGGCGGCTGCTGCTGTTCCAGTTCCGCGCCGCGGATGCCTGGCCGCTGCTGGGCTTCCCGGGCGGGCTGGAGGCCTATGACGCGCTCATGGTGTCAGGCACGCCGGGCATCGAGCCGCGGCTGGCGGCGGTGCCGGTGCGCCTGCCGCTGCCGCCGGCGGACCTGCAGGGCTCGATCTACGAGAACCAGAAGGGGCTGAAGAACCGGTTCTTCGAGGTGGTGGGCGCGGCGGCGGAATAGCCGGCCGGCCCGCGCGCGGCTTTGCGCGACCCGGCCGAGGGCAAGGGACCCCCCCGCGGAGATTATCGCGGCGGTGGTGGTGGGGCCGCGCCCGAGAAACGGGGTCAGGCGGTCCGATTGCGTTGGAGCTTGCGCAACTCCTTCCATTCGGTGTCGATGGCGTCGATCTCTTCCAACAGGCGCTCGCGCAGCTTCTTCTGCGCAATCAGCGCAGCCAGATCATCGGGCTTATTGGGCTTCGCATCGCCGCCGTCCCAGGGCTTCTTGTCGGCAGTCAGCTTGATCTCTTCGTCCAAGGCACTCTTGTATTCCTTCACCCGCTCGGCGCGAATTCTCTCCAGGCGCTCCAACTTACGATCCGCCGCGACTTCCTCGCCGCGCTGTTTCGCGTCGTTCGTCCGTGCATCGTGAAACGTGCTCAGCTTCTGTTGCACCGTGGTCAGGGCAGTGGGAATGGATTCGGCAATCTGGGTTAGGCGGCTCGTGTCGTAGATCACCTTGAACTGCGCCGTTATCTCCTCTTCGAGAATCGTTTCCGCCGCCGTGATGGCAGCCTGGAACTCGTCACGAAGACTCGCCTCCTCCTCCTTGGTCACGGCGCCGGGGGCCCTGAGGATCGCGTCGGCCTCAGTCTTAAACAGCGTCTGCAGAGCATCCCAGTCCTTCTCCTCATCCAACGTCGGGTTGATGAGCTTCGATCGCACCTCGGCGGACAAGTTTCGCCACAATGCCTTCTTGGTTTCAGGTGTCTCCGCCAGCGCCTTGTCGACCTCTGCCAGTGTCGCCTTGGCAGCACGTTGCTTCGCCTCGACGGAAGCGCGCCGCTTGCCCTCGATCCGATAGAGATCGTTGCGCAGCTTCCGCGCGATGGTGCGCCATTCATCCATGCGCAATCCCGCCAGCCATTGCGATTGCAGCAGCTTCCAGACTGCCACCACGCCGGCGACGGCGGCGCTGAGCACGGCAACGACGGCGACGGGCTCGTGCTTCAATTCCGATGGAATGAAATGGACCGCCAGGGGCGCAAGCAGCGCGACCAGCGCTGCAAGCAAGATAATACCCGCAAACTGCCAGCGTCCCCAGCGTACCAGCCTGTCGAAATACGCGATGTTGACGACGTGGCGTTGGAAGAAGCGCCGCGCCAGCAGGACGGTCTGCGGGTCAAGGCTGGTAGGGTCGAGGTGAAAATTCTGAAAGAAGATCGGCAGGTCTCTCGCGTGCCTCTCCGGAATCCCTGCATTCAGGTTGAAATCATACTTCTCGAAGCTGTAATTCCCACGGTTGCTGCCAGCGGTCGGCGCCGGCACCTCCGTGCTGGTTTGTGTCTGCTGAGCTGCCATCGTCCAGTCCCAACGTGCTATCCGACATCCCGCGCGATCAGGGGGCGGGACATACCCTGCGCGCGCCCGGATGACGCAACGCTGCGAACACGCTACCCAGCGCGGGACAGGAGTTCCATGCCCGTGCACATCACCTCGCCCCGCTTCAAGGAGAACGCCGCCCGCGCCCTGGCCAACCCGGGCCTGCAGAAGGCGCTCGGCACCGCCAAGGGCGCCTTCCTGCAGCGCCGCGCCGCGGCCGTCGCGGCGCTGCCGGAGTTCGAGCAGCTCCGCGACATCGGCCGCGACATCAAGAACCACACCCTCGCGCACCTGGACTTCTACCTGGAGACCTACGCCGCCAACGTGGAGCGGGCCGGCGGCACGGTGCACTGGTGCAGCACGGCCGAGGAGGCCCGCGCCGCCGTGCTGGCGATCTGCCAGGCGGCCGGCGCCCGCACCGTCACCAAGGGCAAGTCGATGATCTCCGAGGAGATCGCTCTGAATGCCCATCTCGAGGCCAACGGCATCACCCCGGTCGAGACCGACCTCGGCGAGTACATCATCCAGCTCCGGCACGAGCACCCGAGCCACATCATCGCCCCCGCCTTCCACCTCAACCGCGAGGACTGGGAGGCGGATTTCCGCCGCGCGCACACCGACCTGCCCGCCGACCGCGTCTTCGCCGAGCGCCGCGACATCCTCACCGAGGCGCGCACCCGCCTGCGGGAGCGCTTCCTGGCGGCCGATGTCGGCATCACCGGCGCCAACTTCCTGGTCGCCGAAACCGGCAGCAGCGTGATCGTGACCAACGAGGGCAATGGCGACCTGACGCAGACCCTGCCGCGCGTGCACATCGCCATCGCCTCCATCGAAAAGGTGGTGCCGACGCTGGAGGACTGCACCAGCCTGCTGCGCCTGCTGGCACGCTCGGCCACCGGGCAGGATTTCTCCGTCTACACCACCTTCAGCACCGGCGCGCGGCGCGCGGCCGATCTCGACGGGCCGCAGGAATACCACGTGGTGCTGCTGGACAACGGGCGCTCCAACATGCTCGGCACCGAGTTCCAGGACATGCTGCGCTGCATCCGCTGCGCCGCCTGCATGAACCACTGCCCGGTCTATGGCGCGGTCGGCGGCCACGCCTATGGCTGGGTCTATCCAGGCCCGATGGGCTCGGTGCTGACGCCCTCCCTGGTCGGCGTGGACAAGGCCGGGCACCTGCCCAACGCCTCCACCTTTTGCGGCCGCTGCGAGAGCGTCTGCCCCGTGAAGATCCCCTTGCCGAAGCTGATGCGCCACTGGCGCGAGCGCGAGTTCGAGCGGCACCTGACGCCGGCCTCGGTGCGCGCCAACCTCGGCCTCTGGGCCTTTCTCGCGCGGCGGCCCGGGCTGTACCGCCTGGCAACGCGGGCCGCGGCGGGCATGCTGGGTCTGCTCGGCCGCGGCAAGGGAGCGTTCCGGTCCATGCCGCTCGCTGGCGGCTGGACGGCGGGGCGCGACCTGCCGGTGCCGGAGCCGGGCGGCACCTTCATGGCACGCCATGCCCGGGAACAGCGTGCACGGCGCCGCTGATCCAGGCTGGACCGCAGTCCCGCCGTCGCACCCAACACTGGAATCCTGCCATGAAGACGCTCCTTGCCCTCGCCGTCACGCTTGCCCTCGCCGCGCCGGCGGCGGTTGCGCAGCAGCCCGACCAGGACCAGCAGCGGAACGCGGTGCAGCAGGACCAGCGCCAGGACCGCAACGCAACGCAGCGCGAGCGCCGGCAGGACCGCAACGAGCAGCAGCGCGACAACCGCTCGGACAACCGCCAGCAGCCGCGGAACTGAAGGCGGTCAGGCGCCCGGCACTGGCTTCGTCCGCGATCGCCGCTATAGGGGCCGCGACAGCGGACGGAGCCCATGTCCCGGGACCAGATCCTCGGCGCCATCCGGCGCGGCCTGAAGCGCGGCCCCCTGCCGGCCGACCAGCGCGCCATGCTGGACGGGCGGCTGGCCGCGCATCCGCGCCACCTCATCCCCGCACGATCGCGGGTGCCGCGTGCCGAGCAGCTGGCGCTCCTCCTGCGCAATGTCGAGAAGGAGTTCGGCAGCGCCGAACGCGTACCCGATCTCGCCGCGGTGCCGGCGGCGATCGCCGACTACCTGGCCGCGCAGAACCTGGCGCCGCGTTTCGTCCTCGCCCCGCATCCGGAGCTCCTCGGCATCGACTGGTCCGCCCGCCCGCTGCTCGAGCACGCCGCACGTCGCGCCGAGCCGACTGACCAGGTGAGCGTACAGCACGGCTATGCCGGCATCGCGGAGACCGGCACGCTGATGCTGCCGTCCGGCGCCACGCGCCCGGCCACGCTGAACATCCTCGCCGAGACGGAGATCGTCGTGCTGCGCGCCAGCCGCGTCGTCGGCGCCTACGAGGAGGCGTGGGACCTGCTGCGCGCGGAGCTGGGCGCGATGCCGCGCAACGTGATGTTCGTCACCGGCCCTTCGCGCAGCGCCGATATCGAGCAGACGCTGGAGCTGGGCGCACATGGCCCGCGGCGGCTGCACGTCGTGCTGGTCGACGATGATCCTGCCGGGCTCGGGGCCGAGGATCCCTCCGCGCCTCCGGGGGTCTGACATGTCGGCGGCCCGGCGCCCGCGGTCGCTCAGTCCGGCGGAGCGTGCGCTCTGGCACGATTGGGCGCGGCGGACGCAGGTGGTGCCGCTGGCCGGCAAGGTCATGGACCCCGCGCCGGTGGCCCCGGCACCGGCCGCCGAGCCGCCGGCTGCGCCGGCGCCGCCGTCCCCGGGGCAGGCCACGTCTCGACGCCGGCCACTTCCCCCCATCGACGTGCATGTAGGCGGCCCGCCGGCCGGGCTGGACGCGCGGCGCTGGCGCGACCTGCGGCGTGGCCGCACCCGGCCGGAGCGCACGCTCGACCTGCACGGCTACAGGGCGCAGGAGGCGCATGCCGCGGTGCGTGCCTTCGTCCGCGGCGCCGCGGCGGATGGCCTGCGCTGCATCGCCATCGTCACCGGCCGTGGCTCCTCGCCGGAGGGCGGCGTGCTGCGGCGGGAGGTGCCGCACTGGCTGAACGCGCCGGAGCTGCGCCCGCTGCTGCTCGGCGCGGCGCATCCGCACCAGGCCAATGCGGGTGCCGTGCACCTGCTGCTGCGGCGGCAGCGCCGATGACGCCGTTCGGCGTGCGGCTGCGCACGTTGCGCGAGGCGCGCGGCGTCACCCAGGCCGAGCTTGCGGCGGCGCTGCATGTCTCGCCGGCCTATCTCTCGGCGCTGGAGCATGGGCGGCGGGGCCGCCCCTCGGCCGGCCTCGTGCACCAGGTGAACGAGTTCTTCGGCCTGATCTGGGACGATGCCGAGGAGTTGGCACGCCTGGCGCGGCTGTCGCACCCGCGGGTCGTGCTGGACACCGCCGGCCTCAGCGCCGAGGCGACAGCCCTGGCGAACCGCCTCGCGCGCGACATCCGGCACCTGCCGCCGGAGACGCTGGCCGCGCTGCACGCCGTGCTCGACCGCCTGCCACGGGATGCCGCGCCGCTGCGCTGATCGCGTCGCGCGCCACCAGCGGCCCGCCGAGCAGGTGCGCCGCGTGCGTCACCTTGCGCCGGCCGTGCAGGCGGCCGCTGACGGCAAGGCCGGTGTGGTGGTTGTCGTGCAGCCGCGCCAGGCCGGGACGGAGCTGGCGCAGCAGCAGGAAGTGGTCGGTGACGCGCAACAGGTACCAGCCCGGCGCGAGAGCGTCGCCCCGCACCAGGCGCAGCAGCGTATCGTGGGGCGACGGAACCGGCAGCGGTACGTGCGGGATGCCGGCAGCCGAGAGCCCGGCGAGAAGGTCGCGCCAGTAGGTCGTGACGACCTCGCCTTCCGGATAGCCGGTAGGGGCGACGGCGCGCAGCAGGGCACAGGCATCGGCGTAGCTGTGGCCGGTTGCCAGCGCGAGCGCGGCGGGCCCGCACCAGGGCGTCAGGCCGGCGGTCTCGCTGTGCAATTGCAGATGCCCGCGGGCAGGGGCGCCAGGTTCCGGTAGAGCCGAAGCGGTTGTTCCCGAGGGCAGAGCGGCCCGAGGCTTGTTCGCCATCTAAGGGTATGTGCCGGGCAGGGGTGGGCTTTGTTGCATTGCAACATGCCACGTCGCGGTAACCGGCGCTGCTGTCAAGCGTCGGAACGTGCCAGGCCGGGCTTCTGATGCACGGCGTCGCACCACGCCCTCATGCGAGCAGTACGCCGTGGTCGCGCAGGAACGCAAGCAATGGCAGCAGCGGCACGCCGAGCACGGCCGAGTGCTCGCCCGTGACGGACTGGAACAGCTGCACGCCCGGCCCTTCCAGCCGATAGGCGCCGACCGAGGCGAGCAGCCGCTCTCCCTCCAGCGCCAGGTAGGCATCCAGGAACGTGTCGGAAACCGCGCGCATGGTCAGCCGCGGCACCGCGACGTGGTGCCAGACCCGCGCGCCACGCCGCCAGCAGACGACGGCCGTCACCAGGCGGTGCTCGCGGCCGCGCAGCAGGCGCAGGTGCCCGCGCGCGGCATCCAGGCTGGGCGGCTTGTCGAACCAGCGCTCCTCGCCGTCGATGGTGCAGACCAGCATCTGGTCGGCGCCGATCACCAGTGCCTCCGGCTCCTTCGTGGCCAGGCGCATGGCCTTGGCATCGGCCAGCAGCAGCGCGGTGTCGGCGGCACCCAGCCCCTCGGCCCGTGCGCTCGCCTTGATCGCGTCCTCATCCACCGCCGATGCGCGTGCGGTGAAGGCCAGCCCCGCGCCCTCCAGCACCGCGCGCCGCGCGACGGAGGCCGAGGCAAGGACGAGGCGCGGCTCGGCCGCCTGCAGCGGTGCCGTCATGCGTCGCGCCTGCCCGTGCCGAGCACCGCGGCCGCCGGATCGGCCGAGGCCGCCGGCGCGCCGCGGCCGCGCCGGGCGTGCCAGGCCTCCATCAGCTGCAGCACCGTCGCGGCGGTCTCCTCGATGCTGCGGCGGGTCACGTCGATCACCGGCCAGCCGCGCTGGGTGCAGAGCCGGCGCGCCGCCAGGATCTCGGCCTTCACGCTCTCGGGGTCGATGTACTGGTTGGTATCCTGGCGCACGCCGGCAGCGCCGATCAGGCGCAGGCGATGGCGGCGGATGTCGATCAGCGCATGCGCCTCGATGGTCAGCCCGACCACCGGGCAGGGCGGATCGTCCAGCTCGGCAGGCAGCGCCGCGCCGGGCACCATCGGCACGTTGGCCGCCTTGATGCCGCGGTTGGCCAGGTAGAAGCAGGTCGGCGTCTTGCTGCTGCGGGAGACGCCGACAAGGCAGACCTCGGCCTCGGCGATGCCGGCGACGCCCTGCCCGTCGTCATGCGCCAGCACGTAGTGCATGGCATCGATGCGGCGGAAGTAGTCGGCATCCATCACGTGCTGCGCCGCCCGCTTCTCGCGCGCCTGAGCGCCGAACTGCCCCTGCAGCAGCTCCATCACCGGATCGAGCACGGACATGGAGGTGACGCCGAGCCGTTCGCATTCCTGCTCCAGCGCGTGGCGCAGGCTGCGGTCGACCAGCGTGAACAGCACGGGCCCGGGCTCGTGGCGGATGCCCTCCAGCACGCGGTCGAGCTGGAGGCGGGAGCGGATGAGGCTCCAGCGGTGGTGGATGACGTGCACGTCCTCGAACCGCGCCAGGGTCGCGCGGGCGATCGAGTTCAGCGTCTCCCCGGTGCTGTCCGAGACGAGATGCAGGTTGATGGATCGGGACTGGGCCATGGCGCAGGATAGCGCAGCGGGGACCGCGACGGGGAGGCGTTGCGGCGGCCATGTCATCCACAGGGCGTGGTGGACGGCAGGGGGATGGTCCGCGACCGAGCGGGGGACAAGGTGGACAATCCCGGGCCGATGCGGGGCTGCTGTGGGCAGCCCGGCACGGCGCCCGCCATCGCGGAACATCGGACAGGATCACGAAGCTCCCGACGGCCTTGGGCACGGCTTCGGATTCGGGTCCGGAATCAACTTCTTCGCGGGCGATCCTCACGTGAGCGATTCTGTGAGCGGAATCGGGGTAGGCTGGCTCCCCACCATCCACAGGCCCTACATCCTCAACCCTTCTTTCAAATACCCAGAATTCTTGAAAAGCTGAGCCGATGCCGAGCGACCCCAGATCCCCCGACAAGCCCATGCTCCGCGCCCTGGCCGGCGAGGCCGTCTGGCCGCCACCGCTCTGGCTGATGCGCCAGGCCGGCCGCTACCTTCCGGAATACCGCGAACTGCGCGCGCAGGCCGGGGATTTCATCACGCTCTGCACGACGCCTGAGCTGGCGGCGGAGGTCACGCTGCAGCCGATCCGCCGGTTCGGCTTGGACGGGGCGATCCTGTTCTCCGACATCCTCATGCTGCCCTGGGCGCTGGGCCAGCCGTTGCGCTTCGCCGAGGGGGAAGGCCCGGTGCTGGCGCCGGTGCGCGACGCGGCGGGCCTCGCCACCCTGGCACCGGAGCGCGTGGCGGAGGCGATCACGCCGATCCTGGAGACCGTGCGGCTGGTCCGGGAGGCGCTGGATGCGCACGCGCCGAGGGTTGCGCTGATCGGCTTCGCCGGCAGCCCCTGGACGGTTGCCTGCTACATGGTGGACGGGCGCGGCACGGGCGGCGCCTTCCATCAGGCGCGGGCGCTGGCGCATGGCGACCCCGCGTTGTTCGCCCGGCTGATCCGGATGGTGACGGAAGCGACGGCCGAGTACCTGCTTGCGCAGGCCGCGGCCGGGGCCGAGGCGCTGATGCTGTTCGACAGCTGGGCCGGCATCCTGGCGCCGTCGCAATTCCGGCGCTGGGTCATCGAGCCGACGGTCGAGCTGGTGCGGCTGCTGCGCAAGCGCCTGCCAACGGGCTATCCGCTGATCGGCTTCCCGCGCCTGGCCGGGCCCATGCTGGCCGAGTACGCGCAGCGGACGAACCTGCAGGCGCTCGGGATGGACACCGCCATGGACCCGCGCTGGGCGGCCCTGGCGGTAGCGCCGGACCAGGCGTTGCAGGGCAACCTCGATCCGATCGCGCTGCTGGCGGGCGGCATGGCGCTGGAGGTGGAGGCGAGGGCCATTCTCGGTGCCATGCGGGGCCGGCCTTACGTGTTCAATCTCGGCCACGGCATCGAAAAGGAGACGCCGCCGGAGCACGTGGCGGCGCTGGTGCGGCTGGTGCGGGCGGGATAGGCCCCGCCCGCTTCGCCGTCAGGCGACGATGAGGAAGTCGCCCGCCGCGAGCGCGGTGCCGGGATCGAGCATGGCGATGAGCACGGCGTTCTTGTTGCGGGTGCCGTCCACGTCCCAGAGCAGCGTGCCCGTCCCCTGATCGTAGAGGAACTGGCCCAACCTCTCAGTGGACGCGGAGCCGGACACGAGCCGCCCCGTTGCGTCGAGGTCCATGTCTTCGACCAGGCCGCCGCCGAAGCCGGAGGCGTCGATCGAGAGCCGATCCTCGCCGCTGACGAAGCCCGGGATACGGTCCCTGCCGTTGCCGCCGCCACCGCGGAAGGCGGTGTTGGTGAAGGCCGCGCGGAACCAGTCCGCCCCGGCGCCGCCCTGCGCGCCCTCGAACTCCGTCACCTGGAACAAGGCGACACCGTCCACGGAGGAGCTGCCCGTGAGGACGTCGAAGACCGCGGCAATGCCGCCGACGGCGATGGTGTCGAAGCTGCCGAGCCCGCCATCGGCGAGCTGGTCTCCCGCATGGGCGAAGATCGTATCGTCGAGCGTCGCAGTGAGGCCGCCGTTCAGTCTCGCGGCCCGGAAATTGCTGCCCACATCGACGTCGGTCCAGCCGATGCCGGGATCGTTCGGATCGCCGGGCCGCAGGTCGATGCGCATCGGCTCGAAGGCGATGCAGTTGGAGAAGTCGTAGGTGTCGTTGCCGCCGTTGTCCCAGACGGTGCGGAACAGCGTGTTCCGGAAGGGCGTGCCCTGGCCGACGCCGTCGATGAACATCTTCCCCGCCGTGCGGCTGAAGGCGTGGACGCTGTCCACCGTGGCGCCGGAGATGAAGTCGGCGCCGTACATCGCCTGCAGCGCCGCGATGTCGAGCACCATGAAGCTTTCAGGGTAGTCTCCCTCGTCAAGCGTGTAGCTCGCCGTGCCGGCCCCGACATGCGACCGGTAGGTCATGGTGTGAACTCGATGACGGGCCGGAGCCGACGGCGGAGGAATGCCCGCGCGGCCGCGACGTGGTCTGGGTGCTGATGCCGGCGGCAACCGGCCGGGCCGTCGTGCTCGCCTGCGTGAACGCCGTGCGGGCGCGCCATCCCGGCCTGCGCATGATGGGCACCCGGCATCGTCCCGGCGGGCGGCGTCTGGTCTTCGACCAACCCATCCGCCTGCGCACCGGTGCGCGCGCCGGCCAGCGGCCTTGACCCGCCCGTCGCGGATGTCATGTGAGCCGCGATGTCAGAGACCGCAACCGCCGCGCGCAGACCGGGCGAACACACCGCGGACGCCACCCCGGGCGCCGCGCCGGTGCGACGGCCGCGCGTGGCGATCGTGCTGTTCAACCTCGGCGGACCGGATGCGCCGGAGAGCATCCGGCCGTTCCTGACCAACCTGTTCACGGACCCGGCGATCCTGCGCGTGCCGCGCTGGGTGCGCCCCTGGCTCGGCCGGATCATCGCCTGGCGCCGGACGAGGCCGGCCACGGAGAATTACGCGGTGCTCGGCGGCCGCTCGCCGCTGCTGGAGCTCACCGCGGAGCAGGCCGGAGCCCTGGAAGCGATGCTGTCCGGAGCAACATTCGAGGCGCGCTGCTTCGTCGCCATGCGCTACTGGCACCCGATGAGCGACGCCGCTGCCCGCGCGGTACGGGACTGGAATCCGGACGAGGTGCTGCTGCTGCCGCTCTACCCGCAATTCTCCACCACCACGACCGGCAGCAGCATCCTCGCCTGGGACCGGGCGGCGGCGCATGCCGGGCTCGACCGGCCGACCACGACGCTCTGCTGCTGGCATTCGGACCAGGGTTTCGTCACCTCGACGGCCGCGCTGGTCCGTGCGGCCTGGGACCGCGCCCGGGCGGAGCTTCCGGCCGAGGTTCCGTTGCGCATCCTGTTCTCGGCGCATGGACTGCCGGAGACCATCATCAGGCAGGGCGATCCCTACCAATGGCAGGTGGAACGCACCGTCGAGAGCGTGGTCGCCCGGCTCGATCTCGAGGGTTCCGACCACGTGGTCTGCTACCAGTCCCGCGTCACGCCGCAGGTCTGGATCGGCCCTTCGACGGAGGCGGAGCTGGAGCGCGCCGCCCAGGACAGGGTCGCGGTGCTGGTCTGCCCCATCGCCTTCGTCTCGGAGCATTCGGAGACGCTGGTGGAGCTGGACGTGGAATACCGCGAGGCGGCGGAACACGCCGGCGTGCCCGGCTATTTCCGCGTGCCGGCGCAGAACAGCGACCCCGCCTTCATCGCAGCGCTGCGCGACCTGGTGCTGCGGGCCCGCGGCAATGGCGGGCCGGAGGACAGGCTGTGCAGCTTCGCTGGTGGGCGGCAATGCCCGAAGCCCTTCGGCGACTGTCCCCATGCCCGCGCCCGCGCCGTGCGGCGCACGGCACCGGCCGGCGCCTGACCGCGTGGCGCCTCCCGCCGCCGTGCTGTTCGACTGCGATGGCGTGCTCGCGGACAGCGAGGGGCTGGTGAACGCGATCGTCGCCGCCGACCTGACCGCGCGGGGCTGGCGGCTGACCGCCGATCAGTGCCGCGAGACCTTCCTCGGCATGGCGGTGACGGCGATGCTGCCGGTGATCGAGAGCCGCGTGGGGCTCCTGCCGGCGGATTGGGTGCCGCGCATCTCGCGCGAGATCGCCACCATGGTGTCCGCGGCGCTGGAGCCGATCCCGGGCGCCCTGCCGGCGCTGCGGGCGGTGGCGGCGGCGGGCATCCCGGTCGCGGTCGCGTCGAACTCGATGCGGTGGGAACTGACGGCGAAGCTGGAGCGGCTGGGGATCGCGGCGCTGGTCGATGGCCGCGTCTTCAGCTTCGAGGACGTGCCCCGGCCGAAGCCCGCCCCCGACATCTACCTGGCCGCCGCACGGGCCTGCGGCGCGTCGCCCGCGGATTGCGTGGTGGTGGAGGACAGCCTGCTCGGCGCCGAGGCCGGCATCGCTGCCGGCTGCCGCGTGCTGGGCCTGACCGGCGGGACCGATGCCGCCGTGTTCCAGGCCATGGGCGCCGAGCCCTTCGCCGCCATGGCCGCGCTGCCGGCCCTGCTCGGCCTTCGCGCATGACGCTGGAGGTCCTGGCTCCCTGGTATCTCTGGACCAAGGCGCTGCACCTGGTGTCGGTCTTTGCCTGGATGGCGGGGCTGTTCTACCTGCCGCGGCTGTTCGTCTATCACAGCGCGGCGACGCTGGGCTCGGCGGAGTCCGAGCTGTTCAAGACCATGGAACGCCGGCTGCTGCGCGGCATCATGAACCCGGCGATGCTCGCCGCCTGGCTGTTCGGGCTGCTGCTGGTGCTGACGCCGGGCGTGGTGGACTGGGCGGCCGGCTGGTGGCACGGCAAGCTGGCCGGGCTGCTGGCCATGACCGCGTTCCATCACCACCTGGGCCTCGCGCGGAAGGATCTTCTGGCGGACCAACGCCGGCATTCGGAGCGCTACTGGCGGGTGATGAACGAGGTGCCGACGCTGGCGCTGGTCCTGATCGTGGTCATGGTGATCGTGAAGCCGTTCTGATCCGGGGCGCGTTCGGGGTTGACATCGTGGCGACCGCGCCCCACCTCGCGCTTGACGGAAGGTCGGGCCCTGCCTACGGTCATCCGACTTCCCGCAGCGTCGGCGGCCCAGGGCAATGCTCCGGGGCCGTTTGGCGCCCTCCTCCTCCTCCTGGCCATCGGGCATAGCGGGCCGCATGTCGCGGGCATCGCACGAGACCGATGCGGCTCCGCCCCGCTCCCGCGGATCGGCCGAACCGCTGCCCGACCCCTCACGTCTGACCCGGACGCGCTGCGCCATGCACCTTTCAGAACTCAAGGCCAAGAGCCCCGCAGACCTGCTGACCTTCGCGGAAAGCCTGCAGATCGAGAACGCATCCTCCCTGCGCAAGCAGGACATGATGTTCGCGATCCTCAAGCAGCTCGCCGAGAACGACCAGGCGATCTACGGGGAGGGCACGCTCGAGATCCTCTCGGACGGCTTCGGCTTCCTCCGCTCCCCCCAGGCGAACTACCTGCCGGGGCCGGACGACATCTACGTCTCCCCCGCCCAGGTGCGTCGCTTCGGCCTGCGCACCGGCGACACCGTGGAGGGGCAGATCCGCAGCCCCCGCGACGGCGAGCGCTACTTCGCCCTGCTCAAGGTCAACGCCATCAACTTCGAGCCGCCGGAGGCGCTGCGCCACCGGATCAACTTCGACAACCTCACGCCGCTCTATCCCACGCGCCGCCTGAAGATGGAGAATCCGGACCTCGAATCCGTGGCGAAGGGGCCGACCAAGGACTACACCCACCGCATCATCGACCTGATCGCGCCGATCGGTATGGGCCAGCGCGCCCTGATCGTCTCCCCGCCGCGCACCGGCAAGACGGTGATGCTGCAGAACGTCGCCAAGTCGATCACCGCCAACCACCCCGACGTCTTCCTCATCGTGCTGCTGATCGACGAGCGGCCGGAGGAGGTCACCGACATGGCCCGCACCGTGCGCGGCGAGGTCGTGGCCAGCACCTTCGACGAACCCGCCACGCGCCACGTGCAGGTCACGGAGATGGTGCTGGAGAAGGCCAAGCGCCTGGTCGAGCACAAGCGCGACGTGGTGATCCTGCTGGATTCGATCACGCGGCTGGGCCGCGCCTACAACTCCGTGGTGCCGAGCAGCGGCAAGGTGCTGACCGGCGGCGTCGACGCCAACGCGCTGCAGCGGCCGAAGCGCTTCTTCGGCGCGGCGCGCAACATCGAGGAAGGCGGCTCGCTCACCATCATCGCCACGGCGCTGATCGACACCGGATCACGCATGGACGAGGTGATCTTCGAGGAGTTCAAGGGCACCGGCAACTCGGAGCTCATCCTCGACCGCAAGCTGTCGGACAAGCGTACCTTCCCCGCGATCGACATCACCAAGTCCGGCACCCGCAAGGAGGAGCTGCTGGTGGATCGCGGCACGCTGTCCAAGATGTGGGTGCTGCGCCGCATCCTGAATCCGATGGGCACCCAGGACGCGATGGAGTTCCTGCTGGACAAGCTGAAGTACAGCAAGACCAACCAGGACTTCTTCGACGCGATGAACACCTGATGATGTTCATCGCATCGACAGCTGCTCCGCGCACTCGCCGCACCAGTTGCTCCGCGCGCTCGCGGCGCGACGCGCTGAACGCCTGATCCGGCGCGGCCCTCACGGGTTCGTGACTACGCGGGGGCAGCTTGCCCCGGAACCGCCGCGATGCTGCGGTTGTCTCCCTCATGCGGCGGACTCCCCGCCTTGCCTGGAGGAAGACCTGACCCATGACCCGCATCCCTCGCCTTGCCGCGGCCCTGCTGCTCGGCAGCCTTGCCTTCGGCACCGCCGCCTGCACCGATCCCTATAGCCCGACCCAGCGCGCGGTCGGCGGCGGCCTGCTCGGCGCGGCCGGCGGCGCTGCCATCGGCGGCATCGCCGGCGGTGGCCGGGGTGCCGCCATCGGCGCGG
>JAIEOP010000280.1 GCA_019750465.1 Acetobacteraceae bacterium | reverse complement strand
CGGCGGCGGGACCGGCGGGCTGACCCGCGGCGTGGGCTCCGGTTCGGGGGCGGCGGCGCCGCGGCGCAGGCTCGGCGGCTCGACCCAGTCATCCGCCGCCAGGGCGGCCGTGCGGCGCTGCGAATCCCCGCCGAGCCGCAGGGACAGGGAGCGGATCTCCGCCTGCAGCTCGTCCAGCTGCGCCTCCAGCGAATCGAGCCGCCCCTTCACTCCGAAGACCGCGAAGGGCATCAGCAGGTACGCCAGCCCGACCAGCGCCAGCAGCAGCAGGGCCAGCAGCCCGGTCCAGGCGGGCAGGCCCGGAATCGCCAGCCGGCCGGCGAGGTCCTGCAACAGGGCCATGCACGTTTTCCTTCCCCGCGGCACCGCGGGCGAGAGGGTCAGCCGCCGGTCACGCTCATGTGGCGCGCCAGCGCCGGGCGATTGTGACGCCGGTCGATGACGAAGTCATGGCCCTTCGGCTTGCGCGCGATGGCGTCCAGGATCGCCTCGCGCAGCCCCGTCTCGTCGAGTTCGGGGTCGCGCAGCGGCCGGCGCAGGTCGGCCGCGTCGTCCTGTCCCAGGCACATGTAGAGGGTGCCGGTGCAGGTCAGCCGCACGCGGTTGCAGGATTCGCAGAAATTATGCGTCAGCGGCGTGATGAACCCGATCCGCTGGCCGGTCTCCCGCACCGTGAAGTACCGCGCCGGACCGCCGGTGCGGTAGTCGGTCTCCTCCAGCGTCCAGGTCTTGCGCAGGCGGGAACGCACCAGCGAGAGCGGCAGGTACTGGTCCGTCCGGTCGCCGCTGATCTCGCCGAGCGGCATGGTCTCGATCAACGTCAGGTCGAAGCCGTGCTCGCCGCACCAGGCGATCATCCGGTCGTACTCGTCCTCGTTCACGCCCTTCAGCGCCACGGCGTTGATCTTCACCGCCAGCCCCGCGGCCTTGGCGGCGAAGATGCCGTCCAGCGTCGGCTCGATCCTGCCCCAGCGCGTGACCGCGGCGAAGGTCGCGGGATCCAGCGTGTCCAGCGAGACGTTGATCCGCCGCACCCCGGCCGCGTGCAGGTCCCCGGCCAGCTTCGTCAGCTGCGTGCCGTTGGTGGTGACCGTCAGCTCCTTCAATCCGCCCCCCTCCGGTCCCTGCCCGAGCCGGGCGCCGAGGCTGCGGAACAGGCCGATGACGTTCTTGCGCACCAGCGGCTCCCCGCCGGTCAGGCGGATCTTCTCCACGCCCA
The DNA here is from genome assembly GCA_019750465.1 of Acetobacteraceae bacterium. GTDB lineage: Bacteria > Pseudomonadota > Alphaproteobacteria > Acetobacterales > Acetobacteraceae > JAIEOP01. Next base: position 16,907 of record JAIEOP010000280.1, on the reverse strand, counting down.
GCCCGATGAAGGTGCCGCAGAGCCGGTCCAGTTCCTCGAGCGTGAGGATCTCGGCCTTCGGCAGGAAGGTCATGTCCTCCGCCATGCAATAGACGCAGCGGAGGTCGCATCTGTCGGTCACCGAGACGCGCAGATAGGTGATCCGCCGGCCGAACGGATCGTGCATGTTCGGATTTCCCTGCCGTTGTCCTGTCATCATCATGTGGTTGCCCACTCTGCCCCCTGGCAAGCCCCCCCGCGCCGGCGCCGCGGCCTTACCCCGAAGCGTCATCGAGAACCTCCAGCACAACCTGCGCCGCATTGATCAACAGCTTGCCGGCATGCTCGAAATTGACCGTGATGCGGTCGCCGGCGACGGACTGCACCTGCCCCGTGCCCCAATCCGGCCGGAGCGGGTGCCGGACCCGCATGCCTGGCACGATGAGACCCGCCACCGCCGCCGCTCCCGGTCCGCGTTTACCACTTGTCAACGCGCATAGCCTACGGGGCCGGATGCGTCCAACGGAGCACGCCGCATGAGTCTGGAGATGCTGAGCCTTGGCCGCCTGCACGTGGCCCGGCTCTGCCATGACCTCGGCGGCATCGCCGGCACCCTCGGCGGCACGCTCGACCTGCTCGGCGGCGATGATCCCGGCCTGCAGGACCTGCTGCGCGAGACCGCGCAGGCGCTGCGCCTGCGGCTGCGGCTCTACGCTGCCGCCTGGGGCGCCTCGGCGCCCGACATGGAGCCCGCCCAGCTCGCCGAGCTGTTGCAGGGCGCGCCCGCCGTGCCGCGGGTCGGCTTCGACCTGGAAGGCCTGGCCCATGGCACGGCGCTGCCCGCCGGGCTGGTGCCGCTGGCCTTGAATGCCGCCCTGCTGGGGGCGGAGGCGCTGCCGCGCGGCGGCACGGTGCATCTCGGCGGCGATGTCCGGCAGGGGTTCACGGTGCTGCCGGATGGCCGTGCCGCGGCCTGGCCGCCCGCCCTGCTGCGCGCGCTCTCCGGCAATGACGCCGCGGCGCTGCTGGAGGAGGGCGGGCCGCGGCGCATGCTGGCGCCGCTGGTCATCATGCTGGCGGCGGAGGCCGGCTGGGGCGCCTCCCTCGCGCTCGGCGCACCGGGGGCGGACGGCGCCGCGCCGCTGCTGCTGCAGCCCGGTCCCGGCACGGCCTGAGGGTCTGCGGAGGAACGCCCGCGACGCGTCCGGTGGTTCCACCGGCGCAAATGCCGCGGACCGCGCGCCGCTTTACGCTTTCTTCGGTCCCGCCCGTCCATGGTCCGATCCTGCCTTGTGCCAGTCCGGGGACCGCGATGGACGACCTGCTCGCTGATTTCCTGACGGAAACCCAGGAGGGTCTCGGCGCACTCGATGCCGCGCTGGTGCGGCTGGAGCGCGCGCCTGGCGATGCCGCCACCCTTGGCGAGGTGTTCCGCGTCGTCCACACCATCAAGGGTACCTGCGGCTTCCTGGGCCTGAGCCGGCTCGAAGCGGTGGCCCATGCGGCCGAGAACGTGCTGGGCCGCTGGCGCGACGGCAGCCAGGCGGTCACGCCTGCCGGGATCACCCTGATCCTGCGCGCGCTCGATGCGGTTCGGGCGATCGTCGCCGGGCTGGAGCAGTCCGGGTCCGAGCCGCCCGGCAACGATGCGGCGCTGATCGCCGTGCTGGATGCCGCCGCTGCGGGTTCCCTTGCCGAACCGGCACCGCCGGCGCCGCCGCCCGCCGCACCGGCAGCGGTGGTCAGCCCGCCGCCACCCGTGGCCGAAGCCGCCACGTCATCCGCCGCCACGATGGACCCGGCGGCGGACGCGGTCGCTGCCGCGCCGCAGACCATCCGTGTGGCGGTCGAGGTGCTGGAAGACCTGATGACGCTCGTCTCGGAGTTGGTGCTCACGCGCAACCAGTTGCTGCAGATCGCCCGCCGCAGCGCCGACCCGGCCTTCACGGCGCCGCTGCAGCGACTCAGCCAGATTACCTCCGAGTTGCAGGAGGGGGTGATGAAGACCCGCATGCAGCCGATCGGCAATGCCTGGGCCAAGCTGCCGCGGCTGGTGCGCGACCTCGGCGTCGAACTCGGCAAGCGCATCGACCTGGTGATGCGCGGCGCCGAGACCGAGCTGGATCGCCAGGTGCTCGAGCTGATCCGCGATCCGCTGACCCACATGGTCCGCAACAGCGCCGACCACGGCCTGGAGGCGCCGGAGCAGCGGCGCGCCGCCGGCAAGCCGGAGACCGGGCGGATCACGCTGAACGCCTTCCACCAGGGCGGGCATATCGTCATCGAGATCGGGGACGACGGGAAGGGCCTCGATGTCGAGCGCATCCGCGCCAAGGCGGTGGCCCAGGGGCTGGCGACCGAAGCCGATCTTGCCGCGATGAGCGAGCGCGAGATCCTGCGCTTCATCTTCCGCGCCGGATTCTCCACCGCCGCTGCGGTCACCGCGGTGTCAGGGCGCGGCGTCGGCATGGACGTGGTCAAGACCAACATGGAGCGCATCGGCGGGACCGTGGAGGTGGGTTCCACGGCGGGACGCGGCACCACCTTCACGGTGAAGATCCCGCTGACGCTCGCCATCGTCTCGGCCCTCATCGTCGAATCGGCCGGGGAGCGCTTCGCCATCCCGCAGATCGGCGTCGTGGAACTGGTGCGGCTCGGCGGCGGGGCGGATCCAACAGGGGGGGCGCCGCGCATCGAGCGCATCAAGGATGCGCCCGTGCTGCGGCTGCGCGACCAGCTGCTGCCGCTGGTCGGGCTGAACCGGCTGCTCGACCTGGAGGCCGGCGGCACGGCCGGCGAGGAAGGCTTCGTCATCGTCAGCCAGGTCGGCGCGCAGCTCTTCGGCATCATCGTCGACCGGGTCTTCGACACCGAGGAGATCGTGGTGAAGCCCGTGGCGCCGATCCTGCGCCACCTGACGCTGTTTTCCGGCAACACCATCCTCGGCGACGGCAGCGTCATCATGATCCTCGATATGAACGGTATCGCCCGCGTTGCCGGCCTCGGCGCCGAAGGCGGGGAGGAAGCGCGCGGCGGCGTGGCGGCGGATGCGCCGGCCTGGGCGCCGGAGGGCACCGGCGCCGGTGCCCGCACGGCCCTGCTGCTGTTCCGCGCCGGCGACGGCACGCCGAAGGCGGTCCCGCTCGGTCTCGTCGCGCGCATCGAGACGGTGGAGCGCGGCCAGATCGAGACCTCCGGCGGCCGGCCGCTGGTGCAGTACCGCGGCCGGCTGATGCCGCTGGTGCCGCTCGATCCCACATGGAGCGTCGGCGCCGCGCCGGAGCGGCAGCCGGTGCTGGTCTTCGGCGAGGACGGGCGCAGCTTCGGCCTGGTGGTCGAGGAAATCCTCGACGTCATGGAGGAGCGGCTCGCCGTGGATGCCGCGGGGGCAAGGCCCGGCTTCCTCGGCTGCGCCGTGATCGCCGGCAGGGTGACCGAGCTGATCGACACCGCCTGGTGGCTCGGCCAGACCGGCGAGGACTGGTTCGGTGCCGCCGGCGGCACGAAGCGTTCCAGCCTCGGCGGTGATGCGCGGATCCTTGTGGTGGAGGACAGCGCGTTCTTCCGCAACCTCGTCGTGCCGGCGCTGAGTGCGGCCGGCTTCGTCGTGACCGCGGTGCCGCATGCCGAGGCGGCGCTGCGGCTGCGTGAAGCGGGAGCGATGTTCGAGGCCATCGTGTCCGACATCGTCATGCCGGGCATGGATGGGTTGGCCTTCGCCCGCGCGGTGCGCGCCGCCGGGCCATGGCGCGACCTGCCGCTGGTGGCGCTGAGTGGCAGTGCCGAGCCGGCCGACGTCTCTCGCGGCCGCGACGCCGGCTTCACCGACTACGTTGCGAAGTACGACCGCAACGCGCTGCTGTGCAGCATCCGGCAATGCCTGGCACCGCACTTGGCGGTCGGGGCCTGAGAGCGAAGGAGATCCCGATGCAACAGCAGGGCATCGCCGCCACGGGCGGCAGGACGGACGGGGCGGCCCGCGACGTCATGGCCGGTGCGCCGGCGGGCGCGGCACACGCGGGCGCCGAGGATGCCGCGGCGGAGGTCTATCTCACGCTCACCGTCGCAGAGACCATGTGCGGGGTGCCGGTGCTCGCGGTGCGGGACGTGCTGACCACGCAGGCCATCACGCGCATCCCGCTGGCACCGCCGGAGGTGGCGGGCAGCCTGAACCTGCGCGGCCGGATCGTCACCGCCGTCGATCTGCGGCGTCGGCTGGGGCTGCCGCCGCGCGTCACTGTGACGGCGGGCATGAGCGTGGTGGTCGAGCGGGACGGCGAGCTCTACAGCCTGCTGGTCGACCAGGTGGGCGACGTGGTGCCGCTGCCGCGCGCCGGGCGCGCCGCGAAGCCGCCCACGCTCGACCCGCTCTGGCGTGATGTGGCGGCCGATGTTCACCGGATGGACGACCGCCTGGTGATCCTGCTGGATGTCGAGCGCGTGCTGGCGATCGGTGCGTGATGGACACCGACAGGATTTCGGCGCCGGGCACCTGCCTTGTCGTCGACGACAGCCGCACGGTGCGCCGGGCGGCGCGCCGCATGCTGGAGGCGCAGGGCTTCATCGTGGCCGAGGCCGAGGACGGCGCGCAGGCGCTGGAAGCCTGCCGCGCCGACCTGCCAGACCTGGTGCTGCTCGACTGGAACATGCCGGTGATGGACGGGCCGAGCTTCCTGCGCGCGGCGCGCGCGGAATTCGGGCCGGACCGGCCTGTGGTGATGCTCTGCACGACCGAGGCCGCGCTCGAGCGCATCCTCGAAGCGCTGGAGGCCGGTGCGCAGGAATACGTGATGAAGCCCTTCGACGAGACGATCCTGCGGGACAAGCTGGCGCAGGTCGGGCTGCTGCCGCAGAGCCCGGCATGACGCCGCCCGCAGCCGCCGCGGGTCTCGCGCCGGCGCCGCCGTCAGGCGCCGGCTCGCCGCCGGTGCGCGTGCTGCTCTGCGACGACAGCGCCACGGTGCGTGCTGCGCTTGCCGGGTTGCTTGCCGGCGAGCCGGACATCCGCATCGTCGGCCATGCCGCGAATGGCCGCCAGGCGCTGGCGGAGATCGGTGCGCTCGTGCCGTCCGAGCGTCCGGACCTGGTGCTGCTCGACCTCGAGATGCCGGTGATGGACGGCATGACGGTGCTGCCCCTGCTGCTTGGCCTGGCGCCGCCAAGGCCGGCCGTCATCGTCGCCAGCGCACTCACCCAGCGCGGCGCTGCGGCGGCGATGGCGGCACTGCGGGCCGGTGCGGTGGACTACGTGCCGAAGCCCTCCGCCGCCAGCGGCGGGCTGCGCGACCCCGGCTTCCGCGCCGAGCTGCTGGCGAAGTTGCGCGGCTGGGCGCGCGTGGGCCGGGGCAATGGCATGGCCGAGCGCCAGGCGCCGGTCCTCAAGGTTGCACGGCCACGCGGCGCGGCCGGGGTGCCGGCCGCGGTCGCGGTGGGGTGTTCCACCGGCGGGCCGCAGGCACTGTCGCTGTTGGTGCGCCGGCTCGGACAGGGCGGCGCGCTGCCGGTGCCGATGCTGGTTGTCCAGCACATGCCGGCCGGCTTCACCGCCATGCTGGCCGACCACCTTGGGCGCATCGGCGGACCGCCCTGCGCCGAGGCGGTCAACGGCGAGGCGCTGCTGCCAGGCCGGATCTATCTTGCCCCGGGCAACCGGCATCTCCTGGCGGAAGGCGGCAGCGGCAGGCTCGTGGCGCGCCTCTCCGGCGGGCCGCCCGAAAATTTCTGCCGCCCGGCGGTGGATCCGCTGCTGCGCAGCCTTGCCGCCTGTTGCGGCGGGCGGCTGGTGGCCGCGATCCTGACCGGCATGGGACAGGACGGGCTGGCCGGCTGCCGGGCGGTCGCCGCCGCCGGCGGCCTCGTGCTGGCGCAGGATGAGGGGAGTTCCGTGGTCTGGGGCATGCCAGGGGCGGTCGCCAAGGCGGGACTCGCCCAGGCGCTCCTGCCGCCGGCGGCGATCGCCGACCAGATCCACGAGGCGCTGCGCGGTGCCGCCGCGCCCGGCCAGAAGGCCCGTATGGCATGACGCCGCAGGGTTTCGATGTCGTCGCGCGCCTGGTGAAAGCGCGCTCCGGCCTCGTGCTGACTCCGGACAAGCTCTACATGCTCGAGACCCGGCTGGCGCCGATGCTGCGCCAGCAGGGGATCGCCTCGCTCGACGCGCTGGCGCTGCGGCTCGGCCGCGGCGCGCCGGAAGAGCGGCTCGCTGCCGCGGTGACCGAGGCGCTGACCACCAACGAGACGTCATTTTTCCGCGACGGCACGCCCTTCGAACATCTGCGCAAGGTGCTGCCGAAGCTGACCATGGCGCGGCCGCCGGGCGCGGCGGTGCGGATCTGGTCGGCTGCCTGCTCCACGGGCCAGGAGGCCTACTCGGTCGCCATGCTTGCTGCCGAACTCGCGCCGCAGCTCGGCGGGCGGCGCGTGGAGATCCTTGGCACCGACATCGCCGAGGAGATCCTGGCGCGGGCGCGCGAGGGAGCGTTCACCCAGTTCGAGGTGCAGCGCGGGCTGCCGGTGCAGATGCTGGTGAAGTATTTCCGGCAGGATCCGGCTGGCGGCGGGCGATGGCGCATTGCCGAACCGCTGCGTGCCATGGCGCGGTTCCAAAGCTTCAACCTGCTGGGTGATCCGCGTGCGCTCGGTACCTTCGACGTGATCTTCTGCCGCAACGTCCTGATCTATTTCGATCCGCCGACGAAGGCGCAGGTGCTGGCGGCGGTAGCCTCCCGGCTCGCGCCGGATGGCTACCTGTATCTCGGCGGAGCCGAGACGGTGCTGGGCCTGACGGACAGGCTGGTTCCGGTCCCGGGCCAGCGTGGCGTCCACGAGTTGCCGAGGCCGGCGGCACTGACGGCGTAGCGGCGGGTCGCAGGTCGCGACCTGGTCTTGTTGGTTCGGTCGATCCCGGTTCGCTGGCCATCCATTGCCCGACATGGTGACGCACCCGGCCGGCCGATCGGAGCCGCTGCCGCGGCGGGCCATGTCCCGGCCCGGCCCAGCCGCGATCCCGCGGCTGGGCTGCCCCGGTCACGCGGCCAGCATGGCCGCGTTCGGCCGCGGGGCGCGGTTGGGGAACTGCATCGGGTCGCGCATCACGTAGCCGCGGCCCCAGACCGTTCCGATCAGGTTGTCCGCGCCGGCCTGCGCCAGCTTCTTGCGCAGCTTGCAGATGAAGACGTCGATGATCTTCACCTCGGGCTCATCCATGCCGCCATAGAGGTGGTTCAGGAAGGCCTCCTTGGTCAGGACCGTGCCCTTGCGCAGCGTCAGCAGCTCGAGCACCGCGTATTCCTTGCCGGTCAGATGCACCGGCATGCCCTCGACGGTGACCTCGCGGGAGGCAAGGTTCAGCGTGAGGCCGCCGATCGACAGCGTCGGCTGGGCAAAGCCCTTGGCCCGGCGCACCACGGCCTGGATGCGGGCGATGAGTTCCTGCCCATCGAAGGGCTTGGTGATGAAGTCATCGGCGCCGGCGCCGAAGCCGCGGACCTTCGCCTGGGTCTTGCCCCAGCCGGAGAGGATCAGCACCGGGGTTTCCACCCGTGCGGCGCGCAGGCGGCGCAGGACTTCGTACCCCTCCATGTCGGGGAGACCGAGGTCCAGCAGGATGATGTCGTAGTCGTAGAGCTTGGCGAGGTCGAGCGCCTCCTCGCCGGTGTCCACGGCGTCCACGATCATGGTCGCGGCCTTCAGCATCGCAACGATGCCTCGGGATGTGGTAATTTCGTCTTCGATGAGCAGCACGCGCACGGAACGGTCTCCTCTTTTTCGCGTCTGGCGTGTAGAACATACAACCTTGGCGTGCATTGTGAAGGGGCTGTTCAGCCCTTTCGATGTAGAAAGATTAGGACAGGACGTTGAAAGAAAGATTAGCGATGCGTGGATTGCAAAATGAATCATGAAAATCAATGTTCTAAGGACCTTCTGGGCGCTGCCGTGGCAGCACAGGCGCTCCCGCGGGCACGCCTCTCGGGTTGTGTCGAATCCATACGACACAATCTGATCTCAATAAATGGCCTTGGCCCCTGGGCACAGCTGGGCGGGCGTGTGTCGGTCGGTGGCGGCGCCGGGATGCGAGCCGTCACGGCCGAGATCGTCGGCGTTCGTGACGGCATCGCCGAGGCTATGCCCCTCGGCGCGATGGCTGGCCTCGGGACAGGGCTCCCGGCGGAACTGACCGGTGCCGGGCCGTCGCTGGCTGTCGGCAACACTTGGCTTGGCCGGGTGATCGACCCGCTGGGCCAGCCGCTGGATGGACGGGGACCCCTGCGCCCAGGCCTGCGGCCGCTGCCGTTGCACGCGGCCGCGCCGGGTGCCGGCACCCGCGCCCGGCTCGGGCCCCGGATCGATCTCGGCGTCCGGGCCCTTGATCTCTTTGCGACCTGCCGGCGAGGTCAGCGGCTCGGCCTCTTCGCCGCTTCGGGCGTCGGCAAATCCACCCTGCTGTCCATGCTCGCGCGCGGGGCGGCATGCGACGTGGTCGTGCTCGCCCTGGTTGGCGAGCGCGGGCGCGAACTGCGCGAGTTCGTCGAGGACGACCTGGGGCCGGAGGGCATGGCGCGAAGCGTCGTGGTCTGCGCCACATCGGACGCCTCGCCGCTGTTGCGCCGTGATGCCGCCTTCGCCGCAATGGCCGTGGCCGAGCATTTCGCCGAGCAGGGCGGCCACGTGCTGCTGCTGATGGACAGCGTCACGCGCTTCGCCATGGCGTTGCGCGAGATCGGGCTTGCCGCCGGCGAGCCGCCCGCGACCCGGGGCTACACCCCCTCCGTCTTCGCCGCCCTGCCGCGCCTGCTGGAACGCGCCGGACCGCGTGCGGAGGGCAATCGGGGCATGATCACCGGCCTGTTCACTGTCCTGGTCGAGGGCGACGATCATGATGAACCGGTGGCGGATGCCGTGCGCGGCATCCTCGACGGGCACGTCGTGCTGGATCGGCGGATCGGCGAGGCCGGGCGGTATCCGGCCATCGACGTGGCGCGCAGCCTCTCGCGCACGGTGCCCGGCTGCCTGCTGCCCGGGGAAGCGGCGCTGGCGCGGCGCGCCAGGGCGGTGCTGGCGCTGGCTGCCGACATGGCCGACCTGGTCCGCCTCGGCGCCTACCGCCCGGGGATGGACCCGGCCGTGGATGAGGCGCTGCGCCTCGCGCCGCGTATCGAGGCCGTCCTGGCCCAGGGCAAGGGGGAGGACCGTTGCGGGGTCGCCGACACCTTCGCGCGTCTGGCCGCGGCGCTGGAGGAGGAGTCCCGCGATGCCGGCGCGTGATCCCCTGGCGGTGCTGGCGCGGCTGCGTCGGGTCGAGACCGACCAGGCACGGCGGCGCCTCGGCGAGCGCATCGCCCGCAGCGCCGCGGCCGAGGCGCGGGTGCAGGCGGCGCAGGACGCGTTCGCCCGGGAAGGCGCCGTTGCCGATCAGCCCAGCGACTACGGCGCCTGGCTGGTGCGCGGCCTGGCCGAGCGCGCGCGCGCCACGCTTTCGCTCGACCTGGAGCGGCGGGCGGAGGAGGAGGCGCGACAGGCGCTGGCCGATGCCCGCGGTGCCGGCCGCGCCGTGGAACGCCTGGCCGCCGACCGGGCCCGCAGCGACGCGCGCGATGCCGGGCGCACCGCCCAGGCGCGGATCGACGACATCATCGCGGCGCGACGCTGAGCACCCGCCCCCAGGTAGCGCCGTGCGGCCCGCCCGCTACACGTCGGCCGGCGGCAGGCCCAGCCGTTCGACCCGGTACTTCTCCCAATGCGCGACCCAGGCATCGTCGCCATTGCCGCTGAAGCTCTTGCGGGCATCCTCCCAGCCCGCCTGGATGCGGCGCAGCCGGGCCAGGCGGCGGTCCTGCCAGGCCTGGTCCTCGGCCGTCCAGATGCCGCGCTCCTTCAGGTAGCGGATCGCGCCGTCGTGCCAGGGCGCATCGGCCGGCGGCCGGCCGGACTTCGTGGGGGACCAGTTGATGGCGCTGCCGGTGATGCCGCGGATCAGGTCCATCGCCTCGTCCACCGCCTTGGTCAGCGCGTACACCTCGTCCGCGCTCGTGTTCGCGTAGGTCGCGATCATCGGGTAGCGGAAGCCGATCAGGTCCACCGGCTTGTCGGGCGAGATGCCGGCGCCCGCGGTTTCCTTGTAGGGTTCGAAGAAGTCGGCGACGCGGCGGATGCGCTCCCACCCCTCCGTGTTGGAGGGCGGGAAGGGCGGGTAGGTGAGGCCGCGCGGGCTGGCCTCGATCTCGCGCATGTTGGCCGAGGTGGTGACGCTGGCGAAGGCGTCGAGCTGGTTGTTGATCACCGCGGTCTTCATGGCGTTGTAGCTGCCGAACCAGACCACCTGCACGTCGGCGCGCGACAGCCCGCCGAAGGCAAGGTAGGCATCGGTCTTCACGTTGACCGAGGGATTGCCCTTCACATAGCCGATGCGCTTGCCGCGCAGGTCCTTGATCTCCTTCACCCCGATGTCGCCGGCGACGGCGAGCGCGCCGCCCGCCGGACGCGCCAGCACGATGCGCACGTCCTGCGGTCCCCAGGCCGGCACGGCGAAATCGTAGGTGGCCTCGGTCGAGAAATAGAGCTCGCTCGCCAGGAAGCCGTAGGTTGCGCGGCCCTGCTTCAGCGGCAGCAGCCGCCCGATCGAGGTGCCGGAGGGCACGATGCGCACCCGCATGGGGTGCTTCTTCATGATCGCATCCGCGATGCCGGAAGCCTCGGCATAGCCCGAGGAGCCGAGATCGTAGGACGTCCAGACCGAGGTGCTGGGCAGCGCCGCTCGCGCCTGCCTGCTTGCGAGCAGGGCCAGCGAGGACCCCACCAGCACGTTGCGTCGCGTCACCATGTGCATTCTCCCTGTCGCTTCTTGATTTCGGTGACAAGCCAAGGCTTTTGAGCATGCCCGTCTTGCGTCAATCGCGTGCCTCACGTCAATACGAGAGGGTCTGGGAGGCCAACACGAATGAGTGGAACGCAGGGGGCCGAGCCAATGCCCACAAACCGGGGAGCCACGGATCCGGCGCCGATCGAGCTGGCGCCGGCGGATGGCGGCGGCGATCGGTTGCGCGGCTTCGCCTATTGGCTGGCCATCCTCATGGGCAGTCTCGGCATCCTGCTGACGATCGACCAGACCTTCAACCTGCACCTCACCGGCGGGCCGATCATCGACACCTCGTTCTACTACATGATGCTCGGCCTGTTCCTCTCGCTCGGCTTCCTCGCCTATCCGGCGCATCGCGGCGCCAGGCGCCGGATCCCCTGGTACGACTGGGGCCTCTTCGGCCTCTGCGTCGGCGCAACCGGCTACCTGGCCTGGAATGGCGGGCGCATCGTCTCGGAAGGCTGGGACCTGGCGGCACCGCCCGCGGCCGTGGCGGTCGCCGGCATCCTTTGCGCGCTCGCGCTGGAGGGGCTGCGCCGCGCCGGAGGGCTGGTGCTGTTCGGCCTCTGCGCCATCTTCGCGGCCTACCCGATGTTCGCCGACACGATGCCGGGCTTCCTCTGGGGCCCCGGCAGCGACCTGGCGCAGACGCTCTCGGCGCATGCCATGGGCGTCGAGAGCATCATCGGCGTGCCGCTGCGCACCGTGGCGAGCCTGCTGGTCGGCTTCCTGATCTTCGGCTCGGCACTGGTGGTGACCGGCGGCGGCGCCTTCTTCATGACGCTGGCCGAGGCGCTGCTGGGCCGCACCCGCGGCGGCCCGGCCAAGGTCTCGGTGCTCGCCAGCGGGTTTTTCGGCTCGCTCTCGGGCAGCGTCATCTCGAACGTCGTCACCACCGGGCAGCTCACCATCCCCACCATGAAGCGGGTGGGTTACCCGCCGCACTATGCCGGCGCGGTGGAGGCCTGCGCCTCCACCGGCGGCGCGCTGATGCCGCCGGTGATGGGCGCGGTGGCCTTCGTCATGGCCGAGTTCCTCAATGTCCCCTACGGCGAGGTGATCATCGCGGCGACGGTGCCGGCGCTGCTCTACTACGGCGCGCTGCTGCTGCAGGCCGACCACTACGCCGCGCGCAACGGCCTGAAGGGCCAGGCGGCCGAGGAGATCCCGCCGCTGCTGCCGGTGCTGAAGCAGGGCTGGCACTTCCTGTTCAGCCTGGCGCTGCTGACATACCTGCTGCTGGTGATGAAGCGGGAGGCGCTGGCGCCCTACATCGCCACCGCCGTGCTGCTGGGCACCACGCTGGTCTTCGGGCAGAAGCGCTTCGGCCTGGCGGGGATCAGGGACCTGCTGATCGATTCCACCCGCAACATCGTCAACATCGTGGCGATCCTGGCCGGCGTCGGCTTCATCGTCGGCTCGCTGTCCTATACCGGGGTGGGCGGCGCCTTCTCGCGCGAGCTGCTGCAATTCGCCGGCGGCAACATATACCTGCTGCTGGTGCTGGGGGCGCTGACCAGCTTCATCCTCGGCATGGGGATGACGGCGACGGCCTGCTACATCTTCCTGGCGGTCACGCTGGCACCGGCGCTGATCGAGGGCGGGCTGAACCCCGTCGCCTCGCACCTCTTCATCCTCTACTGGGGGCTGATCAGCTTCATCACCCCGCCGGTGGCGCTGGCCGCCATCGCCGCGGCGAGCATCGCCAAGGCCGATCCCTGGCGCACCGGCGTCTGGTCCATGCGCCTAGGCCTGGTCAACCTGGTGGTGCCCTTCCTCTTCGTGCTGAACCCGACGCTGATCCTGGTGGGCGAGCCGCTGCACATCCTGCACGACGTCGCCACGGCGATCTTCGCCGTGTTCCTCCTGGCCGCGGCGCTGGAGGGCTGGTTGATCGGCATCGGCCGGATCGGCTGGATGTCGCGGCTGCTGCTCGGCATCGGCGCCGCCGGCATGCTGACGCCGGGGCTCGTCTCCGATCTTGTCGGTGCGGGGTTGCTCGCCCTGGTCTGGCTGGGCAACCGGCTGGTGGCGCGCCGCGCCGCGGCGGCCGGATAGCGGCGGTGCCTATTCCGCCGCCTTCGGGGCGAGCACGCCGCGGCGGATCTGGTCGAGTTCGATGCTCTCGAACAGGGCGCGGAAATTGCCCTCGCCGAAGCCCTGGTCGCCCTTGCGCTGGATCAGCTCGAAGAAGATCGGGCCGATCACCGTGCCGGTGAAGATCTGCAGCAGCCGCCCGCCCTCCGGGGTCGGCGCGCCGTCGGTGAGGATGCGGTTGCGCGCGAGCCGTGCCACTTCCTCCGGGCCAAGGTCGGGCATGCGCGTCGGCAGCAGCTCGTAGTAGGTGTCCGGCGTATCCATGAAGCCGATGCCGGCCGCGCGCATGCCCTCCACGCTGGCGAAGATGTCGGTGGTGCCGAGCGCGATGTGCTGGATGCCCTCGCCGTTGTAGGCGCGCAGGTATTCCTCGATCTGCGACCTGTCGTCGCTGCTCTCGTTGATCGGGATGCGGATCTGGCCGCAGGGCGAGGTCAGCGCGCGGGACTTCAGGCCGGTCAGCTTGCCCTCGATGTCGAAATAGCGGATCTCGCGGAAGTTGAAGAGCCGCTCGTAGAACTGCCACCACACGTCCATGCGGCCGCGGTGGACGTTGTGCGTCAGGTGATCGATCACGGTCAGCCCGTGGCCGACCGGGTGCGGATCGGCGCCGTCCACCCATCGGAAGTCCACGTCGTAGATCGTGCCGCGGGGGCCGTAGCGGTCGACGAAATACAGCAGTGACCCGCCGATGCCCTCGATGGCCGGGATGTTCAGCTCCATCGGCCCGACCTTGCCGGTGACGGGCCTCGCGCCCAGCGACAGCGCGCGGTCATAAGCGGCGCGGGCATCGGCCACGCGGAAGGCCATGGCGCAGGCGCTGGGGCCGTGCAGGCGCTGGAAGGCCTGGGCGAAGCTCTCCGGCTCGGCGTTCAGGATGAAGTTCACGTCGCCCTGGCGCCACAGCGCTACCTGCTTGCTGCGGTGGATCGCGACGCGGGCGAAGCCCATGCGGGTGAACAGCGCCTCCAGCGCCGGCATGTCGGGGCCGGTGAACTCGACGAATTCGAAGCCGTCCGTGCCCATCGGGTTCATGTCGGAGACCTGGCCGGCGAGCGGCGTGCGGTCGGGCGGGATGTCCATGGATGTGTCCTCCGTCTGTCAGGCTTCGATGTCGCCAGGTGCCGCCGCGCCGGGCGGGATCGGCTGGGCGTCGCGCGCCGCCGGCAGAAGCCCGGGCAGCAGGTGCATGGCGCCGAACAGCTCGGCGTAGTCGCGGATGACGAAATAGGTGGGTTGCAGGTCGTCGATCGAATAGGCGCTGCGCAGCACGCGCGGGAGGTCGAAGCGCAGGCGGCGCACGCCGGGCTGCACCACCGCGTGCCGCGTCTCCGCCGCCGAGGAGAGGATGCCGGCGCCATAGGCGCGCAGGCCGCCGTCTTCCTCGATCAGCCCGAACTCCACCATGAACCAATACAGCCTGGCCAGCGGCGCCAGCGCGCCGATCCGCGCCGCCTGCCGGCCGAGCCTTCCATAGGCTTCCAGGAAGCCGGCGAATTCCGGCTGCATCAGCAGCGGCACATGGCCGAAGGCGTCGTGGAAGATGTCGGGCTCGACGATGTAGTCGAGCTCCTCGGGCCGGCGGATCCAATTGGTCACCGGGAAGCGCCGCGCCGCCAGGTGCTCGAAGAAGGCATGGTCGGGGATGAGCCCGGGAACGGGAACGATGGACCAGCCCGTGGCGGCGCGCAGCACGGCGGAGATCGCGCCGAAATCCGGCACGCCGGCGCCGAAGGGCAGGCGGGCCAGGCCCTCGCGAAAGGCACGCGCGGCATGGGCCGGCAGCAGCGCAGACTGGCGTCGGTACAGCCGACGCCAGGTCGCGTGGTCCGCCGCCGAGAACAGGATGGCGTCCGGGGGCAAGGTGAAGTCGGCCGCCGCGCTGGCGTAGTCGCCGCGCAGCCCGGCGGGCAGGGTGGCGGTATCCATGGCGTGTCGCTCCCTCGGGTCCCGGCAGGAAGAATGCCCGAGGTGATGGAGTGGTTTTCGGCTATTTCTTGCCCATCATCTGCTATACTTGCCAAAATTCACTCATGAAGAGGCCCATCTTGGCGAAATCCACTCCGAGCCTGGACGCCGCCGATCGCCGCATCCTGCGCGCCCTGCAACGTGACGGGCGCCTGCCCATCGTGGCGCTGGCCGAGCAGGTCGGGCTTTCGCCCACCCCCTGCCAGCGCCGCGTGAGGCGGCTGGAGGAGGCAGGGGTGATCCGAGGCTACGCGGCGGTGCTGGACCCGGCGCGGCTCGGCCTGCCGCTGCAGGCCTTCGTGATGGTGGCGCTGGAAAGCCACGCGGAGGATGTGGTCTCGCGCTTCCACAAGGCGCTGGCGGAGCGGCCCGAGGTACTGGCCGCCTACGCCATGAGCGGCGAGATGGACTACCTGCTGCACGTGCTGGCCGAGGATTTCGAGGCCTATGGCGAGTTCGCCATGAAGGCGCTGCTGCGCATGCCCGGCGTGAAGGAGACGCGCAGCAGCTTCGTGCTCACCACCCTAAAGCCGCGGGGGGAGGTGCCGGTCTGAGCAGGCTTGCGCGGACCGTCACGCGGGCAGGCCGGGACCATCGCGCTTGCGCCAGCCTGCCCAGGTTGCGTCTCTGCGCAGACCTCGAGAGGTCTGCCTGGGGCAGGCGGGTCAGAAACCGCCGCCCGTCTTGAAGCCGCCACCCCCACTGCTGCCACTGTCCATGCCGCCGCCGGTGCGGAACCCGCCACCGCCGAAGCCGCCCCCCGTGCCGAAGCCGCCACCGCCATCATCCCGGTCCGGCAGGCTCCACGGCCCGGGCGCCCCGCCGGCGCCGGTGCCCCAGGGGCCCGGCGGCAGCCCCCACGGCGCGGACGGCACGCCCTTCCGGCCGCCGCGGCCCCGCGGCATCGGCATGCGGTGCCGGCCCATGCGGTCCCAGAAGCCGTCACGCGACAGGGTGCCGCGCAGCACCTCGCCGATCAGCACGCCCGCGGCGGCGCCGCTGGGGAAGTCCCAGCGATCCTGCCCCCACCCGCGGCTGCGCATCTCCCCGCGCAGCGAATCCACGTCGGCCTTGCGGCGCCGCGCCGCCTCGGCCGAGGCGCGGGCCGCCTCAAGCTCCTGCTCGGCGCGGGCGCGGTCGGCGGCGGCGGCCTCCAGCCGCGCCACGATGGCGTCGTCCTCCGGGGTCGGCGTGCGGCGCGCCGCCTCGCGCAGCGCGCGCAGCCCCTCGGCGCCGAGCGCCGTCTCCAGCTGAGCCTCCGCCTCGCGCATGGTCGCGTCGCGGCGTTCGGCCAGCGCATCGCGCCGGGCCTCGCTCTCCGCCACCGCCGCCCGCGCCCGTTCCAGGGCCTGCTCGGCCATGTCGAGCGCGTCCTGGGCGGGATCCAGCGGACCGTCCGCATCTTCGGCAATGCCGGCGAGGCGGCGCTCGCGCTCGGCCAGCGCAGCCGCTGCCGCTGCGGCCCCCTCGCGCATGCGCTCCGCATGCGCCTCCAGCCGCGCCGGCAGCTCGCTCAGCAGCGCGTAGTCGCGGCGCGCCGGCTCGAAGCGAGCGACCCGCGCCGTCCAGCCATCGAGCATGCGCGTCAGGCCGGCCCCGCGATAGCGCCCCGTGCCCCAGCCGCGCCGCCAGAGATAGGCGAAGAGCGGGTCGTCCATGTAGGGCTTGCCCTTCGCCGCCAGATCCTCCTGCGCGACCTGCGCCTTCTGCGTCGCATGGGTGGCGACGCGCGCGGCCTCCTCGGCCGCGGCGCGCAGGCGCTGCCATTCGGGGTCCTCGGCCGCACGGGCTCGGGCCGCCTGCATCGCCTGCGCCAGCACCGCCTCGGCCTCGCGCAGCGCAGCCACGCGGCGGTCGCGCTCGGCCTGCGCCGCGGCCAGCTCCTGCCGCCGCATCGCCAGCGCCGCCTCCTCGGCGCGCAGCGCCTCCGCGCGTTCGGCGATCAGCGCGCGCAGCCGCGCCTCCGCACCGTCCAGCCGATCGAGCGCGCCGGCGCCGTCGCGCACCG
>JAIEOP010000496.1 GCA_019750465.1 Acetobacteraceae bacterium | reverse complement strand
TTCCTGCTGGTGGATTTCGGCACGGCGGAGCGCGCCAAGGCCGCGGATGCGGCGCTGCGCGCGCGCGGCGTCATCGCCCGCGGCGTCGGCGCCTACAGCCTGCCGCACTGCCTCCGCGTCACCGTCGGCACCGCCGAGGAGTGCGGCATGGTGATCGAGGCGCTGGCGGCGTTCGCCCGTGGGTGAGGTGCTGTTCGACCGCCTCTGCCTGATCGGGGCGGGCCTGATCGGCGGCTCCATCGCGCGGGTGGCGCGCGAGCGCGGCGACATCGCGCGCACCGTGGTGGCCCACACCCGGCGGCCGGAAACGCTGGCGCGCATCCAGGAGCTCGGCTTTGCCGATGAGGTGGAGGCGGACCCGGCGCGCGCGGTGCGAGGCTGCGACGGGGTGATCCTCTGCGTGCCGGTCGGCGTCTATGGGCGGGTGATGGAGAGCATCGCGCCGCACCTCGCGCCAGGTGCGGTGCTGACCGATGTGGGCTCGACCAAGGGCAGCGTGATCCGCGACCTGTCACCGTTGCTGCCGGCGGGCGTGCACCTGGTGCCGGCGCACCCGATGGCGGGCACGGAGCACAGCGGGCCGGATGCCGGCTTCGCCACGCTGTTCCAGGGCCGCTACTGCATCCTGACGCCGGAGCCGGAGACCGACCCGGTGGCGGTGGAGCGGGTGGCGGAGCTGTGGCGCCGCGCCGGCTCCATGGTGGAGACGATGGATGCGGCGACGCATGACAAGGTGGTGGCGATCGTCTCCCACCTGCCGCACCTGATCGCCTTCACCATCTGCGGCACGGCGGACGACCTGGCGGAGGAGACGCGCGAGGCGGTGCTGAAATTCGCCGCCTCCGGCTTCCGCGACTTCACCCGCATCGCGGCGAGCGACGTGGACATGTGGCGCGACGTGTTCCTCAACAACCGCGAGGCGGTGCTGGAGATGCTGGCGCGGTTTTCCGAGGATGCGCATGCCTTCGGCCGGGCGATCCGCTGGGGGGAGGCGGGGTTCATCGAGGACCGGATCCGGAGGGGGCGGGGAATCCGGCGGGGGCTGATCGAGCGGAAGCAGGCGTGAGGGCGTCATTCCCGATTCTTGGACCGCTTGGCCGCTTGCTGGATCTCGCAACTGGAGAAGAATCGACACTGCGATCTCCAGCCGGGAGGCAGCCAGACCAGCAGACCGACCCCTCGAATTCTCGATCGAATGTCTGGACCTTGTGAAGGCAACACGTTTCTGGTCGCTTTGAGGGACGTGCAACTTTTGAACGGAGGCGCAAGGTGAGTGCAGGGACGCTGACCGTGCTGGAACCCGAGGGCCTCTACCCGGACACGCGGCTGGAGCAGGAGGTCCTCGGCCCCGGCGTACGCATCCTGCAGGGCAACGCAAGGACCGGCCTCGCCGACCTGCCGGACGCCCTGCTCGCCGAGGTGGACGGGCTGATGACGCTGCGCATGCCGGTCCCGGCCGCGCAGATCGCGCGCTTCCCGCGGCTGAAGGTCGTCATCCGCATGGGCGTCGGCTACGACCGCGTCGATCGCGCCGCCTGCGCCGCGCGCGGCATCAAGGTGTGCAACGTGCCGGACTACGGCACGCAGGAGGTCGCCGAATTCGCCGTGCTGCTGGCGCTGTCGCTGCGCCGCGGCCTGATCCTCTACCACGACACCCAGCGCGGGCCGGACCCGGCGCGCTGGGGCGTGATGCCGTCGCCGCTGCACCGGAGGCAGGAGGCGCAGACCTTCGGCATCCTCGGCCTCGGGCGCATCGGCTCGGCCGCGGCGCTCCGGGCGAAGGCGTTCGGCTACCGCGTCGCCTTCTTCGATCCCTTCATCCCGAACGGCTGGGACCGCGCACTCGGCATCGCGCGCACCCGCACGCTGGAAGAGCTGCTGGCGAAGTCCGACGTGCTCTCGATCCATGCGCCGCTGACGCGCGGCACGCGCGGGCTGATCGGCGAGCGGGAGCTGCGCCTGCTGCCGCCGAACGCCGTGGTGGTGAACACGGCGCGCGGCCCCATCCTCGACATCGACGCGCTGGAGCGCTGCCTGCGCGACGGCCACCTGGCCGGCGCCGGCCTCGACGTGCTGCCGGAGGAGCCGCCGCGGGACCCGGTCCCCGCCCTGCTCCGCGCCTATCGTGCGGGGGAGGCGTGGCTGCGCGGGCGGCTGGTGATCACGCCGCACATCGCCTTCCACACGCCCGAGGCCTGGGACGACATCCGACTGAAGAGCCTCGAGACCATGCGCGACGTGCTGGTGGAGGGCAAGGCCACCAACGTCATCCCGCCCGACGCGGACTGATCGCGCGGGCCGCGCCCCGTTCAGGCATTGCCATGCGCAGGGTGCAACGCGCCGGCCGGAACGCGGGCTTGCCCGGTGGCAGGAGGCTCCGCCAACGTCACTGCGGCGCGCAGCGACCGCAGCAGGTTGCGCCAGCGCCGCAGCATCAGCACGGCCACCACCGCCAGCCCGGCCGCCAGCCCGATCCAGATGCCGGACGGGCCGAAGCCCATGGGCCAGGCCAGAGCCAGCCCGATCGGCATGCCAAGGCCCCAGTAGCCCAGCGCGGCGAGCAGCATCGGCACGCGCGTGTCCTTCAGCCCCCGCAGCGCGCCGGCGGCGACCGCCTGCACGCCATCGGCCAGTTGGAACAGGCCGGCAATCACCAGCAGGACCGCGCCGAGCGCCGCCGCCGCCGCCGCCCGCGGGTCGCCCCTGTCGAGGAAGGCCCAGGCGATGGCGTCCCGCCCGATCACCAGCGCCAGCGCCATCGCCGCCATGAAGCCGGCGCCGAGCGCGATCGCCACCCATCCGGCGCGCGCCGCCGCCGCCAGGTCGCCGGCGCCGGCATGCAGCCCGACCCGGGCCGTCGCCGCCTGGGCGATGCCCATAGGCACCATGAAGGTGGTCGCCGCGGTCTGCAGCGCGATGGCATGCGCCGCCACCGCCACCGCGCCGAACCAGCCGAGCGCGAAGGCTGCGGCGCTGAACACGCCGATCTCCAAAAGCATGGTGGCGCTGATGGGCAGGCCGATGCGCAGCACCTGGCGGATCATGCCGGGGTCCGGCCGCCACAGCCGCCCGAGCAGGCGGAACCGGCCGAGCACGCGGTCGCGCGCGATCAGCCCGAGCAGCGCCGCGAGCATCAGCGCATTCGCCAGGCTGCTCGCCAGCCCGGCGCCGACCACCCCCATGCCGGGCCAGCCGAAGGCGCCGAAGACCAGCACCCAGTCGAGCGCCGCGTTCACGCCGATGGCGGCGAGCGCCACGCCGAGCGCCGGCCCCGGCCGCGCCATGGCGGCGAGGAAGCCGCGCAGCACGACGAAGACGGTGAAGGGCAGCAGCCCCCACATCAGGCTGCGCAGGTAGTCGCCGGCCAGCGCCGCCAGCGCCGGCTCCTGCCCCATGGCGCGCAGGATCGGCCCGCCGAACCACAGCAGCAGCCAGGCCGGCAGCAGCATCGCCATGGCGGCCCAGGCGGCGCTGCGGGCGGCACGGCGCGTTTCCCTGATCCAGCCGCGCGAGAGGCGGTCGCGCCGGGTGCCGCGGCCACGCGCCTGGGCCAGCATCGGCCCCGCCGCCAGCGCCACGCCGAGCGCCGGCGCCATCAGCATCCAGTAGAGATTCGCGCCAAGCGTCGCCGCTGCCAGCGCCTCGGTGGAGAGCCAGCCGAGGATGATGGCATCGGTCAGCGTCATGGCGTGCTGGCTGAGGTTGGTCAGCGCCAGCGGCCAGGCGAGGGCAAGCGTCGGCGCGACCTCGGCCCGCCAGGGCCCGGGCCGCTGGCGAGAGGTCCCGATCATGCGGCCCCTCTACCGCATCCGCCCCCCGCCCGGGCGTGACGGCTGTGCGACGGCGTCCCGCGCCCCGCGCATGCGGCGCACGTGGTCGCGAGGTGTGCCGGCGTCAGGTCCGGCGCGGCTTGGCCGCCGGCGCCTCGCCAGTGCCGAGATCCCACCAGATGCCGGCCATCAGCCCCATCCCCTCGCGCAGCAGCGGCGCCAGCGCGTGCTCGTCCGGACCATGCTGGTTGCAGCCCGGATAGGAGTTCGGGATCCAGATGCAGGGCGCGTCCAGCGTCTTCAGGAACAGGTCGGAGGGCGAGGAGCCGGACGAGTTCGGCAGGATGTTCGGCGCCCGGTTGGCGGTGCGCTGCATCGACTTCGCCACCGCCTTCACCCACGGATCATCAGGGTCCGTACGGCTGGCGGGGAACATGGAGCGGTTCAGCGCCTCCTCGATGCGCACCATGCCGAAGCCGTGCCTGTCCAGATGCCGGCGCAGGTTCGGCACGAGGGTCTCGGCCGGCACGTCCACCGTGTGGCGCACCTGCAGGCGGGCGCGGGCGCGGCCCTGCACGGCGTTGGTGGGCGCGTCCGGGTGGCCACAGGTGAAGGCCAGCACGATCACGCTGGTCCAGGCATAGATGCGGCGCGGCCTGGACATGCCCGGCTCGCCCCAGTCCGGGCTGCCCTCGGGGATGCCGGGCATGTCCTCGATGACCAGCGCATCGACGGCGTCCTGCACGGGTTGCGGCACCTGCGCGGGCTTCCAGCCCTCCACCAGGATCTCGCCGCGCGGGGTGACGATGGAGGCGAGCGCATGCGCCAGCACGAAGCCGGCATCGTCGAGGATGCCGCCGAAATGGCCGGAGTGATGCTCGGTGGCGCGGAAATCCACGACCAGGTCGAAGGCAACGCCGCCGCGGGCGCCTAGACCGAGTTCCGGCAGGAAGGTTGTCTGGCGCGGCCCGTCGAGGGCGATGAAGACGTCGGCCGCGCAGAGGTCGCGGTACTGCACCAGGAACTCGGCGAGGCCGGGGGAGCCGACCTCCTCGCCGGTCTCGACGAAAAGCGTCGCGTTGAAGCCGAGCCGGCCGCGCTCGGCCAGCACCGCGCGCAGCGCCTCGATGGCGATCAGGTGCTGGCCCTTGTTGTCCACCGTGCCGCGCCCGTACCAGCGCTCGCCCTCCACGGTGACGGCCCAGGGGTCGCGCCCGTTCGACCATTGCGGGGCGAGGCCGCGCACCACGTCGCCATGGCCGTAGACCAGCACGGTGGGCAGCGATGGGTCCTCGACGCGGGTGGCCACGAGGATGGGGCCGGCACCCGGCTTGGGGTTGTCCAGCACGCGGGAGACGAAGCCCATCCCGGCGATCATCGGCGGCAGGGTCTGCTCGCAGTAGCGGCGCAGATCGGGCAGCCGTTCCGGCATCTGCGATTCGGTGGGGACGGCGACCAGGGTCCGCAGCGCGGCGAGGTAGCGTCCGTCGTCGAAGCAGGCGGCGGCGCGGGCGATGGCGCCTTCGCGGGAGGGTGGCATGCTGTTGCGATCCGCTCTGTGGCGCGGCCTATCCTTGCATCGGCGGCCCGCTTCGGAAAGCGTTGCCTGCCGGCCGCGGATTCATGCAGGCGTCGCTCAGCACACCGCCACGAGCAGGTTGTTGAGCGCCTGGCGGCGGCTGACGTCGTAGGTCGCCGCCGGGGAGAAATCGAGGGTCGGATACAGCTTCTGCAATTCGGGCAGCTGCGCGCTGGAGATGGCGAGCGGGATCGTGCCGTCCTTCCTGAACACCGGCTTCACCCACGTCTTGTCCATGGCGAAGGCGTCGACGTTCGCGTTCGACTCCAGCACCACGTCCTTGCGCTCGCGCTTGAGCGCCGTCGGCTCGTTGGGCTCGATGAACTCGTAGTGGTCGGCGTCCTCGTCGATGATCAGGGACCAATGCGGGCCGCACTGCCGGTCCGGCGGCACGACCGTGATGGGCATCGCACGCGCCCCGCCGGCGAGGTGGGAGAACATGACCGGCTTGTTGGCCTTGAGCTGGTCGGTGATGAAGGCCCGGCGCTCCTCGCCGCCCGAGACATGAACCACCCAGTCCCACCGGAACCGGATGATCGTGGTCAGAATCTCCGAGATCGTCAGCAGCTCACCCTGGCCGGATCCCAGGCTCGTCTTGGCGAAGTCGCGCAGCGACCGAGCCTCGTTGCCCTTCGTGACGGATGGGTCGGCCGTACGCTGCTCATGCTTGCGGGGATAGACGATCGGCTTCTGGTTGGTGTTGATGCTGTTCAGCAGCAGCGTCGAGAACCAGAAGCAGTAGAGCCCGCAGGTGCCCTGCCGCTGCGGCTTCAGGACGCCGGCGCAGAGGTTGTAGGCATCCTTCAGGTTCGGCACGGAACTCTCCCGCTTTGCGGCCGTGGAGGTGCCGGCGGTCGAGGTGCCATCCGGGCGCCGGCAGCGCACACGTCCCAGGGTAGCGTTGGCATAGCAGGCACCGCAACCATGGATTGCAGGCCTGTCGAGCAGCTAGCGAAACGCCTCGCGCGGCCGGCCGGAGGCGTGCGACGCACCTGGTGCGGCCGCGGGGCCTCCTGGCGGAGGCGGCTTGCCCGACCGTCCCGGCCCCGGCATGACGGGTGGCGTCCCGGCGCGGTCGCCGTTGCACCGCGACGGATCGGGGAGGAAGCGTCTGATGCAGCTCGGCATGGTCGGCCTTGGCCGGATGGGCGGCAACATCGTGCGGCGGCTGCTGAAGGCAGGGCATGACTGCGTGGTCTGGGACCGCGACCCCGCGCCAGGCCAGGCGCTGGCGCAGGAAGGTGCGAGGGCCGTGGACGGGCTGCGCGCCATGGTCGCCGCGCTGGACGCGCCGCGCGCCATCTGGGTGATGCTGCCGGCGGGAGCGGCAACCGAGGAGGCGCTGGCGGAACTCGCAGCCCTGCTCACCCCGGGCGACGTCGCCATCGATGGCGGCAACTCCTTCTGGAAGGACGGCGTGCGCCGCGGCGCGATGCTGCGCGCGAAGGGGCTGCACTTCCTGGATATCGGCACCTCGGGCGGGGTCTGGGGCCTGGCGCGCGGCTATTCGCTGATGGTCGGCGGCGAGGCGGCGGCCGTCGAACGGCTCGACCCGATCTTCCGTGCGCTGGCGCCCGGCAAGGGCGCCGCGGTGCCGACACCGGGGCGGGACGGCCTCGATCCCCGCCCGGAGGAGGGCTATGTGCATTGCGGTCCGAACGGTGCCGGCCACTACGTGAAGATGGTCCACAACGGCATCGAGTACGGCATGATGCAGGCCATGGCCGAGGGGCTGGACCTCATGGCGCATGCCGACAGCGAGGCGCTGCCGCCCGAGCACCGCCTGACGCTCAACCTGCCCGACATCACCGAGGGCTGGCGGCGCGGCAGCGTCGTCGCCTCCTGGCTGCTCGACCTGACGGCGCAGGCGCTGGCGGCGGATCCGAAGCTGGAGGACTACTCCGGCCATGTCTCCGACAGCGGCGAGGGGCGCTGGACGGTGCAGGCGGCCGTGGAGACCGCGGTGCCGGCGACGGTGCTGAGCGCCGCGCTCTGGGCCCGCTTCGCCAGCCGCGACGAGGACCGCTTCAGCGGCAAGGCGCTGTCGGCGATGCGCAAGGGTTTCGGCGGCCATCTGGAACCGAAGAAAGGGTGATCGGGCGAGCCCCCCACCCCAACCCTCCCCCGCGTGCGGGGGAGGGAGGAAGCGCCTCGCCCCTCATCCTCATCATGGGCGTCTCCGGCGCCGGCAAGAGCACGCTCGGTGCGATGCTGGCCAAGGCGCTCGTCATCCCCTTCGCCGATGCCGACGATTTCCACCCGCCCGCGAACCTGGCGAAGATGGCCGCCGGCACGCCGCTGACCGATGCGGACCGATGGCCCTGGCTGGACGCCATCGGCGCCTGGCTGGACGCCCAGTCCACGGCGGGCGGCGTGGTGACCTGCTCGGCGCTGAAGCGCGTCTATCGCACGCGACTGCTCGGCGCGCGGCCGGGGGTGCGGCTGATCCACCTGGAGGGCGACCAGGCGCTGATCGCCACGCGCCAGGCCGCGCGTCCCGGCCACTTCATGCCGCCCAGCCTGATGGCCAGCCAGTTCGCCACGCTGGAAGCGCCGGCACCGGAGGAAGGCGCGATCACCCTCTCCGTCCTGCCACAGCCCGATGCGGTGCTGCGCGCGGCGCTGGCCGCGCTCGGTGTGGACGGGCATGGTTGAGCGGGCTACCCGGTCGCGACACGAACCCCCGAGGAAACGGCCATGGCCCTCGATCCCGCCCTGCATGCGACGCTGGCGCGCATCTCCACCGGCACCGTCACGACGGTGCTGCTGAAGAAGGGGCTGCGCAACGTCTGGATGCGCGGGCCGCTGCCCTTCACGCCGGCGGCGCGCAGCGGCAGGCGGCTGGTCGGCCCGGCCTTCACCCTGCGCTTCGTCCCTGCGCGCGAGGACCTCGCGACGCCCGAGAGCTGGTCCTCGCCGATCTCCACCCGCGCCGCCATCGAAGCCATGCCGGAGGGCTGCATCGCGGTGGCCGACGCGATGGGCGTGACCGATGCCGGCATCTTCGGCGACATCCTCTGCATGCGGCTGATGAAGCGCGGCGTGACGGCGCTGGTGACGGATGGCGTGGTGCGCGACGTGGTGGGCGTGAACGGCACGGGGATGCCGGTCTGGTGCCGCGGCGGCGCGGCGCCGCCCTCGGTGGCGGGGCTGACCTTCGTCGGCTGGGGCGAGCCGATCGGCTGCGGCGGCGTCGCGATCTTCCCCGACGACGTCATCGTCTGCGACGACGACGGCGCGGTGGTGATCCCGAAGGCCCTCGTGGCCGAGGTCGCCGCCACCGGCGAGGAACAGGAGCGGCTGGAGGCCTGGATCGTCGGCAAGGTGGAGGCGGGCGAGACGCTGCCCGGCCTCTATCCGCCCAACGCCGAGAACCGGGCGCGCTACGAGGCCGAGCGGGGCCGGTGATCCCACCGCGCCGGATTGTTGGCCCCCGCGGCGCGCCCGATGGCGCGAAGCCAGGCCGCGCGGATGCGCGGCGCCCGGCGCTTGAGGGGCGTTGATGTGTCAACATCACGGGGCGTTGGCATGAGCCGCGCGGCACTGCCCACCGAGGCCGACTTCCCCTTCTGGACGGAGGAGAAGCTCCGCATCGCCGACACCGGCCACAACGGCCACGTCAACAACGGCGCCGCCGGCGCCTTCTGCGAGGCCGGTCGCGCCGAGCTGATGCAACAGGTCGCCGGAGAGCGGGAGGGGCGCGACTTCGCCTGGGCCGTGGCGCGCGTCGCCATCGACTACCTGCGCGAGATCCACTACCCGGGCCGCTCGATGTCGAGCAGCACCGCCGCCGGCGCCGGCCCGGTGCGCAGCGCCGCGGTCCATGGCCGCGCCGTTGGCGCAGGCGGTCACCGTGAAGCCGTGCAGTCCGAGGTGGTCGGCCATGCCGTCCCGCAGGTCTTCTTCGTCTCGACGACGAGGATGTGCGCGGGCGGGTCCATGCCGCCCGACGATACCGGTGCGCCAGCCCCCGTCGCCGATGCAGTCCGGGAGCGGACGTCACCGCCCGGTCAGGATCCGCTCCATCAGCTGCTTCACCGTCGGGATGAAGCCGTTCGAATAGAATGGGTCCTGGCCAAAGCGATAGGCGTTGTGGCCGGCGAACATGAGGTTGCGCTCCAGCGCCGCATCGTCCCCCTGCGCATGCGCCACGTCCTGCAGGGTCTTCTGGATGCAGAAGCTGCGCGGGTCGGCCTTGCGGCCGGTGCTGTAGTCCGGCTCGGTCTGCGCCCAGTTGCTGAAGCGGCAGTGCGAGAGGCAACCCATGCAGTCGATCTGGTCCTGCACGATCTCCCGGCTCTTGTCCGGCGTGACGAAGATCAGCGTGTTGTCCGGGGTGCGCATGGCCTCGACGAAGCCCTCGGCCTCCCACTGGTTCACGCGCGCCAGGTCGTGGCCGGTGAGCCAGACCTTCCGTTTCCGCGGGCCGACGCCGTATTCCACCACGTGGTCGCCGATCGGCTCCATGGTGTAGGCGACCTGGCGCTCGTTCCGTTCCTCGAGCTCGACCAGGAAGCCGTTGCGCACGGCCGAGGAGTAGAATCCGGTCGGGCTGTAGGGCTGCAGCGACACGTCGCCGGGCCTGAGGGTGAGCAGGCGCTGCTTCCACGCATCGCTGATCGGGCTTTCCTGCGTCAGCAGCGGGCGGGTGCCGAACTGGAACGCGACGGGCCCGAGGTCCGGGTTGTCGATCCACTCCTGCCATTCCTCCAGCCACCAGACGCCGCCGGCCATGATGATCGGCACGTCGCCGAGGCCGAATTCGCGCATCTGCCGGCGCAGCTTGAGGACGCGCGGCAAGGGATCCTCCGGCACCTTCGGATCCTCGCTGTTGGACAGCCCGTTGTGCCCGCCGGCCAGCCATGGATCCTCGTAGACCACGCCGCCGAGCCATTCGCGCGTCTTGCTGTAGGCACGCTTCCACAGCGCGTTGAAGGCGCGCGCGGAGGAGACGATGGGGTAGTAGTGGACGCCGAAGTCGCGGGCGATGTCGGCCAGCCGGTACGGCATGCCGGCGCCGCAGGTGATGCCGTTGATCAGGCCCTTGGCACCTTCCAGCATGCCGCGGGCAACGCGTTCCGCACCGCCCATCTCCCAGAGGATGTTGGCATGGATGCGGCCCCGGCCGCCGGCCCGCTCGTAGGCCTCCTTGGCCTGGGCGATGCCGCCGGCGATGCCGTAGGCGACCAGCTCCTCATGCCGGTCGCGGCGGGTCTTGCCGTGATAGACCTGCGGGATGCGGGTGCCGTCGGCCAGGTAGCTGTCGGCATTCACCGCGGAAAAGGTGCCGACGCCGCCCGAGGCGGCCCAGGATCCGGCCGAGGCGCCGTTGGAGACGGAAACGCCCTTGCCGCCTTCCACCAGCGGCAGGACCTCGACGCCTCCCATGCGGATCGCGTTGATCGCCTTCAAGAACGCGCGCTCCCGTGTAGAGGGCTTTCAAGGAGACGCCGCGAAGCGCCCCTGTGACTGTCGTGGCCACGGGCGGCGCCCCCTGCAAGAGGGCGGCCGCCGCAGGCCGCTATTCGGCGGCGGCGTCGTCCGGCTCGCCGCGCCCGCCGCCGTCGCGCCGCTCGCGGCGGAACGGACGGTCGCCGCGCTCGCCGCGCTCGGCCCGCTCGTCGTTGCGCTCGCCATCCTCGCGCGGCCGCCTGGCGCCGACCTGCTCGGTGATGTCCTCGCCGGTGGCCTGATCGACCACGCGCATGGAGAGCTTCACCTTGCCGCGGTCATCGAAGCCCAGCACCTTGACCCTCACGCTGTCGCCGACATTGACCACGTCCGAGGTCTTGGCGACGCGCGTGTTGGCCAGCTCGCTGATGTGCACCAGGCCGTCCTTGGCGCCGAGGAAGTTCACGAAGGCGCCGAACTCGGCGGTCTTCACCACCTTGCCGGTGTAGATCACGCCGATCTCGGGCTCCGCCACGATGCCGCGGATCCAGTCGATGGCGCGCTGCGCGGCCTCGGGGCTGGTGGCCGCGACCTTGATCGTGCCGTCATCCTCGATGTCGATCTTGGTGCCGGTGTTCTCGGTGATCTCGCGGATCACCTTGCCGCCGGAGCCGATGACGTCGCGGATCTTCTCCTTCGGTACGTTGATCACGGTGATGCGCGGCGCGGTCGCCGCCACGTCGGTGCGGCTGCCCGAGAGGCCCTTGGCCATCTCGCCGAGGATGTGCAGGCGGCCGTCCCGCGCCTGCGCCAGCGCCTGGCGCATGATGTCGAAGGTGATGGAGGTGATCTTGATGTCCATCTGCAGCGAGGTCACGCCGACCTCGGTGCCCGCCACCTTGAAGTCCATGTCGCCGAGATGGTCCTCGTCGCCGAGGATGTCGGAGAGCACGGCGAAGCCGCGGTCCTCCTTGATCAGGCCCATGGCGATGCCGGCGCAGGGGCGCTTCAGCGGCACGCCGGCATCCATCATCGCCAGCGAGGTGCCGCAGACGGTGGCCATGCTCGACGAGCCGTTGCTCTCGGTGATCTCGGAGACGACGCGGATGGTGTAGGGGAACTTGTCCTTCTCCGGCAGCAGCGGGTGGATCGCCCGCCAGGCCAGCTTGCCGTGGCCCACCTCGCGCCGCCCCGGGCTGCCCATCCGGCCCGTCTCGTTCACCGAGTAGGGCGGGAAATTGTAGTGCAGCAGGAAGTCCTCGCGGTACTCGCCGGTCAGCGCGTCGATGATCTGCTCGTCCTGGCCGGTGCCGAGCGTCGCCACGCAGAAAGCCTGGGTCTCGCCGCGGGTGAACAACGCCGAGCCGTGCGCGCGGGGCAGCACGCCGGCCTCGGCGACGATCGGGCGCACGGTGCGGGTGTCGCGCCCGTCGATGCGCAGGCCGGTATCGAGGATGTTGTTGCGGACGACGTCGGCCTCGAGCTCCTTGAGCAGGCCCTTCGCGGCGCCGGTGTCCAGGCCCTCGGCCTCGAGCGCGGCGAGCACGGCCTTCTTCACCTCGGACACCCGGTTCTGGCGGGCCAGCTTTTCCACGGTCTTGTAGGCCTCGGCCATCTGCGCGCGGCCGAGTTCCGTGATGCGGGCCTTCAGCGCGACCTCGGCGGCGGAGGGCTCGGGCAGCGCCCAGGGCTCCTTCGCCGCGGCCTCGGCCAGCTCGATGATGCCCTGTATGACCGGCTGGAAGGAGCGATGGCCGAACTCCACGGCGCCGAGCATGACGTCCTCGGTCAGCTCATGCGCCTCGGACTCGACCATCAGCACGCCGTCGGCGGTGCCCGCCAGCACGAGATCGAGCTGCGAGGTCTTGCGCTGTGCGGCCGTCGGGTTGAGCACGAACTGGCCATCGACATAGCCGACGCGGGCGGCGGCGACGGGACCGAAGAAGGGAATGCCCGAGAGCGTGAGCGCCGCCGAGCAGCCGACCAGCGCCACGATGTCGGCCTCGTTCTCCAGGTCATGCGACAGGACGGTGGCGATGACCTGCACCTCGTTGCGGAACCCATCGGGAAAGAGCGGGCGGATGGGGCGGTCGATCAGCCGGCTGGTCAGCGTCTCGAACTCGTTGGGCCGGCCCTCGCGCTTGAAGAAGCCGCCGGGGATCTTGCCCGCGGCGAAGGCCTTCTCCTGGTAGTGCACGGTCAGCGGGAAGAAGTCCTGGCCCGGCTTGGCGCCGCGCGCGCCGACCACGGTGCAGAGCACGATGGTGTCGCCGAGGCGGGCCACGACGGCGCCGTCGGCCTGGCGA
This sequence comes from Acetobacteraceae bacterium, assembly GCA_019750465.1. Classification (GTDB taxonomy): domain Bacteria; phylum Pseudomonadota; class Alphaproteobacteria; order Acetobacterales; family Acetobacteraceae; genus JAIEOP01. The sequence continues at coordinate 4,907 of JAIEOP010000496.1, read as the reverse complement.
GCGACCTTGCCGGTCTCGAGGGTCAGGATCTGCCCGCCCCAGCCGATCTCCTTGCGGAAGTAATTGTCGAACAATGGCGTCATCCTTGTCGCCCGTCGCGGTCATGGCGCGGGCCGGGTTTGCGGCGCCGGTCCCGGGCCTGGCGCGATGCGACGGGCGAAGGCGGACAGGGCACCAGAAGGCGACGCGGGGGATGAACGCGGAACTCGTCGCAGGCGGCCCAGCCCGGGGGCGCCTCGGCGTCTCGGGCGGCATGGGGTACGGCCGACCCGTCGCCGCGTGGCAAGCGGGTGGTCCGCCCATGTGGCCGGAAACGCCGCTGCCGACCGGGCCAATCGGACCCGGCCCGTGCAGGGCCTGTTGCGACGCATCGTTGCAGTCAGCCCGCCGCGTCGGCGGCGATGGCCAGGGCCGGCAGCGCCGCACCCTGAAGCCGTGTGGCATATGGCCCATCCCGGGCCGGATTGCCATGGATTTCTCGCGGGCCGGGTTCGGTGCCGCCCGCGCCCGCGCCTCAGCGGCGCAGGCCGAGCCGGCCGATCAGCGCCTCGTAGCGCTTCTGGTCCTTCTTGCGGACGTAGTCGAGCAGGCCGCGGCGCTGGCCGACCAGCACCAGCAGGCCACGACGCGAATGGAAGTCCTTCGCATGGGTCTTCAGGTGTTCGGTGAGGTTGGCGATGCGCTCGGTGATCAGCGCCACCTGCACCTCGGGGCTGCCGGTATCGCCCGGCTTCACCGCGTAGTCCGAAATGAGCGCGCTGCGGCGCTCAGCCGTGATCGACATCGGGGTCATCCCTCTGTTCGGGCCTGCCCGGCGCCGCGTGGCGGCCGGGCCCGGCATGGACGCCATCGGCGCGTCGGGGCTTCTCCCGTGCGTCCTGCGCCACCAGGCGCTCCGGCCTGAGCAGGCCGTCCTCGAGGACGCAGAGACCGACGAACCGCCCCCCCGCCATGGCGCGGACCAGTCCCCCATCAGGACTGGCGTCGCCAGGAATGCGGCCCATGAGCTCCACCAGGCTGATCGCCTGGCCGAAGCCGAGCCGCGCGGCCTCCGCCTCGGTGAGGGCCAGCGCCGGGATGTCGGCCAGCGCGGTCGTCACCGGAAGCAGGAGGTCCGGGGAAGGCGGCGGCGTATCGCCCGAAACCACCAGCCTGTCCAGGGGAATCGCCACGGATTCGTGGAACGGACCGACACGCATGCGACGCAGCGCGGCGATGTGGCCGACCGTGCCCAGCGCGCGGGCGAGGTCGCGCGCCAGGCTGCGCATGTACACGCCCTTGCCGCTCTCGACGAGGAAAACAGCAGTATCTGCGTCGGGGCGGGATTCCAGCGTGAACCGATCGACCCGCGCCGGACGTGCTTCCAGCACGACATCCTGGCCCTCGCGCGCCAGGTCGTAGGCGCGCTCGCCGCCGACCTTGATGGCGGAATAGGCCGGCGGCACCTGCATGATGTCGCCGGTGAAGGCGGGCAGCGCGGCGTGGATCTGCGCGTCCGTGGGACGGGCCGCGCTGGTCGCGACCACCTGGCCGTCGGCGTCGTCGGTGTCGCGCGCCTCGCCGAAGCGCAGCGTGAAGCGGTAGGTCTTGGTGCCGTCCATCACGTAGGGGACGGTCTTGGTGGCCGCGCCGAAGGCCACCGGCAACAGCCCGGTGGCCAGGGGATCGAGCGTGCCTCCGTGCCCTGCCTTCTGCGCGTCGAAGGCGCGCTTCACCTTGTTGACCACGTCCGTCGAGCCGATGCCCGAGGGCTTGTCCACGATGAGCCAGCCGTCGAGCGGCCGGCCGCGCGGCTTGCGGTGGCGGTTGTGGCGATGGGTCACGAAGGGTCGTCCCTGTCGTCGCCCCTGGGGTCGTCGCCCGTTGGGCGAAGGTCGCGCGCGATTTCCGGCCGCTTCATCAGCCGGTCGATCTCCATCGCGTAGTCGAGCGCGGTGTCGGGCTGGAAATGCAGGTCCGGGGCGAATTTCAACCGCACCGCCCTGGCAACCTGGCTGCGCAGGAACGGCGCGGCGCGCCGCAGCGCCGCGAACTGCTCGGGCGGCACGTCCTTGCCGAGGCCGCTCACGAAGGCGGTCATGTGCTTCAGGTCGGGCGAGGCGCGCACCTCGGTCACCGTCACATGCGCATTGGCAAGGTCGGGATCGCGGAAGTCGCGCCGCTCGAACAGCGCGGCCAGCGCATGGCGCACCTCCTCCGCGACGCGGAGCTGGCGCTGGGTCGGGCCGGCGTCATGCGCGGCCGCGCCGCGGCGGCGGCCGCGGGGGGCGTCCTTGCTGGTCATGGGTGGAATGCCTTCGTGGCGAGGACGCGCGCCGGGTCAGCCGTCACCACGCAGGGCGTGGATCTCGCCCTGCAGGTGATGCACCAGCCGCGTCAGGGCCGAGAGCTGCTCCTCGATGCCGGCGATCTCCTCGCGCTGGCTGCGCACCAGCTTGAGGGCCCGGTCCGAGGAGGCGAAGTTCACGTCGATGTCGCGGTGATGCGCCGCGATCTGGTCCTGCAGCCGGTCGAGTCGCGCCATGAGATCGGCACGAAGACGGGGGAATTCCCGATCGAGCCGATCGCGCAAGCCAGCCAGGTCAGCGCCAAGGTTGGCCATATCGGCGTGCAGCGCAGCAAGCTCGGCATCCACGCGATCGCCGAGCCTGGCGACCTCGCCGCGCAAGCCAGCGACCTCGGCATCCAGGCGCGCGCCGAGCGTGGCGACTTCGCCGCGCAGCTCCGAGACTTCGCCGCGCAGCCCCGTGACCTCGCCGCGCAGCCCCGTGACCTCGCCGCGCAACCCCGCGACTTCGCCGCGCAACCCCGTGACCTCGCCGCGCAGCCCCGTGACCTCGCCGCGCAGCTCCGTGACCTCGCCGCGCAGCTCCGCGACTTCGCCGCGCAACCCCGTGACCTCGCCGCGCAACGCGGCGAGGCCCTCGATCATCGGAACCGCCCAGGCCGGCGCCTGCTCGGCCGTCATGCCAACCTCCCGTCCGCGGATGCCGTGCCGGCCCTCAGGCCGCCGCCACGGTCTCCGTCTCGTAGCACTCGATCTGGTCGCCGATGCGGATGTCCTCGTAGTTGGCGAAGGACATGCCGCATTCCAGGCCCTGGTTCACCTCGCGGACATCGTCCTTGAAGCGCTTCAGCGTCGAGAGTTCGCCCTGGTGGATGACCACGCCGTCCCGCAGCAGCCGCACGCCGGCGCCGCGCTTCACCACGCCCTCGGTCACGCGGCAGCCGGCCACCTTGCCGACGCGCTTGACCTCGAACACCTCCAGGATCTGCGCGTAGCCCAGGAACTTCTCGCGCTGCACCGGCGCGAGCCGCCCCTTGACCATGGTCTCGATGTCGTCGGCGACCTCGTAGATGATCGAGTAGTAGCGGATGTCCACGCCCTCGCGGCTCGCCATGTCGCGCGCCTGGCTCGTCGCGCGCACGTTGAACGCCACCACCACCGCGTTGGATGCCTTGGCGAGCTGGATGTCGCTCTCGGTGATCTGCCCGACGGCGCTGTGCAGCACGCGGACCTTCACCTCGTCGTTGCCGAGCTTCTGCACGGTGGCGCCGATCGCCTCGGCGCTGCCCTGCACGTCGGCCTTCACGACGATGGCGACCTCCTTCTGCTCGCCCGCCTGGATGCGGGCCAGCATCTCGTTCAGCGTGCCGCGGCCGGCGCCGGCGGCGGCGCTGGCCTTCTCGCGCAGCTTGCGCTGGCGGAACTCGCTGATCTCACGCGCGCGCGCCTCGTCCTCGACGGCGATGAAGTTCTCGCCCGCCGTCGGCACGCCCGAGAGCCCAAGGATCTCCACCGGCAGGGAGGGCGGCGCGTCCTTCACCGCGCGCCCCTTGTCGTCCAGCATGGCGCGCACCCGGCCCCATTCGGCGCCGGCGACGACGATGTCGCCCTGCCGCAGCGTGCCCTTCTGCACCAGCACGGTCGCCACCGGCCCGCGGCCGCGGTCGAGCTTCGCCTCGATGACGGTGCCCTCGGCAGCGCGGTTCGGGTTGGCCTTCAGGTCGGCCAGCTCGGCCTGCAGCGAGATCGCCTCCAGCAGCTTGTCGAGGTTGATCCGCTGCGTCGCCGAGACCTCGATCTCCTGGGTCTCGCCGCCGAGGGATTCCACGACGATCTCGTGCTGCAGCAGCTCCTGCTTCACCCGCTCGGGCTTCACGCCGGGCTTGTCGATCTTGTTCACCGCGACGATCAGCGGCACGTTCGCCGCGCGGGCGTGGCGGATCGCCTCCACGGTCTGCGGCATCACGCCGTCATCGGCCGCGACGACCAGCACCACCATGTCCGTCACGGAGGCGCCGCGGGCGCGCATGGCGGTGAAGGCCTCGTGGCCTGGGGTGTCGATGAAGGTCACCCGGCTGCCGTCGCCCACCTCGATCTGGTAGGCGCCGATATGCTGCGTGATGCCGCCGGCCTCCTGCGAGGCCACGTCGGTCTGCCGCAGGCTGTCGAGCAGCGACGTCTTGCCGTGATCGACATGGCCCATGATGGTCACCACGGGGGGCCGCGGCGCGAGGTCGGTGTCCTCGTCCGCCGTGCCGGCCAGGCCCAGCTCCACGTCGCTCTCGCTGACGCGGCGCGGGCGGTGCCCGAATTCCTGCACCACCAGCTCCGCCGTATCGGCGTCGATGGTCTGCGTCAGGGTCACCATCACGCCCATGCGGAACAGCGACTTCACCACCTCGCCGCCGCGCGCGGCCATGCGGTTCGCCAGCTCCTGCACGGTGATCGCCTCGGGGATGATCACGTCGCGCACCACGCGCTCGGCGCCGGAGCGCAGGCGCGCCAGCTCCTGCTGGCGCCGCTCGCGCTCGCGCGCCCGGCGCAGCGAGGCGATGGAGCGGCTGCGCTCGTCCTCGCCCTCGATGGCGGCCTGCACGTCGATGCGGCCGCCGCGGCGATC
>JAIEOP010000368.1 GCA_019750465.1 Acetobacteraceae bacterium | reverse complement strand
CGGGCCGGCGCGTCACCATCCGGCGCGCCCCGCCTGGCCGGCCGGCGCCCAGGCCGCTTTCGCGCACAACCGGGCGAGTCCGGCGGCCTTCCTGCACCCAGGCACCGAGCGCCGGCGTTGCAGCCACGCCCCGGCCACGGCATGCCGCGGCGCTGTCCGCGGCGTCAGCCGCACCGTCCGGCCCCGGTTGCGCATCGGGCTGACAGGATTCCCATGCACGCCTATATGCCAGCCCCGGAGCGGTCCCGCGACCCGGCCCGCGCCGCCTTTCCGGCCCCGTGCAGCCCCCCTCCCGAGCGGCGAGACATGCCGACCCCTGACCCCATCACCGACCCCCGGCGCCGCCGCCTGCTGTTCCGCGCGCACCACCGCGGCACCAAGGAGGCCGACCTGATGATCGGCGGCTTCGTCACGCGCCACGTCGCGGATTTCAGCGATGCGGAGGTCGCCGCGCTGGAGGCGCTGCTGGACCTGCCTGACGTCGATCTCGCCGACTGGCTTTCCGGCCGCGTGCCGGTGCCGGCCGATCTCGCCAGCCCGCTGCTGGCGCGCATGGTGCGCGAATGCGGCGAGAGCGGCGCCGGCATCCCCCCTGGCACCCCGGCGGGAGTGCACCGGCCATGAACGACGCGCCGCCCGGCCTGGAGACGCGCCCCGCGCTCGCCGTCCATGGCGTGCCGGAAGGCTTCGACGCGCTGCTGCTCGCGCGCCGCCGGGCCGAGACGGAGGCGCCCATCCTGCATGTCTGCCGCGACGATGCGCGCATGGCCCGCATGGCCGACGCGCTGGGCTTCTTCGCCCCGGATGTCGAGGTGCTGCGCTTCCCGGCCTGGGACTGCCTGCCCTACGACCGCGTCTCGCCCAACCCGGAGATCGTCTCGGAGCGTGTCACCGTGCTGACCCGGCTGCTGGAGCCGACGGCGGCTCCGGGCGGGCGCATCGTGCTGACCACGGTGAACGCGCTGGTGCAGCGGGCGCCGCCGCGGGATGCCTTCCTCGGCAGCGTCATGCGCCTGCAGCCCGGGCGGCGGGTGGCGCCGGAGGCGTTGACGGCCTTCCTGGAGGCGAATGGCTACGGCCGCACCGGCACGGTCATGGAGCCCGGCGAGTACGCCGTGCGCGGCGGCCTGATCGACCTCTTCCCCGCCGGCGAGGCGGAGCCGATCCGCATCGACCTGTTCGGCGACGAGATCGAGGGCATGCGCCGCTTCGACACCGGCACCCAGCGCAGCGGCGCCAGGGTCGAGGCGCTGGTGCTGCGGCCGGTCGGCGAGGTGTTCCTCGACGAGGCCTCGATCAGCCGGTTCCGCAGCGGGTACGTGGACCTGTTCGGCGCCGCGGCGACCGAGGACCCGCTCTACGTCTCCGTGACCGCGGGCCGCAAGCATCCCGGCATGGAGCATTGGGCCGGGCTGTTCCACGCGGCGATGGAGACGCTGCCCGACTACCTGGAGGGCGCCTCCGTCTCCCTCGACCACCAGGCCGAGGAGGTGCTGGCGGCGCGGCTGGAGATGATCGCCGACCACTACGAGGCGCGGCGCCAGCCGGTGCGCGTCTCGGAGGGCGAGGTGCCGTACCGGCCGGCGCCACCGGCGACGCTCTACCTGGACCGCCGCGGCTGGGACCGTCTGCTGGCGCGCGGGCCGCTGTTCCGCTTCGCGCCCTTCGCGATGCCGGAGGGCGGCGAGGGTGCCGCCATGGATGCCGGCGGCCGTCCCGGGCGCCTCTTCACCGACGCCCGCGCCGCCGGCCAGAACGTGTTCGAAGTCTATCGCGAGCACGCCGAGGCGATGGTGAAGCGCGGGGTCCGCCCGATCCTGGCGGCCTGGACGCGCGGCTCCCGCGACCGGCTTGCCGGCCTGCTGCGCGAGCACCGCGTCGCCGTGCAGGCGGTGGATCGCTGGGACGCGGTGGCGGGGCTGCCGCAGGGCGTCGTCGGCCTCGCGGTGGTCGGGCTGGAGCGCGGCTTCCTCGCGCCGGCGGAGGCGCTGGGCGGCGGCCCCGGCGTCTCCGTCGTCGGCGAGCAGGACCTGCTGGGCGAGCGCATCGCGCGCCCCCCGCGCCGCCGTCGCGCCGCGGCGCAGTTCATCGCCGATGCGACGGGCATCGAGCAGGGCGACCTGGTGGTGCACCAGGACCACGGCATCGGCCGCTATGACGGGCTCGAGACGATCGATGTCAGCGGCGCGCCGCATGACTGCCTGCGCCTGCTCTACGACGGCGGCGACAAGCTGTTCCTGCCGGTCGAGAACATCGAGGTGCTGAGCCGCTTCGGCACCGAGACCGCCGGCGTCGCGCTCGACAGGCTCGGCGGCACCTCCTGGCAGAGCCGCAAGGCCAAGGCCCGGCAGCGCATCCAGGACATGGCGGGCGAGCTGATCCGCATCGCCGCCGAGCGGGCGACCCGGGAAGGCACGCTGGCGACGCCCCCCGAAGGCGCCTGGGACGAGTTCTGCGCCCGCTTCCCCTTCGCCGAGACCGACGACCAGCAGCGCGCCATCGCCGACGTGCTGGAGGATCTGGCGGCGGGCCGGCCGATGGACCGCCTGATCTGCGGCGATGTCGGCTTCGGCAAGACCGAGGTCGCGCTGCGCGCCGCCTTCGTGGTGGCGATGACGGGCGCGCAGGTGGCGGTGGTGGTGCCGACCACGCTGCTGTCGCGCCAGCATTTCCGCACCTTCACCGCCCGCTTCGAGGGCATGCCGGTGCGGATCGCGCAGCTCTCGCGCATGGTGAACGCCCGCGACGCGGCGGCGGTGAAGGCCGGGCTGAAGGACGGCGCGGTGAACATCGTCGTCGGCACCCATGCGCTGCTCTCGAAAGGCGTGGAGTTCGCCGATCTCGGCCTGGTGGTGGTCGACGAGGAGCAGCATTTCGGCGTGGCGCACAAGGAACGGCTGAAGGCGCTGAAGTCCGACGTGCACGTGCTGACCCTGACCGCCACGCCGATTCCGCGCACGCTGCAACTGGCGCTGACCGGGGTGCGCGAGATGAGCATCATCGCGACGCCGCCGGTCGACCGGCTGGCGGTGCGGACCTTCATCATGCCCTGGGACGGCGTGGTGCTGCGCGAGGCCATCCAGCGCGAGCGCTTCCGCGGCGGCCAGATCTTCTGCGTGGTGCCCCGCATCGAGGACATGGAGAAGGTTTCGGCCCGGCTGCGCGAAATCGTGCCGGATGCGCGCGTCGTGGAGGCGCACGGGCAGATGGCGCCGACGCATCTGGAAAAGGTGATGACCGAATTCGGCGACGGCCGGCACGACGTGCTGCTCTCCACCAACATCGTGGAGAGCGGGCTCGACATGCCGGCGGTGAACACGCTGATCATCCACCGCGCCGACCTGTTCGGGCTGGCGCAGCTCTATCAGCTGCGCGGCCGCGTCGGGCGCAGCAAGCAGCGCGGCTACGCGTATCTCACCTGGCCGCCCTCGCACCGGCTTTCCGCGGCGGCGCAGAAGCGGTTGGAGGTGATGCAGACGCTGGATGCGTTGGGCGCGGGCTTCACGCTGGCATCGCACGACCTCGACATCCGCGGCGCCGGCAACCTGCTCGGGGACGAGCAGTCCGGCCACATCCGCGAGGTCGGCATCGAGCTCTACCAGCAGATGCTGGAGGAGGCGGTGGCGGACCTGAAGGCGGGGCAGGGGCGCCGCCGCAAGTCGGAGGCGGAGATCGCGCGCGACTTCACGCCGAACATCAACCTCGGCCTGCCGGTGCTGATCCCGGAAGACTACGTGCGCGACCTGCCCGTGCGCCTCGGCCTCTACCGCCGCATCGGCACCCTGGCGAACGAAGGGGAGGTGGAGGCGATGGCCGCCGAGCTCGCCGACCGCTTCGGCACGCTGCCGGAGGAGGTGGAGAACCTGCTGCAGGTGGTCGCCATCAAGGCGCTGTGCCGCGCGTCGGGCGTGGAGAAGCTGGATGCCGGGCCGAAGGGCATCGTCGTCGCCTTCCATCGCAACCAGTTCCGCAACCCGGGCGGGCTGGTGACCTGGGTCGGCGCGCAGAAGGGGCTGGTGAAGCTGCGGCCGGACCACAAGCTGGCGCTGCTCCGGGAGATGGACCTGAAGCAGCGCGTGCGCGTGGCGAAGGAGCTGATGGGGGCGCTGGCGAAGGTGGCGGGGCAGGGGAAGGGTGCGTAGCCGGCATCTCCCCGCCGCGCGGGGTGGATCAGCTGGCAGGGGGACGCGGCAGGCTCGCGATGCGAGTGCCGGTCGCGGTCATGGCGCCGGCGGACCGTCACCCTGCGTTGCCCAGCGACGCAGGGAGTCCAGGTCGGCCGCGCGACGCCGCTCCTCCGCGCCAGCCCATGCAGCCACCTTCGCCCGCGTGTCCGCATACTTGCGGCGCGCGATTTCGATCTCCGCTTCCGCGCGATTGTAGTCGCCCAGCAGTCGCTTCGCCCTCGCAAGCGACATGCGCAGCCGGTCTGCGATCTCTGGCTCGACGTCATCGGTTTCATCGAGCGCAGTCCAGACCTGGGTCGCTCTCTCCATGCGCTCGATGAACAATTCCTCGGACCCCTCGTCGCCATGGTTTCGCAAGCCGCGCAGCATGCTGCGCGCAAAGGCGAGGTCGCGCTCGATGTCGTCCATCATCTGGCGGCGCCGTTCCGCTCTCCGCTCCGCATTGCGAGCTTCCAACGCTTCGCGTCGTGCGCGTGCCCGGTGCCCGCTGAGTTCGCGCAGCGTCGCAAGAAGATCGTCCGGGTTGCCGAAGTAGCGTCTTGCCGCCGGCTCCGCTGCGTCGGCCAGATCCTCCAGCGCTTTCCATTCCTCTCGGCTGACGCCGGATCGCCAACGTGCCACGGCTGCGCGAACGACCAGAGCAAGCGGATGATCCGGGAACAAGGCCAACGCACGCTGCGTCGCCTGCCAGGCCTCTTCGATGGTTCGTTCCTCTGCCTTCCCCAGCGTCGAGGTCGCCGAGGTGCCGGCTGCCGCCCGCGGCGTCGCGCGATAAAGCTCAGAGAGCGTCAGCAATGCCGCGAGTGCGAGGCACGCAGCGCGCACGCGCACTGGAAGGTGGGTTGCTTCCCCCGCGCGCCGCGCCGCTTCCAGCGCGCGAAACCGTTGCGCCTCGCTGCCGGTCCGCAATGCGGCCAGCGCCACGTTGTAAGGCGCGACCGCGGCTGCGGCTGCCTCTCCAAGCTCGGCAAGCGCCTGCGGCAGCCTTGCCTTGGGCGTCGGCGCACTGGTGATGACCTCGCCCCGATCGGAGCGGAGCCATATGCTCACGGACCTGCTGTCGAGCGACACGAGCTCCACCGTTAGGCTGCGGGGAGAAAGCCCCACGAACTCGCCAAGCCAGGTCGTCAGGGCCGTGACAGACAACGTCGTGGTCGGCACGCTGATATCGGCGCGCGCGAGGCCCGCCTCGAAGAGCAGCGGCATCTCGGGCGTCGAGGCGGCGGATCGGATATGCTCGAGACCGGCGGCAACGTGGTTGGCGACCGCTTCCAGGGTCCAGCCCGCCTCGGCCAGCATCTTCGGCAGGTTGCCTGCACGAATGACCAGGCGTCGGCTGCGCTCGATGGTAAGCCCAAGCAGGACCGAAAGCAGCGCGAGCACGAGGATGAAGGTCACGTCGAGCGCCCTTGGTCCTCGGGACGCGATCTGGGGCGGACCACCCATGGCCATGGGCGGCATGGGGCGAGTCTGTGGCCCGGAGTCCAGCAGTGCAAGGCACCACCAGGCGAACAACCCTCCGAATAGAACGACAGGCAGGCCGAACTTCAGCGCAGGAAGCACGAATTCGCTGACCGCAACCCGCAGACGGATACGCCTGCTCAACCGCTTGATACTGCGCGAAGTTCCGTTTGATGCAGCGGGGTCGCCCAGGGCTGGCGTGGGCATGGCGCCGACCGCTATCCCTCCACCAGCGCCACGTCCAACAGCCGCTCCAGCACCTCCGGCTCCTGTGCGCCGGCAATGGCGTGGCGCCCCGCCACCACGAAGCAGGGCACGCCGTTGATTCCCAGGCGATGCGCGCGCAGGTTGTCGGCGTGCACCGCCTCCACCTCGGCCACCGTGGCCAGGAAGCGCCGCGCCACCACGGCATCCAGGCCGATGCGCCCCGCGACCGCAGCCAGCGTCCCCGGCTCGCCGATGTCGGCACCCTGCTCGAAATAGGCCTCGAACAGCGCCTCCACCAACTGGTCGGCGGCGTCGAAGCGCGCGGCCCAGCGCACCAGCCGGTGCGCGTCCAGGCTGTGGGGGACGCGGCGGATGCGGTCGAAGCGGAACTCCACCCCCTCGATGCGGCCCAATTCGGCGATGGTTCCGTGCAGGCGCCGCGCCCGTTCCTCGCCGCCGAACTTCCGCACCAGGTATTCCTGTCGCGGCACGCCGTGCGGTGCGAGGTCAGGGTTCAGCAGGAAGGGGCGCCAGAGCAGCTCGGCCCGGACGTCGGGGCGGGCATGCAGGAGCCGGCGCAACCGCCGGACGCCGAGGTAGCACCAGGGGCAGACAAGGTCGTAGACGACCTCGATCGGCAGCCAGGCTTGGGTCGGGGTCAAGAGATTCACATCGACATTCTAGACTGGATTTCGCCAGGTCCGCCATGCACCGATTGCGGCAGGTCTCACCCATTTGGGCGATGTCGCTCGATGCGAACATTCGCGTCCCGGACGATACGTGCCGACAGCGGCATCCTCTCCGCCACGAGGGCATCGAAGGCGGCGGGCGGGTCATCCCGGAGTGGCGCGCCGGACACCGGCACGCGCGCCCGCGCACGCAGGCGTGATCAGCGTTCGGATGACGGCGCCGTGCAATCGGTCCAGCACCGCGCCGGCCTGCGCGCCGGGCCACGGACCCGTTCGGCGGCAGCGGCGCCGGGACGGGTCAGGTCGTGGATGTACGGCTGGGCGACGCGGCGGACGCGGACGGGATCGCTCAGCACCAGGTCGGCATCCGGCGATGGCCGACGCCCGGCCTGGCGCCGAGGCCGCCGGCATGGCGAGGACACGGCCCATGGCCGTGCTCGCCGCGGCGACGAGATGCCGGCCTGGGCAGCCGGCAAGCAGCGTCGGCTGGAGCGGATCCGTGCCGCCAAGGCGCAGCTGGAGGCAAAGGCCGCGACGGGGCCGGGCGCCCACGACCCGGACGGGCCGGGGCCCTCCTCCGGCATGCATGGGCACGCCGCCGCCCAACTCGGCGCAGCGCGACGTCACCGATCCCGACAGCCGCATCCAGGCCCACCCGGACCTTGCCCAGCGGCTCCGCGTCGTTCTCAGCGTTCCGTCCGTCGGTGGCCGCACCGCGCTGGCGCTGCTCATTCGGAGGCCCGAGCTCGGCACGCCCAGCCGAAGCCAAGCTGCTTCGGTCGCAGGTCTCGCTCCCTTCGTCCGTCAGAGCGGAAAATGGCAGGGTGAAGCTTGGATCGGTAGTGGCCGCAGCGGCCTACGGCGCTCCCTGTTCGCTGCCGCATTCGCCGGGGCGCACCATGGGAACAAGGCGCGCATGCAGCTCCGCGACCGCCTTCGCGCCCGCGGCGCCTGCCGCACCTCCGCCGCCACTGCCTGCGCCCGCAAGCTGCTCATCCAAGTCAAAGCCGTCGTCACGCGCGGAACGCCTTGGGAGGGACCTGCTCAGGTGCCAGCCATGCCATTCCATGCCGGTCTCGACTGGGGCGGCACCCGCCACGCCATCTGCGTCCTCGACGCGACGGGCACCGTCCTGGCTCGCTTCGAGGCGGGCCACGATGCCCCGCCGGTCTCGCCGAACTGCTTGCCCGCCTGCGCAAGCCTGCCCCCGCGGCCGAACTGCCCATCGCCATCGGTTCGACGTATACGCCGAACCCCTCGGGCCTGGTGGTCGACACCCTCATCGCCGGCCGGCCACCCGGTCGTCCCGATCCATCCCAACATCCTCAAGGCCTGCCGGCCCCGCTATCGCGCCGCCGGCGGCAAGTCCGACCCGGGCGACGCCTTCCTGCTCGCCGACATCCTGCGCACCGACGGACACCGCTTCCGCCCGCTCCGGCCGGCCTCGGCCGAGATCAGGGCGCTCCGCGCCCTGCCCGACGGCTTCTGGCCCGGCCGGCTTCTGGCCCGGCGCCGCCGCCCTCTTCGCCGACATCCAGAGCCCGATCGCGCTCGCCTTCCTCCGCCGCTATCCGACCCCCGACAGCGCCAGCCGCCTCGGCGAGAAACGCCTCGCCGGCTTCCTCGCCGCCCACGCCTACTGCGGACGCCGCAGCCCGGCCGAACTGCTCGCCCGCCTGCGCGCCGCGCCCGCCAGCCTCGCCAGCGAGCCGGAGGCCGACGCCAGGGGCGAACTCGCCCGCGCCACCCTCCTCGAGCCGCTCGGCGCCGAAATCGCCCGCCTCTCCGCCCGCCTCTCCGCCCGCATCGAGCACGCCGTCGCCGAACTGCCCGACGGCCAGATCGTCATGTCCTTCCCACGCGCAGGCCGCGTCTGCGCCGCCGTTGGCAGCATGCTTCCAACCCTCGCCGAACTCGGCGATGTCCGCGAGCGCTTCCCGACCGAGGACCAGCTCGCCGCCGAGGCCGGCGTCTGCCCCGTCACCCACGCTTCCGGAAAGTCCCGCGGCGTCGTCTTCCGATGGGACTGCGACAAGCACCTCCGCGCCGCCATCACCTGCTTCGCCGACAACGCCAGACACGCATCCCCTTGGGCTGCTACCGTCTATCGCAACGCCCGAGAGCGCGGATGCAAGCATCCCCACGCCATCCGAATCCTGGCACGCGCATGGGTCCGCGTCCTCTGGAAGGCATGGCAGGACCGCCGCCGCTACGATCCCGCCCAGCATCGCGCCGCCCGAAACCTCGCCGCCCGACACATACAGGGTGGACACAGGGTGTCTCGCGTCCGGGCCGGCGTCCGCCGCGTCATGGCCGGGCGACGACCCGGCGATCCGTGCCGCCCGCGCCGAGGTGGCCAGGTCGAGCCCGGCCACGACGATGAATCGGGTCAGGCCGCCTTCCTGCGGAACGCATCCAGGCTGCCCGCATGGATCAGCTCGCTCGGCAGCACATGCCCGACGATCCGCTCCGCCATGCGACCCACCTCGATCAGCGCGTCGAGGTCGACGCCGGTGGCGATGCCCATCTCCTCGCACAGCAGCACGAGTTCCTCGGTGCAGATGTTGCCCGCCGCGCCCTTCTGCCCGGCGAAGGGGCAGCCGCCGAGCCCGCCCACCGTGGTGTCGAACTTGGAGACGCCCAGCTTCAGCCCGGCATGCGCGTTCGCCACGGCCAGGCCCCGCGTGTCGTGCAGGTGCAGGCCGATGCGCACATCCGGCCAGCGCTCGCGCACCGCGGCGATGCCGCGCTCGATGCGGATCGGCGTGGCCCAGCCCATGGTGTCGGCGAGGCTGACATCGGTGATGGTGCAGCCATGCTCGGCCGCCACCGCCATGCCGTCGGCGACGGTCTGCACCACCTGCGCGGGCGTGATGTCGCCCTGGTAGTTGCAGCCGAAGGCGGCCATCACGCCGACCCGCGTGACCGGGATGCCCGCCTTCAGGTGCACCGCGGTCTGCCGGCGCATCGCGTCCAGGTTCTCGGCATGGCCGCGGTTGAGGTTCTTGATCGAGAAGGCGTTCGACGCCGCCAGCGAGATCGAGCCGGTCATCGTCAGACGGTCCCGGAAGGCCAGCGCGCGGCTCATGCCGTTCTCGTTGAACCAGAGTGCCGAGTAGTGCACGCCCTCGCGCGGCTTGAAGCCGCCGACGACGGCCTCGGCGTCGGCCCAGCCGGGGACCAGGCGGGTGTTGACGAAGCTCGCCACCTGGATGTGCCTGAGGCCGGTCTCGGCCAGGGCCTCGATGAGGGCGATCTTGTCGGCGGTGGGGATGGGGCCGGGCTCGATCTGGAAGCCCTCGCGCGGGCCTTCCTCGTGGATGTCGACGCGGGGGGGCAGGTCGGCCATGGCGGGTCTCCTCCAGGAACTCGGGGGCGATGGTGCCCCTGGGCGCGCCACCGCGCCAGGGGCCGGGCGCCAGGGGCCGGGCGCCAGGACCGGAGGGCAGCCCCGGCGGCGCGCCGCGCCCACCTCCGCAAGGGGCCTGATGCCCGGCGGTGCCGGCTGCGCCGGATTGCGGCGCAACGGGCGGATGGCACAGGGCGCCGGCCGGCCACACGATGGCGCCGCAACCACGACAAGCGATCCGATGCCGAAGATGGTGCCCGACAAGCCGGCGCCCCGAGTGATGCGCGCGCGGGAATGCGCGATGCTCATCGCGCTCTCGGCCGTCTGGGGCGGCTCGTTCTTCTTCACGGGCATCGCGGTGCGCGAATTGCCGCCGCTCACCATCGTCGTCGTCCGTGTCGGCATCGCCGCGCTCGCCCTCTGGGCGGTGCTGGCCGCGCTTGGCACCCGGATGCCCCCGACGCCCGGGCTCTGGGCGGCCTTCCTCGGCATGGGGCTGCTGAACAACGTCGTGCCCTTCACCCTCATCGTCTGGGGCCAGACCCACATCGCCAGCGGCCTGGCCGCGATCCTGAACGCCGCCACGCCGCTCTTCACCGTGCTGGTCGCGCACCTGCTCACCCCGGATGAGCGCCTCACCCGCGGCAAGGCCATCGGCGTGGTCGTGGGGCTGGCGGGTGTCGTGACGATGCTGGGCGCGGACCTGCTCTCGGGGCTCGGCACGGCGCTTGCCGCGCAGCTCGCCTGTCTTGCGGCGGCACTGTCCTATGCCTTCGCGGGCGTGTTCGGCCGCCGGTTCCGGCGCATGGGCGTGCCGCCGCTGGCCACCGCCGCGGGCGAGGTGACGGCGTCCACCCTGATGCTGCTGCCGCTTGCGCTGCTGGTTGACCGGCCTTGGACCCTGCCGATGCCGGGATGGGAGGGCTGGGGCGCCATGGTCGGCATCGGGCTGCTCTCCACCGCGCTCGCCTACGTTCTCTACTTCCGCATCCTGGCCGCGGCCGGGGCGACGAACCTGCTGCTCGTGACCTTCCTCATTCCCGTCAGCGCCATCCTGCTCGGCGCCCTCGTGCTCGGCGAGCGGCTCGAACCGCGGCACTTCGGGGGCATGGCGATCATCGGCCTCGGTCTTGCGTGCATCGACGGCCGCCTGCCGCGGTGGCTTTTCGCGCGGCGCCGCGCCACGGGCGACGCGCTGTAGCAGGCCCGGGCGCCGCGTGCCGTGACGACGGCCGGTCAGCGGTGCGCAACGGGCCGCAGGTGCCCGTCGGAAGGCCTTGCGGTTGCCGGGGGTGGGTCGCGCCGCCGGCCTGCGCGCCGGAGCATCACCGCGTCGGCGCCCACCCTTGCCGCCCGTCGCCCGCCCCGGCACAACCCCCGCATTCCCGGGAGGATCCCATGAGCGCCGCCCTCGCCGCCGACACTGCCGCCACCGAGGCCGCGGGCCTTCCCACCCTCGCCATAGCCGGTCCACGCGCCACCATCACCCTCAACCGCCCCCGTCAGCGCAACCGCATCGAGCCTGCCGACCTCGCGGAACTCGTGCGCCTGGCCGATGTGGTGGACGCCAACCCCGACCTCCGCGTGCTGGTCATCACCGGCACCGGCCCCGCCTTCTCCGCCGGCGCGCATCTCGGCGCCATGTCGGACAGCGAGGCGCAGGCCGGGGCCAGGGGCCTCGACTTCGGCGACATGGTGAGCCGGCTGGAGCGGGTGCGCGTGCCGACCATCGCGCGCCTCCAGGGCGGCGTCTATGGCGGCGCCACGGACCTCGCCCTGTCCTGCGACTTCCGCATCGGCCACACCGGCATCGAGATGTTCATGCCCGCCGGCCGCCTCGGCGTGCATTACTACGAGAGCGGGCTGCGCCGCTACGTCTCCCGCCTCGGGCTGAACACCGCCAAGCGCATGTTCCTGACTGCGGAGAAATTCGACGCGGCCGAGCTGCTGCGCGTCGGCTACCTGACGCACCTGGTCGCGCCCGAGGAATTCGACGGCGCGGTGGACGCGCTGGCCAGCCGCATCGCGGAGATGGCACCGCTCGCCGTGCAGGGCATGAAGCAGGCGCTGAACGAGATCGGCCACGGCGCGCTGGACACCACGGCGCTGGCGCAGCGCATCGCCGCCTGCAAGGCCAGCGCCGACCTGCAGGAGGGCCTCGCCTCCTTCAAGGAGAAGCGCAGGCCGGTCTTCCGCGGCCGCTGACCGCCGCATGGAGGACGTGGATTGCGTCGTCGTCGGCGCCGGCGTCGTCGGCCTGGCGGTGGCGCGCGCGCTGGCGCAGGCGGGCCGCGAGGTGATCGTGCTGGAGGCCGCGGAGGCCATCGGCACCGAGACCTCGTCCCGCAACTCGGAGGTGATCCATGCCGGCATCTACTACGCCCAGGGCTCGCTGATCGCGCGCAGCTGCGTCGCCGGCAAGTGGATGCTCTACGACTACTGCCGGGAGCGCGGCATCCCGCACGCCAATTGCGGCAAGCTGATCGTCGCCACCGATGAGGAGGAGGCCGGCCGGCTGCTGGGCATCCAGGCCCGGGCGGCGGCGAACGGCGTTCCCGACCTGCGCCTGCTGACACGGGAGGAGGCGCGGGCGATGGAGCCGGCGCTGGTCTGCACCGCGGCACTGCACTCGCCCTCCACCGGCATCATCGACAGCCACGCCTACATGCTCTCGCTGCAGGGCGATGCGGAAAATGCCGGCGCGGCCTTCGCCTTCCACGCCCCCGTGCTGTCCGGCCGCGCCACCGGCCGCGGCGTCGAGATCGAGGTCGGCGGCGCCGAGCCGGTGCGCCTCGCCTGCCGGACGCTGGTGAACAGCGCCGGGCTGCACGCGCCGCGCCTGGCACGCTCCATCGAGGGCATGCCGGCGGAGCACGTCCCCGGCGCCTGGTACGCCAAGGGCAACTACTTCACCCTCACCGGCCGCTCGCCCTTCTCGCGGCTGATCTATCCCGTGCCGGTGCCCGGCGGCCTCGGCACCCACCTGACCATCGACCTCGGCGGGCAGGCGCGGTTCGGCCCGGATGTCGAATGGATCGACGCGATCAGCTACGAAGTCGATCCACGGCGCGGCGAGAGCTTCTACGCCGCCATCCGCCGCTGGTGGCCGGGGCTGAAGGACGGCCAGCTCGCCCCCGGCTATGCCGGGATCCGCCCGAAGACGGTGCCGCCCGGCGCGCCGGCGCAGGATTTCGTCGTGCAGGGGCCGCGCGAGCATGGCGTCGCGGGTCTCGTGCACCTCTTCGGCATCGAGAGTCCGGGGCTGACCGCCTCCCTCGCCCTGGCCGCGCATGTGGCGGAGGTCGTCGCCGCGGGCTGATGCGGGCGGGCCTGCAAACGCTCCGGTAACATCGTCCACGGCAATGTCATGCGATGGCGATGGAGCCCGGTCGCGTCCTGGCGCATTCCGCGGCCTGGATTGCGGGGATCGAGGCGGCATGACCCAGGGTGGCGAGTTGGTGACCTACCTCACCGAAGCGGTGGACCCGCGGCCGGATGACCGCGACGGCCTGCGCGCCGGCCATCCGGTGCTGCTCCGGGCCCATCCGGAAAACCCCGTGGTCGAGGCGTGGTCGGCCCGGCTCGGCCGGCTTGGACGCCTGCCGGCCGCCGAGGGCGAGGCCCTCGCGCCGCTGCTGCGCGACGGGCGCATGGCCATGATCGGCACGGTCAGCGCACTGGTGCCGCGCCCGGGGCGGCGCGGCGGGACGCGCATCCACATCCGGCTCGGCGGGTTGCGCTGACAGTCCCGGTTTTCGGACCGCTGCGCGTTCCTGTCGCGCCTGGAACAGCCCCTGGTTGCAGGACCATGGCACGCATCGCGCCCGCGCAACGGCGGATGCGGAAAAGCGGCGACAAGGCGCCGCCCCGGCATGCGCGATCCCTGCTTCAGCCTCGACAGACCCGTCCCGCACGCGGCATGGTCCCGGCACGAAAGAACAGCCCGGAGGCTCTTCCGCCATGCGCCTCGAAATCGTGCCGATCGACGCGGGCACCACGCGGCTGCGGCTTATCGGCCGCATGGACGGCCCGGGGTGCGAGCGCATCGAGACCTCCTTCACCGCCGCCTCCAGCGCCGCCGCCGCCCATGTCCTGGTCGACATGAGCGAGGTCGACTATGTCGGGTCGCTGGGCATCCGGCTGCTGATCAGCAATGCCCGCGTCGTGCACCGGCGCGGACGGAAGATCGTGATCATCGGCGCGCAGCCGCAGCCGCAGGACGTGTTCGAGACGGTGGCCCTCGCCGACCTCATCCCCATCGCCCGGGACGATGCGGAGGCGGTCGGGCTGCTCGCCGGTGGCTAGTGTCCCGATTGCGGAGCCCGCCGCCGGTGCGGCGGCGTCGTTTGCGGTCCGCTCGCCATCGTTTTCGGTGGCCCGCCTCTCCGCCGCGTTCGCCGCGCCGTGCTGCCGGCGTCGCGGGCAGGACATCCGGGCCAGGGCGGATTGCCGGGGGGCGGAACCGCTGGGAGGTGTGACCGCGCTCCACAACCGGAGACCTGCGGCGCCGGGTCGGGAGTCGGCATGAGCGGGAAGGCCGACGGAGCCGTTGCAGGCGCCGGCGACCTCGTCATCACCCTGCCGGCGACGCTGGAGGCGATCCCGCCGGCCCAGGCGCGGCTGGGGGCGTTCCTCCGTGCAGGGGGCGCCGGCGCGCGCATCGTCGGCCGGGCGGAGCTGCTGCTGGAGGAGCTGGTCACCAACGTGATCCGCCATGGCGGCCTGGCGGCGCCCGAGGCCGCGCGCCTGACCCTCGCCGCCACGATCGGCCCCGACCAGGCATGCCGCCTGGTCTTCGAGGATCCAGGCCGGCCCTTCGACCCTGCCGCCGCCGCCCTGCCCGATCTCCCCACCCGGCTGGAGGAGGCGCGGATCGGCGGGCTTGGCCTGGTGCTGCTGCAGCGCATGGCGCGCGACCTCGATTACGTGCGCCTGCCCGATGGGCGCAACCAGCTGACGCTGCTCCTCGACGAGCCCGCAGGGCGGTAACGCTGCGACACCGGCGGACGACGCGCCGTGGCGGCCGGCGCGCGCTTGGGGTCAGGGCCGCGAAAGCCGCCAGACCGCTGCCGCGATCCCGAGCCAGACCGGCGCCGAGAGCACAAGGGCGACCAGCACCCCTTGCGGCGCCCGGGAGGGGCGCGTCTCGGACGATGGAAGGGGCGGCATCGACATGGCTCGGTCAAGCTCCGTCGCCGGGTATCCCGTTGCGGCGCGATCTGCCTGGCGGCCCCCGGGCGCGGCGCGGGCAGGCGGCACCGGATCCGGATGGTTCCGGCCCCGCGTGAATCCTGCCATGCCGGGAGGGCGTGGCGCATCATCCATCTGCGTGAGATTCGCCCAGCCCGGAGGCGCGTTTCCCAACCCCTGCCCCGTTGCACGGCAGTCCCCGGACGGCGGCCGGCCGTTCCGGAACCACGCGCCACAATCCCGCCCCAACCACGTCGCATTCCCGCGCTGCCGGTGCGCCACAAGCGTACCGAGCCACGGGTCGTCCGCGTTGCGCGGGCAGCCCACGGTGACGGCAACGACATGGTGGCTCCGACCCGATCGGGTGGGAGCCGCGAAGGATCGGGATCCCAATGTTCAGCAGCGACCCGTGCGAGAGCCTGCGGCCCGGAGCAGCGGTGGCGACCGCCGGCCTGCGGCTGGGCGGCGTTCCCTCGCATGCCGGGACCCATGGCGGCATGCCGGCGATCGGCACGGCCGGGCCGCTCGTCGCCACCACGGCGCTGCGCGCCGTCATGCGCCCGGCACTGAAGCGCGCGATGGACGTGCTCGGCGCCGGGCTGCTGCTGCTGGCTGCCCTGCCGGCCTTCCTGGCGATCGCGCTGCTGGTGCGGCGCGACGGCGGGCCGGTGTTCTATGCGCATCCCCGTGTCGGCAGGGGCGGCGCGATCTTCGGCTGCCTGAAGTTCCGCTCCATGGTCGTCGATGCGGACCAGCGCCTTGCCGCGCTGCTGGCGAAGGATCCCGCCGCCCGCGCCGAATGGGCGGCCACCCGCAAGCTGAAGCGCGACCCGCGCGTGACCGGAATCGGCCGCCTGCTGCGCGCCACCAGCCTCGATGAGCTGCCGCAGCTGATCAACGTGCTGCGCGGCGAGATGAGCCTGGTCGGCCCGCGCCCCGTGACGGGGGCGGAGCTCGAGCAGCACTATGGCCCCGGCGCGGCGGCGCACTACGCGGCGGTGCGCCCCGGCATCACCGGCCCCTGGCAGGTGAGCGGCCGCAACGACGTGACCTATGCCTCGCGCGTGGCGCTCGACGTGGCCTATGCCGCGGCGCCCTCGGTCTGGACCGACATCCGCATCCTGCTGCGCACCCCGGTCGCGGTGCTGGCTCGCCGCGGCGCCTACTGAGCCCGCGCGGGCGGGGCTGGCGCCCCGGACCACCCGCCGACCGCTCCCCCATGCTATGAGGCGCGACGGATGCCCGACCGCGCCGGCCGGGTGCGATCCTCCAGCGCCGCCCCGCCTGCGGGCGACAGGTCGAAGCCCCGCGCGATGACTGCCGCAGACACCACCGACGTCGCAGGGCGCCGCCAGGCCGGGCGGGGCGCGATCGCCTCGCACGTCGCGTGGAACGCCGCCGGGCGGGGGCTGCCGCTGCTGCTCGCGCTGGCGCTGACGCCGGTCCTGGTGGCGCTGATGGGCATCGAGCGCTGGGGGCTGTTCACCCTGGCCCTGGCGATGGTCGGCGTCTTCGGCGTCTTCGACCTGGGCGTGGGGCAGGCGCTGACCCGCACCATCGCCGAGCGCATCGGCGCCGGCCGCGGCGAGGAAGCCCCCGGGCTGGTCGGCGCGGCGCTGGCCTGCCTCGTCGGCATCAGCGTCGCGGTCGCCGCCCTGGCCTGGGCCTGCATCCCCTTCCTGGTGGAACGCCTGCTGCGCATCCCCCCGGCCCTGCAGGCCGAGGCGGTGGCGGCGATGCGCGTGCTCGTCGCCGCGGCGCCGCTGGTGGTGGCGAATGCCGCGCTCTGGGGCGTGCTGGCGGCCTACCAGCGCTTCCGGGCGATGAACCTGGTCACCATGCCGGTCAGCGCCTTCTACTACCTCGGCCCGGTGCTGACCCTGCTGGTCTGGGACAGCCTGGTGGGCGTGATGCTGGCCCTCGTCGCCTGCCGGCTGGCGATGACCATCGCCTATGCCGTGATGATGCGCCGCGCGCTGCCGGCCGGCGCGCCGCTGTTCCGCGGCCTGCGCCTCGCCCGCGTGGTGCCCTTGCTGAAGCTCGGCGGCTGGATGACCTTCGCGGGGCTGCTGACCCAGGCATTGACCTATGCCGACCGCTTCCTGATCGGCGCGCTGATCTCGCTGACGGCGGTCGCCTTCTACGCGACGCCGCTGGACCTGGTGATGCGCGCCTGGATCCTGCCGGTGGCGGTGGCACAGGCGCTGCTGCCGGCGATGGCGGGCGCCTTCGCCACCCGCGCCGCCGAGACGGCGGACCTGCTGCGCCGCGGCGCGCTGGCGATCGCGGCGCTGGTGCTGCCGGCCTGCCTGGTGCTGGCCGGCGCCGCCTGGATGCTGCTGCGGCTCTGGCTCGGCGCCGAGTTCGCCGATGGCGGCGCTGCGGTGCTGCGCATCCTGGCGGTCGGCGTGTTCTTCTCCTGCGCTGCCTTCGCGCCGGCGGCGCTGCTGGACGCGATGGGCCGGCCGGATGCGACGGCGCGCTTCGCCCTGGCGCAGGCGCTGGTGTTCCTGCCGCTGACGGCGCTGGTGCTCTGGCTCGGCGGCGGCATCGCCGGCGCGGCGGCGGTCTGGGCGCTGCGCTGCGCTGTGGATTGTGCCGGCAAGCTGGCGATCGTGGCGCGCCTCTATCCGGCGGCGGCGCCGGCGGCGCGCGGCCTGGCGGCGCCCCTGGCCGGGGGTGGTGCC
>JAIEOP010000489.1 GCA_019750465.1 Acetobacteraceae bacterium | reverse complement strand
GGGCGGCAGCGGCGGTGCCTCCGGCGCCGGCGGGGCGGCAATGCTGGGCGGCGCGGCCGGGCTCGCCGACCGCTCGGCCGTCGCCAGCGAGTCCTCGGGCACGTCCTGCCAGAGGATCTCGACGCCATGCTCCCGCGCCGGCGGGGCGAGCGCGTCCGGCAGCAGGAGCAGCACCGCCGCCAGCGCCGCCGCGTGCAACGTGAGCGAGATGCCGGCGGGCAGCCAGGGCGCGCCGAGGCCCCGCCGCGGCGCGACCGGCCTCGGCACGGCGTCGGGCGGGATGCGCGGCGCCATTGCTCCGGTCACAGCACCAGCACCCCGTGGTGCTTCGCCTTGCCCTCGGGCTCGACATGGATGGTGATGACGGCGTCCTCGATCTCCGCCTTCAGCGCCGCCTCGATGCGGTCGCAGATGTCGTGCGCCTCCACCACCCGCATGTCGCCCGGCACCACCAGGTGGAACTCGATGAAGGTGACGCTGCCGGCGTGGCGGCTGCGCAGGTCGTGCGCCTCGATGGCACCCTCGGCGTGCACGGAGACGGCGCGGCGGATGCGGCCCAGCAGGTCGGCCGGCACCGCCTCGTCCATCAGCCCTGCCACCGATTCGCGCATCAGCCTGGAGCCGGACCACAGGATGTTCAGCGCGGTCAGCGCCGCGATCAGCGCATCCAGCCAGAGGACGCCGGTCAGCACCACCAGCGCCACGCCGACCAGCACGCCGACCGAGGTGACAACATCCGCCAGCAGGTGCCGCGCATCCGCCAGCAGCGCCGGCGAGCGCGAGGCGCGGCCACGACGGAACAGCACCGCCATCCAGGCGGCGTTCACCGCCGTGGCGACCGCCGAGACCGCCAGGCCGAGCGCCGGCGCATCGGGCGGGTGCGGTGCGTGGTAGGCACCCCAGGCCTCGTTCAGGATCACCAGCGCGGCGACGATGATCAGCGCGCCTTCCAGCACGGCCGACAGGTATTCCGCCTTGGTGTGGCCGTAGGGATGATTGGCGTCGGGCGGGATGGCGGAGAGCCGCACCGCCACCAGCGCCGCGCCGGCGGCGGCAACGTTCACCACGCTCTCCAGCGCGTCGGCCAGCAGGGCGACGCTGCCGGTCACCCACCAGGCGCCGAGCTTCAGCGCGAGGACGAGACAGGCCACGACCACGCTGCCGGCGGCGATCCGGACGGCCCGTCTGGTGCTCATGGGTCGGATCGCCGGGCGGGGCATGCGCCGGCGCGGTCACGGTCCGGCAGGGGGGCTGCTCCCGATCGCGGTGGGGCCGTTCATGCCTCGCCGGGCCGCGCCGGGGCAAGCCCCGGGGCGCGGCGGTTACACGGAGAAGTATTTCGCCCGCGGGTGGTGCAGCACGACGGCGCTGGTGGACTGCTCCGGGTGCAGCTGCCACTCGTCGCTGATCGAGACCCCGATGCGCTCCGCGCCGAGCAGCCGCAGCAGCGGCACCTGGTCCTCCAGCCGCGGGCAGGCCGGGTAGCCGAAGGAGTAGCGCCCGCCGCGGTAGCCCTGTTGCAGCATCCTGTCGATGTCGCGCTCGTCCTCGGCGGCAAAACCCCATTCGGCGCGGATGCGCTTGTGCACGTATTCCGCCATCGCCTCCGCCATCTCCACCGAGAGGCCGTGGAGATACAGATAATCCTGGTAGCGGTTCGCCTCGAACCATGCGCGCGCCGTGTCGGAGGCCTTCTGGCCCACCGTCACCACCTGCAGCCCGATCACGTCGCGCGCCGCCGGCCCGTCATCCACGTCGCGCACCAGGTCGGCGATGCATTCGCCGTCCTGCTTCGGCTGGCGCGGCAGGGTGAAGCGCGCGGCCTCGGTGATGCCGTCCCCTTCGAACAGGATGAGGTCGTTGCCCTGGCCGGCGCATTTCCAGTAGCCGTAGATCGCCTGCGGCTTCAGGATCCCCTCCGCCTCCGTCAGCGTCAGCATCCGCCGCAGCACGGGGCGCAGCTCCTGCTTCGCCCAGCCGAGGAAATCCTCGAGGCTGCGGCCCTGCTTCCGGAAGCCCCACTGGAATTGGTAGAGGCTGCGCTCGTTGATGAAGGGCACCACGGCCTTCGGCGTGGTTTCCATCACGCGGGCGCCCCAGAAGGGCGGGTCGGGGATCGGCTCGCCGGCGGTCAGGCGGCGGCGGCGGGACTGCGCGTAGACGACATCGACCGGCGCGAAGCCGCGCGGATCGGCCTGGCCCAGGGTGCGGCTCTCGTTGCGCGCCTTGCCCTTGCGCTTCGCCTGCACGGCGGCGAGGTAGTCGTCGAAGCCGTTGCCGGTGACCTTGTCCATCAGGTGCAACCCGTCGAAGGCATCGCGCGCATAGGCGACGCGGCCGGAGGCATAGGCGCGGACGCAGTCATCCTCCACGTAGTTGCGCGTCAGCGCGGCGCCGCCCAGCATCACCGGAACGTCGAGGCCGATGCGCGTCATCTCCTCCAAATTCTCGCGCATCACCACGGTGGACTTCACCAGCAGCCCGCTCATGCCGATGGCGTGCGCACGATGCTCCTTCGCCGCCGCGACCATGTCCGCCAGCGGCACCTTGATGCCGAGGTTGACCACGCGGTAGCCGTTGTTGGTCAGGATGATGTCCACCAGGTTCTTGCCGATGTCGTGCACGTCGCCCTTCACGGTCGCCAGCACGATGGTACCCTTCTCCTGTCCCTCGACCCGCTCCATGTGCGGCTCCAGGTACGCGACGGCGGCCTTCATCGTCTCGGCGGATTGCAGCACGAAGGGCAGCTGCATCTTGCCGGAGCCGAACAGCTCGCCCACCACCTTCATGCCGTCGAGCAGGATGTCGTTGATGATCGCCAGCGGCGCGTGGCCCTGCGCCATGGCGTCGGCCAGCTCGTCCTCCAGGCCCTTGCGGTCGCCATCGACGATGCGGTCCTTGAGGCGGCCTTCCACCGTCTCGGCGCGCGCCTTCTTGACGTTGTCCGCCGCCTTGCGGCCGGAGAACAGCTCCAGCACCCGCTGCAAGGGGTCGTAGCCCTCCCGCCTGCGGTCGAAGATCAGGTCCTCCGCCGCCTCCACCTCCTCCGGCGGGATCAGGTGCAGCGGCTTGATCTTGGAGACATGCACGATCGCCCCGCTCATTCCCGCCTTCACGGCATGGTCGAGGAAGACGCTGTTCAGCACGTGCCGCGCCGCCGGGTTCAGGCCGAAGGAGATGTTCGACAGGCCGAGGATGATCTGGATGTCCGGGAATTCGTCCCGGATCATGCGGATGCCCTCCAGCGTCCACTGCCCGAGCTTGCGGTCGTCCTCGTTGCCGGTGGCGATGGTGAAGGTCAGCGGGTCGATCAGCAGGTCGGACTGCGGCAGGCCGTGCTTGTCGCAGGCGAATTCCACCAGGCGGCGGGCGATGCGCAGCTTGTCCTCGGCGGTCTTCGCCATGCCCACCTCGTCGATGGTGAGCGCGATGACGGCGGCGCCGAATTTCTTCGCCAGCACCAGCCGGTCCTCGGCCGCCTTCTCGCCATCCTCGAAATTGATCGAGTTGATGATCGGCTTGCCGCCGTGCAGCTTGAGGGCGGCCTCGATGACCGGGGTCTCGGTGCTGTCGATCACCAGCGGCGCGTTGACGGAGGAGGTGAAGCGGCGGATCACCTCGTTCATCTCGCCCATCTCGTCGCGCCCGACGAAGGCGGTGCAGATGTCGAGGCTGTTCGAGCCCTCCGCCACCTGCTCGCGCCCGATGGCCAGGCAGCCGTCCCAGTCATGCACGGCCTGGCGCTCCCGCCATGCCTTGGAGCCGTTGGCGTTGCAGCGCTCGCCGATGGAGAAATAGGCATTCTCCTGGCGCAGCGGCACGGCGCTGTAGAGCGACGCGACGGACGGCACCCAGAGCGGCCGGCGCGCCACCGGCGCGGGCCGCGCCCCGGCGCCGCCGAGCCGGCGCAGCATCGCGTCCAGCGCCTCGATATGCGGCGTGGAGGTGCCGCAGCAGCCGCCGATCAGGTTCAGCCCGTCCTCGGTGACGAAGCGCTCCATCCAGGTGGCGAGCTCGGCCGCACCCAGCGGGTAGTGCGTCTTGCCGTCCACCAGCTCCGGCAGGCCGGCATTGGGCTGGCACGACAGCAGGCCGGGCCAGTTCTGCGCCAGCCAGCGCACGTGCTCCGCCATCTCCTGCGGGCCGGTCGCGCAGTTCAGCCCCATCAGCGGCACGTCGAGCGCATGCACCACGGCCGCCGCCGCCGCGATGTCAGGCCCGACCAGCAGCGTGCCGGTGGTCTCCACCGTGACCTGCACGAAGACGGGGATGTCCGACCCGGCTTCGGCGCGGGCGATCTTCGCCGCGTTCACCGCCGCCTTGATGAACAGCGTGTCCTGGTTGGTCTCGGTCAGCAGCGCGTCGCAGCCGCCGGCGATCAGGCCGCGGCACTGCGCGACCAGCGCCGCCTCCAGGTCGTCATAGGCGATGTTGCCGAGGCTCGGCAGCTTGGTGCCGGGGCCGATATCGCCGATCACCCAGCGGTGGCGGCCGTCGGCGAAGTCCTCCGCCGCCTCGCGCGCCAGCTCCACCGAGACCTTGTTGATCTCGAAGGTGCGGTCGGCCAGCTCGAACTCGGCGAGGGTCACCGGGCTGCCGCCGAAGCTGTTGGTCAGCACCATGTCGGCGCCGGCCTCGTAGTAGCTGCGATGGATCTCGCGCACGATGTCGGGGCGCGCGAGGTTCAGCACCTCCGTGCAATTCTCCTTGCCCCAGAAGTCGCGGTCCACGTCGAGGTTCATCGCCTGCACGCGCGCGCCCATGCCGCCGTCGCAGAGCAGCACGCGGTCCTTCAGGGCATCGAGAAGATGGGGGCGGGCCATGCGATCGGGCTCTTTCGGTCAGAACGCGAGGACGGAGACGGGGCCGCCCGCCACGACACGGCGCCGCGCCGGCCAGAGGCGCACCGGCAACGGCCCGCCCTCGATGGTGAGGGGGTCGGCGAGGGCACAGCCGGCCTGGCCGAGCCAGCCCGCGAGCGCCGCATCGTCGAAGCCGGGCCAGCGGTGCTTGTGGCGCTCCAGCAACTCCGTGCGGCCATGCGCTGCCAGGTCGAGGATCACCAGCGCCCCCTCGGGCCGCAGCACGCGCGCGGCCTCGGCGACGGCCGCGGCGGGATCCTCGGCATAGTGCAGCACCATCTGGAGCGTGACGGCATCGAATGAATCATCCGCCAAGGGCAGGCGGTACATGTCGGCCTGGCGGACGGCGCAGCGCCCGGCGAGCCCCCGCTCCGCCAGCCGCCCGCGGGCCAGGGCCAGCATCTCGCGGCTGGCATCGACGCCGAGCGCGCTGGCGACCCGCGGCGCCACCAGCTCCAGCAGCCGCCCCGTGCCGGCGCCGATGTCGAGCAGCCGGCCGAGCCGCGGCGGCAGGGCGTCCAGCAGCGCCGCCTCGATGGCGGCGGCGGGCAGGCCCAGCGCACGGGTCTCGTCCCAATCGGCGCCGTCGCGGCGGAAGGCGTCGGAGGCGGCGCGGGCGCGTTCGGCGGCGAGGCGCACGGCCTGGCGGCGGTCCGCGGCGAGGGTCGGGTCGTCCTCCGGCAGGCGGGCGAGCAGGACATGCGCCACCTCGGCGCCCGGCGGGACCTGAAAATAGGCGTTGGCGCCCTCCGGGACGCGCTCCAGCAGCTCGGCCTCGACCAGCAGCTTGAGGTGGCGGGAGAGGCGGGGCTGGGATTGGCCCATCAGGTCGCAAAGGTCGGAGACGCAGAAGGCGCCGCGGGCGCAGAGCGCGAGCAGGCGGAGCCGGGTCGGCTCGGCGGCGGCGCGCAATTGGGCCAGGAAGGCGTTCATGCCCTTGCCAATGACATAAACATATCCTTATGTCCAGAATGGCATGGTCTCTGGACGGCCGCATCCCCATCACGGTCGTGTCGGACGAGGCCGGCCTCGCGGCTGCGCTGGCTGCCGGTGCGCCCGCCGCCGTGCTGGCGGAGACACCGCCGGAACGCACCCCGTTCGCGGGCGCGGTCGCGGTCGCGAGCTTCGATGCCGTCCTGCCCTCCCATGCTGCGGCATGCGCCTGCTGCGGCGGCCGTGCGCCGGCTGCAGCCGCCCTCGATCGGCTATTCCAGGCCCGCGTGCGCGGGCAATGCGACTGGTTCGAGCGCGTGGTCGCGGTCGCCAGGACCGCGGCGGCGAGGCAGATGGTGATGGCGGCGCTGCGGGACGATCCCCTGGCCGCCGCGCGGTTCCGCCTGGGCTGACCGGCGCGCCGAGGCCTTCAGCACCAGCTCCACACCTCCGAGCAGCCTGAGCCGGCGGCGCCGAAGCCTCCGGCACACAGGATGCACCCGACTCCCGCCGTTGCGCCGCAGCACGCGGCGCCCCCCGCGGCGGCAAGGCCCCAGCAGCCCGCGCGCGCGACGCCGCACCAGATGCTGGCCGCGGTCCCGCCGCCCCCGGGATTGCCGAGAAGGGTGGGGAGTTGCGCAAGGTCGTGGCGCGCCCTCCGCCAATAGTGGTCACCGACGGCGCGCAGCAGGTCGGCAAAGGGCTCCAGCCGCGCCTTCATGCGGTCGTTCAGGCTTCGGCAGAGGCTGAGATCCTCGTCCTGCGCCGCGCAGCCGAGCGAGAGCACGTCGAGCGTCCGCTCGATGGTCGCGCCGTTCCGCTCGACGGTGGCGCGGATGCGTGAGCAGCCCTCCTGGGCGAGCGTCATGCGCCAGTCGGTCCCGTCGGCCTCCAGGATGAGCGCGATCCGGCGGGCGCATTGCGGCCCAGCGGACTCGTTGTCGTGGTAGGCCCGTCCGCTCAGGGTCAGGAACGTCTCGCCGCTCCGGCTGAGCCGGAATGTCCGCGTCGTCGCGTCATCCCGCCGCTCGATGCGGTTGGTGAATTGCAGGGCGCAAGCGTCGAAGCGCGAGGTCGCCCGGCTGATCTCCCCCTGCTGGCCGCGGATCACCGCCCAATTCCGGTCGAGACCGGAGTCGTCCGGCCTCGACGGTGGCAAGGGAAAGGTGGGACTTGACGTGATGGGGAGGCAGATGCGTCCCACCGGCGTGTCGAAGCAGATCTCGGGGTTGAAGGGGACGCTGCTGTCGGTGCTCACGGAACCCTCCTCGGTTTGGTACGAAGGACAAACGAGGGACGGAAGGCGGTCACCGGATGCGGCACAAGCGGCCACTGGCCCGCATCAGACGGCCACGGCCGGCGCATGTCAAAGGAATACGGGATACGGAGAGCCGGACAGAGCCGGTGCCGGCCGACCGCCGCGCGGGGCTGTCAGGCTGCCGGCACGTCCCGATCGCCCGCGCCGACCGCCCGCTGCATGAACACCACGTCCACCCAGCGCCCGAACTTCACCCCTGCCGACTTCAGCACGCCCACCTGGCGGAACCCCAGCGAGACATGCAGGCCGATCGAGCCGACATTCTCGGAATCGCCGATCACCGCGAAGACCTGGCGGAACCCGCAGGCCTCGGCCCGCTCCAGCAGCGCCGCGACCAGCGCCTTGCCGACGCCCTGGCCACGCTGGTCGTCCCGCACATAGACGCTGTCCTCGCCGGCGAAGCGGTAGGCGGAGCGGTCGCGGAACTGCGCGACATAGGCGAAGCCGACGACGTCGCCGCCGGCCTCCTCGGCCACCAGCCAGGGCCAGCCATGCTCCTGCACCTTGGCGATGCGCGCCTGCATCTCCGCGGCCTCGGGCGGCACCTCCTCGAAGGTGCCGGCGCCGTGCAGCACGTGGTGGGCGTAGATGGCGGTGATGGCCGGGAGGTCCGCCGGCACGGCGTCGCGGATCTGCATCCGGCCTGCCTATCGCCGGCGCCCGGGCGTCGGCAAGTCGCCGTGCCGCGGCGCGGATCAGACCGGCAGCCGCATCGCCGCCGCCAGCCGCTCCGCCAGGGCCAGCAGCGCGCGGTCGCGCCCCGGGCCGGCGACCAGCGAGAGCCCGACCGGCGCGCCCTCCACCCGGGCGGCGGGCAGGGTCACCTCCGGCAGGCCGGCCAGGCCAGCGATGGCGGTGACGCCCATGGTGCCCTCGCGCACCGCGTTCTGCGCCTCCAGCGAGGCGCCGAGCTTCGGCGCCGGGACCGGCGAGGTTGGATAGACCAGCACCGCGCCGCCCGCGAGCAGCGCCTGCATGCGCGCCCGGAACACCTCCCGGAACGCGCGCCCCGCCGCCGCCCTGGCCGGGTCCATGGCCTTGGCCGCGGCGAAGCGCTGCGCGACGCCCGGGCCGAATTCCGGCCCGGTCGCCTCCACCCAGCTGCCAAGGGTGGCCCATGCCTCGGCGGCCTGGGCGCAGCGGAAGTGCTCGTAGAGCGCCTCCAGCCCCTCCGGCGCGAGCATCAGGGTCAGCGCCTTGCCGAGCAGGTCCTGCGCCGCTTCCAGCGGTCCCGCCAGGGCGCGGGCGGTGGCCGGGGGCGCGTTCATCCAGGCCTCCTCCACCTTGACCAGCGGCCCGAGCCCCTGCCCGGCCGATCCGGGCGCCACCTCCGGCAGCAGCACCGCGCCGACCCGCGCCAGCACCGAGGCGCGGGCCGCGAACCAGCCCGCCGTGTCGAAGCTCGGGCCCAGCGCGCAGGCGCCGGCGAGGCTGACGGCGCCCCAGCTCGGCCGGATGCCGAAGGTGCCGCAATAGCTCGCCGGGATGCGCACCGAGCCGCCGGTGTCGGAACCCAGCGCGAACTCCACCAGCCCCGCCGCCACCGCCGCCGCCGAGCCGCAGGAGGAGCCGCCGGGGAAGCGGTCCGGCGCCGCCGGGTTGATCGGCGTGCCGTGCCAGACATTCTCCCCGGTCAGGCCATAGGCCAGCTCCACGGTCTTGGTCTTGCCGCGCAGCGAGGCGCCGGCCTCCAGCAGCTGCGTGACGGCGATGGCGGTGCCGGCCGCGACCGGGTGGGTGCGCTGCCACTCCGGATGCCCGTAGCTCGTGGGCCAGCCGGCGACGTCGTACAGGTCCTTCGCCGCGAAGCCGAGGCCGGCGAGCGGCCCCTGCGGCGCACCCTCGATCACCGCGCGCGGGCCGGGGATGAAGGCACCGACCGGGTCGGCCTGGCTGTCTGACATCCGATGGTCCTCCGGGGCGGAAGGCTGCCGGCGCGTGGTCCCGCCGCGCCGCTGCGGGGACCGGCACCGGTTGCAACCTGGGGCGCCGCAGAGTGGTGCCGGCCGCCGCAAAAGACAATCGCGGACTGCGCGGTGCCGCCTCTCTCTGGTGCACCGTCGGATTGTCGGGCGCGACGCCGCGCCGCGTCAGCCCTTCTCCCGCATCAGCCGCGCCTTGTCGCGCTGCCAGTCGCGCTGGGCGACGGCCGCGCGCTTGTCGTGCTGCTTCTTGCCCTCGGCCAGGCCGAGCAGCACCTTCGCCCGGCCGCGCTCGTTGAAGTGGATCTGCAGCGGCACCAGCGTCGAGCCCTCGCGCGTGATCGCGCCGATCAGCTCGCGCATCTGCTTTCGATGCAGCAGCAGCTTGCGCGGCCGGCGCGGCTCGAACTTCGCCACGACGCTGCCGGCCTGCCATTCCGGGATGGTGCAGTTGAACAGCCACATCTCGCCGTCGCGCTCGCCGGCCCAGGCTTCGGCGAGCGTGGCGCGGCCGGCGCGCAGCGACTTCACCTCGGGCCCCACCAGCATCAGCCCGGCCTCGATGGTGTCGCCGATCTTGTAGTCGTAGCGCGCCTTCCGGTTGGTGGAGGCGACGCCGTGGCTGATCATGCCCTTCTTGCGCGGCGCCGTGGTCACTATGTCATGCCCCCAACATCTCATGCCCTCAAACGCCGGGCGCGGCCATCCGGCCACTTGGCTTTCGCGCCACTGGGCGCGGCGCCCGTTCGGGCGCTCGGCCGCCTGCGGCGACCGCCATTCATTAGCGTTGTCAAGACTCCAGGCCCTCACGCAAGGGCGAGGCGATCCCGGACAGGTTGGATCTGCGTCTCAGTTCAGCAGCCCCGCCGAGACCATCGCCTCCTTCACGCGCTTGCGCGTCGCCTCGCCGGTCGGCGCCAGCGGCAGGCGGCAATGATCGGTTCCCCGCCCGAGCAGGCTTGCCGCATACTTCACCGGCCCGGGCGAGGTCTCGGCGAACAGCGCGTCGTGCAGCGGCGTGAGCCGGTCCTGGATGGCCATCGCCTCATCAAGGCGGCCCTGGCGCCAGGCCTTCTGCATCTCGGCGCAGAGCCGCGGCGCGACGTTCGCCGTCACGCTGATGCAGCCCACCCCGCCGGCGGCGTTGAAGGCGAGCGCGGTGTGGTCCTCGCCGGAGAGCTGGATGAAGTCGGCGCCGCACGTCTGCTTCGTATGCAGCGGCCGCGCCAGGTTCGCCGTCGCGTCCTTCACGCCGACGATGTTCGGGTGCCGCGCCAGCCGCGCCATGGTCTCCACGGACATGTCGATCACGCTGCGCGGCGGGATGTTGTAGATGAACATCGGGAGATCCACGGCCTCGGCGATGGCCATGAAGTGGAGATACAGCCCCTCCTGCGTCGGCTTGTTGTAGTAGGGCGTCACCACCAGCGTCGCATCGGCGCCGGCCTGCTTCGCGTGCTGCGCGAAGTCGATCGCCTCGGCCGTCGAGTTGCTGCCGGCGCCGGCGATGACCGGCACGCGCCCCTTCGCCGCCGCCACGCAAAGCTCCACGACGCGCTTGTGCTCCGCATGCGTGAGCGTCGGGCTCTCGCCGGTGGTGCCGACCGGGACCAGCGCCTCGGTGCCCTCGGTGATCTGCCACTCGACAAGATCGTGGAAGGCCTTCTCGTCCACGGCGCCGTCCCGCTTCATGGGCGTGATCAGCGCGACCATCGAGCCCTGGAACATGCTGGCGTCCTCCGTGCTTCAGCGGAGCGCGCACACTAGGGCAGATCGTCGGGGGGCGGAACCGCCCACAGGCGCGAATCCGCTGCACGAGGGCCAGTGTGGAGCACGATCGCCGGTTCCGCGCGGCCCCGCCGCGTGTCGCGCGACAAGTGGTGCCGCGATCGGCTAACCTTCCCGCATGCCCAGCCGCCGAATCCTGCTCACCGCCGCCGCGCTCTCCCCGGCCGCGCTCGCCCCGCCCGCCGCACGCCCGGCCCGCGCCCAGGCGGGCATCGCCGCGGGGCGGCAGGCCCTTGCCCTGGCGGACGCCGGCCGCTGGGCGGAGGCGGAGGCCGCCGCTGCCGGCGCCGATCCGCTGGTCGCCAAATACGTCACCTGGCTGCGCCTCTCCGCCCGCACCTCCGGCGCCGGCGCGGCGGAGATCGTGCGCTTCGCCCTGGCCAACCCGGAGTGGCCCGGGCCGGAGACCCTCGCCCGCCGCGCCGAGGAGGCGCTCGCCCTCGACCCGGACGACGGGCTCGCCGAACAATGGTTCGGCGCGCGGGCGGCGCGCAGCCTCACCGGCTACAGGCGCGCCGCCGAGGTGCTGGCCCGCACCGGCCGCAGCGCCGAAGCCGCCGCCGTGCTGCGCCGCGGCTGGGTCACCGCGCCGGGCGACGCGGCGGCCGAGGCGTCCTACCTGGACGGCGCCGCAGGCGTGCTGACGGCGGAGGACCATTGGCAGCGCTTCGACCGCACGGCGCTGCTGCGCCAGGGCGCGCCAGCGCGGCTGGTGCCGCTGCTCGATGCGCGGCGCCAGGCCCTTGCGGGTGCCCGCCTGGCCCTTGCCGCCGACAGCGTCACGGCCGACGCGGCGCAGACCGCGGCCGCGGCGCGCGGCGACCTCGGCCTCACCTACGAACGCGCCCGCTGGCTGCGCCGGCGCGAGCAGGATGCCGAGGCGGCCGACGCCTGGGCGGCCGGCGCCGCGCTGCAGCGGGACCTCGACCCCGCCGTGGCGCGCGCCGTCTGGATCGAGCGGCAGGTCCTGGCGCGCAAGCTGCTCCGGCTGGACGACGCGCGCCGCGCCTATCGCACCGCCGCCGAGCACGGCCAGGACGCACCGGGCGAGCCGCGGGGGGAGGCCGAGTTCCTCGCCGGCTTCATCGCGCTGCGCCGGCTGCAGGACCCGTCCGCGGCGGAGCGCCACTTCGCCCGGTTGCGCGACGACAGCCTCAGCCTCATCACCCGCGCCCGCAGCCACTACTGGCAGGGCCGCGCCGCCGAGGCACAGGGCGCCGCCGCCCGCGCGCGCGAGCACTACGCCGCCGCAGCGGCGCTGCCGCTGGCCTTCTACGGCCAGATCGCCGCGCTGGCGCTGGGCGAGGACGGCGCCGCGCTCTCCGCCCGCATCCGTGCCGCCGCAGGCCCGGCCGTCACCGCGCGGCACCAGCGTGACGTGGAGGGGCACGAGTTGAGCCGCACCGCCCTCGCGCTGGCGGCGCTCGGCGAGGGCCGGCGCGCCCGCATGCTGCTGCTGCGGCTGGAGGAGCACGCTGCCGGCCCGCCGGGCAAGCTGCTGATCGCGCGCCTCGCGCAGCGCACGGGCCGGCCGGAGAACCCGGTCTGGGTGGTGCGCCGCGCCGGCGCCGCCGGCCTCGTCGCGCGGGAGGAGGGCTGGCCCACCCCCTTCCCCACCCCGGACGACCTGCTGGAGCCGGCCATCGTCAACGCCGTGACCCGGCAGGAGAGCAATTTCGACCCCGTCGCCGTCTCCTCGGCCAATGCGCGGGGGCTGATGCAGCTGCTGCCGGGCACGGCGGCGCAGGTGGCACGCCAGCTCGGCATCGGGCACGCGGTGGGGATGCTCACCGCCGACCCGTCGCACAACATGCGGCTCGGCGCCGCCTTCCTCGCCGGGTTGATCGACCGCACCGGCGGTGCGCTGCCGCTGGCGCTGGCCGGGTACAATGCGGGGCCGGGCCGGGTGAACGAGTGGGTCGGCACCTATGGCGATCCGCGGGCCGGCGGCATCGCCATGCTGGACTGGATGGAGCTGATCCCCTTCGGCGAGACGCGCAACTACGTGCAGCGCGTCATCGAGAACGTGGCGATCTATCGCGCCGCCGACCCCGCCTTCGCGGCGCAGCCGCACCCGATGGCGCGCTGGATCGACGGGCAGGCATGACCGGGGCAGGCATGACCGGGTACGAGACCGGCGGCGCGCTGCGGCGGACCTTGCGGGCGCGCGACGGGCTGATGCTCGGTGCCCTGGACTGGCCGGGCGACCCGGCGCGCAGGCCGCTGCTCTGCCTGCCCGGCATCTCGCGCACCGCCCTCGACTACGTGGCGGTCGCCGGGCGGCAGCGCGGCGCCCGGCGCGTGGTGGCGCTCGATCATGCCGGGCACGGGCTGAGCGCGCGGCCGGAGGAGGTCGCGCGCTACGGCGTCGGCGCCGCCATCACCGACGTGCTGGATGCGATGGCGGCGCTGCACCTGCATCGCGTCGTGCTGCTGGGCACTTCCTTCGGCGGCATCCTCGGCATGGCGATCGGCGTGCTGCGCCCGGCCTGCCTGGCCGCCGTGGTGCTGAACGACATCGGGCCGCGGATGGAGCCGGGCGGGCTCGAGCTGGTGCACGATTTCATCGGCCGCGATCCCGCGCTGGCGACCGAGGAGGACGCCGTTGCCTTCGTGCAGGCGCGCATGCCGCCCATGGCGCTGGATGCGGAAGGCTGGCGGCGGATGGCACGGCGCACCTACGCGCCCGGCCCGGATGGACGCCTGCATCCGCGCTGGGACCCGCGCATCGTGCAGCGCTTCGGCGGCGAGGCGGGCACGGTCGCCGATCTCTGGCCCGCCTTCA
Organism: Acetobacteraceae bacterium; assembly: GCA_019750465.1. Lineage (GTDB taxonomy): Bacteria > Pseudomonadota > Alphaproteobacteria > Acetobacterales > Acetobacteraceae > JAIEOP01. Next base: position 4,086 of record JAIEOP010000489.1, on the reverse strand, counting down.
ATGCCCTGGCCCACCTGCCGCTGCTGCTGGTGCACGGCGCGTTGAGCGCGCTGCTGTCGGACGTCACGGTCGCCGCCATGCGGCGCGCACGCAGGGACATGATGGTGGCGACGGTGCCGGGGGTGGGGCATGCGCCGACCCTGGAGGAACCGGCCGCGGTCGCAGGGCTGGAGCGGTTCCTGGCGCGGATCGGCTGAGGCGTGGACGCGCCGCGCCTGGTGGCCACGCTCGGCGGCATAGGCCTGCTGCGGCCGGCGCCCGGAACCTGGGGCTCGGCCGTGGTGCTGCCGCTGGCTTGGCTCGGGCCGCTGCCCTGCCTGATGCTGGCGGCGGCCGTGGCGGGGCTCGGGGTCTGGGCGATCCGGCGCCTGGCCCCCGAGGCCCATGACCCCGGCTGGGTCGTGGTCGATGAGGCGGCGGGCATGCTGCTGGCCCTGGCGGCGGTGCCGACGGGCGCCCCCTGGCCCTGGATGCTGGCGGCTTTCCTGCTGTTCCGCCTGTTCGACATCGTGAAATGGGGCCCGGTTGGCTGGGCGGATCGACGCCGGGGGCCGACCTGGGTGATGCTGGACGACGTGATCGCGGGGGCGATGGCCGCCGCGGTGCTGCTGGCCGCGAGGGGGATCGGGTGATGCTGCCGCAGGAGACGCTGGACGCCGCGCGGGACCTGCTGGCCGCCATGGAAGCGCGCGGGCTGACCCTGGCCACCGCCGAGAGCTGCACCGGCGGGCTGATCGCCGCGGCGCTGACCGCCATCCCGGGCTCCTCCGCCGTGGTGACGCGCGCCTACGTCACCTACTCGAACGAGGCGAAGCAGCAGGAACTCGGCGTGCCGGCGGGCGTGCTGGAGAGCGTCGGCGCGGTGAGCGAGGCGGCGGCGCTCGCCATGGCGGAGGGCGCGTTGCGCCGCGCCGGCGTGGACCTGGCGCTGAGCTGCACCGGCATCGCCGGGCCGGGCGGCGCAACGCCCGCCAAGCCGGTTGGCCTGGTCTTCATCGGCGCGGCGCGGCGCGGCGGCGAAACGGTGGTGCAGCGCCACGTCTTCCCCGGCGACCGCGCGGCGGTGCGCGCGGCGACGGTGGCGGAGGCGTTGGCGCTGGCGGCGCGCAGCCTCGGCGACCCCGGCGCGGCCTGCTTCGGCTGACCGCGCCGGCAGCCTGCGCGCGGCGGATTCATGGCGCGGGCAATTTCACCTGCGCGGATCAGGCGCTAGGCTTTCCGCACATGGGACGGAGACGGCACCGCATGCGCGGCAGGATCATCGCTTCAACCCTGGCGGCGCTGCTCGCGCTGGCCGGCACGGCCGCAGGCCAGGCGCCGCCGGCCTTCTCGCCCGCCGTCGCGCCGCATGACTGCGCCGCCCTCGCCGGCCTGCGCATCGAGGACACCAACCTGCTCTCGGCAACGCAGGTGCCCGCCGGCGGCGGGGTTCCGGCCCATTGCCGCGTGCTCGGCCTTGTCCGCCCGGCCATCAATTTCGAGCTTCGCCTGCCGCTCGCCGACTGGAACGGCAAGTTCTACATGGTGGGGTGCGGCGGCTTCTGCGGGCAGGTGCTGAGCGACCGGCCGAACTTCGTGAACGCCATGAACCACGGGCTGCGGCGCAACTACGCCGCCGTCACGACGGATGCCGGCCACTGGGGGCTGAACGCCACGGATGGCCGCTGGGCCTGGAACAACCGCTTGGCCGAGATCGACTGGGGCACGCGCGCGGTGCCCGAGGTCGCGCGCGCCTCGCGCGCGCTGGTGAATGCCTTCTACGGGCAGGCGCCGCAGCGCAGCTACTTCGCCGGCTGCTCCACCGGCGGGCGGCAGGCGCTGATGCAGGCGCAGCGCTTCCCGGCGGATTTCGACGGCATCATCGCCGGCGCCCCGGCGCTCGACTACACCGGCGTCGTCGCCACCTGGATGAGCTGGACGACCAGGGCCAATGCCGGACCGAACGGCCAGCGCATCTTCGATCCCGCCAAGGCGGGGCTGGTGCAGCGCGCCGTCACGGAAGCCTGCGACGCCGCCGATGGCCTGCGCGACGGCCTCGTCTCCGAGCCGCGGCGCTGCCGCTTCGATCCCGCCAGCCTGCAATGCGCCGCCGGCGCCAACGACACCGCGCAATGCATGACCGAAGCCGAGGTGGGCGTGCTGCGGCGCTGGTACAGCCCGCCGCGCAACAGCCGGGGCGAGCAGCTCTACGCCGATGCCGTGCCGCTGGGCTCCGAGCCGTTCTGGCCGCTCTGGCTCTCCGGCACGGCGGAGCGCCAGCCGCTGCTGCCCGCCTTCAACCGCGACTTCCTGCGCTACATGGCCTTCGCCGAGGATCCGGGCGACACCTACGACCCGCTCGCCTTCGATTTCGACCGCGACCCGCCGCGCCTCGCGCACATGGCCGCGATCTACAACGCGGCGAGCCCCGACCTGGCCGGCTTCCGCGCCCGCAACGGACGGATGATCGTGTACCAGGGCTGGGCCGATGTGGTGATACCACCGGAGACCACGATCGCCTGGTTCGAGCGCGCCCGGGAAGCCGCCGGCGGCCGCGCGGCCATGGATGCGAACGCACGGCTGTTCATGATCCCCGGCTTCGACCATTGCGGCATCCTCTCGGGGCCCGGCATCAACGAAACCGGCATCGACCTGCTCTCCGCGCTGGAAGCCTGGGTGGAGCGCGGCGAGGCGCCGGCCGCCATCGCCACCACGCGTGCCGCCGCGGGCGGCCAGCCGGGGTGGTCGCGACCCGTCTGCCCCTGGCCGCAAGTGGCACGGCATGACGGAAGCGGACCGGTGGCGGAGGCGGCAAGCTTCGCCTGCGTCGATCCGTAGCGACGGCAAGAAGGGAAACGTCCATGCCCAACAAGTGGCTGCACAGCACCGAGTGCCTTACCTTCGAGACCGAGGGCGCGGTCGCGCGCATCACCCTGAACCGGCCGGAGAAGCGCAACGCGCTTTCCCGCACGCTGCTGCGGGAGCTGCGCGAGGCGCTGCTGGAGGCCGACGACCGCAAGGCGATCCGCTGCATCGTGCTCGCCGGCGCGGGCAAGGACTTCTGCGCCGGCTACGACATGGCGGGCAGCTCGCCCGCCGGCGCGCCGGCGGATGGCGACTACGACCCCGCGCTGTATCGCCGCAGCGCAGATGCCATCGACGACGACGCCTGGCGGCTGGAGCGCAACGGCGCCGAGATCCTCACCATCTTCGACCTGCACAAGCCGGTCATCGCCGCGGTGCACGGGCATGCCGTGGCGGGCGGCACCGATCTCGCGCTGGCTTGCGACATGGTGATCGCCGCGCATGACGCGCGCATCGGCTTCCCCGCCGTGCGGTCGCAGGGCACGCCGCCGATGCACTGGTGGATCTACCATGTCGGGCCGCAATGGGCGAAGCGCATGCTGCTGACCGGCGACCTGATCTCCGGCCGCGACGCGGCGCGCATCAGGCTGGTGCTGAAATCCGTGCCCGCGGCGCGGCTGCAGGAGGAGGCCGTGACGCTTGCCCGCCGCCTGGCGCTGATCGACGCCGACGTGCTGGCGGGCAACAAGCGCATCGTGAACATGGCGATGGAGCTGATGGGCGCGCGCACCATGCAGCGCTTCGCCGCCGAGACCGACGCGCGCGGCCACCTGGCGGCGGCGGCGCGCGAGTTCACCGCGACGGCGAAGGCGGAGGGGCTGTCGAAGGCCTTCCGGCTGCGCGATGCGCCCTTCGGCGACGGGATGGTGCGGCTGGACGAGGACGAAGCGGGGTAGCCCCCACCCAACCCTCCCCCGCAGGCGGGGGAGGGCTCAATCCGCGTCCCCGGCACGGAACGCGTCGGCGATCCGGCGCACGGTGCCATCGGCGGCGACGAGCAGGACATCGAAGCGGATCCCGGCCGCCCCGTGGCCGGGGTTCTCCGCGAGCCAGCACTCGGCCGCGGCGACGAGGCGGGCGCGCTGGCGCGGGCCGAGGGCATGCGCGGCCTCCGTCAGGCTCGGCCGCGCCTTCACCTCGATGAAGGCGAGAAGGCCGTCGCGCGCGGCGACCATGTCGAGCTCGCCGGCCGGCGTGCGGGCGCGGCGCGCCAGCACCGCCCAGCCCTCGCGCAGCAGCGCC
>JAIEOP010000223.1 GCA_019750465.1 Acetobacteraceae bacterium | reverse complement strand
CATTCGCCAATGCCGTGTCACACGCGAGCGAATTCAACAGCTTGTTTGCTCATCCGGAATGAGGGGATGATTGAGGGTTGATCAGACAGATGCTCCCTGGGCCGATGACTATGACAGTCAATTCGGCGCCATGGAGCCAGCCCGCCTTCATGCGATCGCGACACTGATGGAGCCGCAGACCTGCGCGCTCCTGCGCTTGCTAGAGAACATGCAGTCCCGCCAGTCGGCCTATGCACTGCGCTACTTTGTCATAGGGCTCTCTGCTTGGCTGTTCGTATATATGATGAAGCGGAGCAACGATGTGCCGCTCCTGCTCCTAGACGCACTACAGGGCACCAACCCCCGCATCCGAGCCCAAAGTCGCGCCTCTTACGCTCGTCAGCTCGATCTGTTTTCGGGCAGCTACGAGCACATGAGGGACTCCGGCACCGCAGCGATAGATGACTCTGATTGGGAAGCATTCGTCTCGGCGGATGACGCGTATCAAATGCTCGATGACCATTTCCGCGACCTCGGCGTTCGCGCAGGGCTGATTCAACCGCGGGCGCCGAACGCAAAGCGTAAGCACGTCGAACTCCAGGCCGATACACTCAGAACAATGGTCTTGAGCCTTCTCGCTCCTGGCCCGCCGCGGACGCTCGCCGAACTGTCTGCTGGTCTGCGCGATGTCTGGTGCATCTGCACTGGGGGCGACGCATCGGACGGCGAGCGACTTCAGGCAGCCGGCTACGGGCCCCTTGATCGGGATGAGGATCTCGAGCCCAATGCTGCGGCGTTCCGCGATCTCTTGATTCGCTTGGGGCTGGCCGTCGAGCCGTCGGACGGCCTGACACTCTGTGCGATCGACGCCGAGGAACTGCTCTAAATGTCGTTCAGCACAGATTACCTCGTCAGCGAGGCGCTTGCCGCGTGGATCACTGATGACCTCAACAGAAGCACCGATTTCGCGCGAGAAGGTTTGCCTGACTGCGATATACCGCGCCTGATGGCGGCGCTCGCGTCCGCGCCTGCGTTCCAACCGTCGCAATTCTCTCTGGCGCTCGTCGGCTTCGGTCTCACCACTGCCGATCTGCAGCAAATTGCGGCCGCAAATAATCTTCTAGAGCTTTCGGGGCTGACCAACGATCTGCACGAAGCCACTGAATGGCGGAACCGCCGGGACCTCCATCCTCGCATAGTAGCTTTGGCGCGCGGCTATAACCCAAGCGTGCACGGGCTGCAGTTTTTTGCCCGGGCAAGCTCGTCGACCTTGGCGAAGAAGCTCCTCAGTTGGGCTCAGCGCCAGAGCGCATTTCAGGCGACGCCACCACACCGCGATCTATTGGAGACACTCGCCACACGGCCAGGGCTTTCGGCACTGCGATCGCTCGACGGCGTCGCCCGCTTCCTATCCGCTTGGAGCTCAGACGCAGGGCACGGCATCAATGCGCCGCGCGAGGCGCTTCCGGAGCTCGGTTTGCTGGCGGATCCGAAGCTGTTCGAGGCTGATGATCTCGGGCGAGCGCTTGAGCGCAACCTGCAGATACGGGAGTCAGTCACGGTACTCACTCCGGGAGAAATCCGGCAGTTGCGCGTGCGCGCTGCGCGATACAACTCGGAGGAGCGCCGGCGAGCGCTGGTTGATGCGCTGGACCGGCTGGCCGCCTTTCGGCGCGGTGCGCCCGATGGCTGGCTCACGGTTACAGACGCTGAGCTTCTCGTGCGACCACCGCGCGACGTAAAAGCGCCCAACGCCGGCTCGCCTGAGGACGCACCGACGCCGCCCGTCTCTGAATCCACAGAGAGCGAGGACGCAGTCTTCACAGAAACCGCCATAGACGCGCTTCTGAGCGGCCAGCAGGACGACCTCGATGCGATTGGTTCAGCTTTGGACGAAGCTTGGGCCCAATTTGAGGAAAACAACGACACGCTCGTGGCTGTCGCGAATACGTCTCGCGGCGCGGTTCAACTCGGGTCCGCAGTTGATCCCAACCTCCTGGCGTGGGTTCGCACCTTTTGCGCCGCGGATCGGTTCGGAGGCCTCGTCGAAACTGAGGTGCTTGACCTACAACAAGCGTTGGAGCGATCGGCGGACTGCGATCCGGTCTTCATTCTGCCCGAAGAAATTTGGCGCCGGGATGGCCGTAGCTACTCTATGGAAGATCTGCTTGCTGGCTGGGATCAGGTGCTTCAGCCGGCTAACGGAACCGCGTCTTTGGTGGAGATTTGGCGGCGATTTGTTACTCTGCGCACGACCTTAGCTGGTAGCATTCGCCAACTAGTCATACATCCGCGCGAATGGCTAGACACGCATTCTCACGTTTCCCTTACTTGTCGCGATTATCTTGATACTGCGCGTGATCTCTATCATTCGGTTCAGCAGAATTATCAGATAATCTGGAGCCAATCTCGAGATTGGGCTCAGGCAACACTTGACGCGCTGCTGTCCCTCGACATTGTCCAAGTGCGCATGCAGTCTGACGGGCGTACTAGTGCAAAGGCAGTGATGCTGCCCTTGCACCCATTGCATCTCTGGCGCTATTCGCGGTTAGGCTCAGTTCTTCGTGGATTCACTGATTCACACGCGTTCGAAGAGGCTGACCGTGCGGCGCTTATCGAAGAACTACGCAGACCAGAGCATTTTCTAAGTGTCGTCCGCGTCGGCGCTACGCCCGCCGGGCGCGGCCTGAACCAACTTCTGCCGGTCGCCAACGACATCCATGGACTCGCGACCTTTGAGAACCTCCACAACGCGGTTAGTAGCGCGGACGGGGTTGAGACGCTCGTCCAGGCCCTCGACCACTACATTCTCCTCTACCCAAACCATTCGCGCCCCCTCCGGGTCGCAGTCATCAATGCGCCAGAGCCAGCCAAGCTCCTCGAAAGGCTTGTCAAGTTGCTCGACGAACGCCGACACGGCCCGGAACGTCTACTAGGCGTCGAGGTCGATATTGTCGCGACAGAAGGGCACCGGGACCGGCTGATTGCCGCGGCTACGCTTGATGGGCGGGCGCAAGACCTGGTGCATGAAAAGGTTGCCGCTGGTCGACTCGATCTACGAGTTTCTGAGAGGCAGGCGGCCGACCTTCGTTCGCTAATCAACGTCGAACTCGCTGACCGATGCTATCATGTCGTCGCATTGTTTGACGAAGCATCAATCTCGATCCGACGCCGGCGGGTGGAGCGGCTCTTGCCTATGAGTCCGCTGTGTGTTCGGAACGAAATAGTTGTGGACAACATGCTGGGCGATATCTCGCTCAGCCCGCATCCGGGCGAGCCGCCCTTCTCCGACTTTGTTACCATGATCCAGGAGCTGGAGCGCGAGCAGCGAGACAGCACCATGTTTGCCGCTGCCGATGCCGACGCGCTGCGCGCGACTATCGACGCCCTAGTGACAGGACCAGCGCCGAAGGCGCGGTGGGCGATGTTGGCTGATCGAGCGCTCCGCAGTGAGGACGGCATGCAGGCCGTCCGTCTTCTTGCTCGAACAGAAGGCAGGCGACAGGTCCTCATTTGCGCCGGCGACCATGGGCGCCTAGCGCGTTTAATCTACAGAGAGTTCCAGGAATGCAACTTGTCGCTCAGCCCCGAGATGCTCGACGAGCTGCTACGCCAAGGAGCTAACTTGGTTGGCGCGGGGCTGCTCGACGTCATCAAGAAGCAAACCGGTCAACCCGATAGGGCGAAGGTAATCGGGTTCATCGGAATGCTCCTGGCAGCGCGCCAAGCGTATCGCGAGGATCCTCGATGTCTAGTCGCTGCTGTCGATAGCCGGATCGCCCGGTTGTGGTTGCGTTTGGCACCGAACCGCAGCAGCGAGCGGTGCGATTTGCTGGCTCTTCGGTATGACGAGGATGCCGGCTTCCGCCTGACCTGCATCGAAGTGAAGACCACACTGGATACCGCGCGTTCTGATGAGGCAGAGCTGTTGGACCGTGCGGCCAGGCAGATCGTCGCAACAGCCAGCGTCATCGACAGCGCCCTTAACGGTCAGCGAGCGCGTGACGAGCAGAACGCTTTCGCTGCTCCCAGGCTGGAGATGCTGAAGGAAGTCTTAGTCCGAGCTGCTCTCTCCAGATGGAGCGGACCTACAGAGGATGACCTACGCCGCCGTTTTTGGGGCCCAAAGCTACGCGATCTGTTCAACGGATCGGAGGTACAGCCCGTTCGCGTCGACGGTGACGTCGTGCTGGTCAAACTGCGCTCCGTCGACGACGCTCAAGACAGGGTGCTGCGCCGCGCCGACGACCAAGCTGGTGTGCCGATCCGCGTTCGCACTGTCACCGAGCCGCTCGCCGAACTGCTGCTGACGAACCCAATCGAGGGCGCGGGCCAGCGCCCCCGGCCCGCAGGGCCGGCGCACGCGGGTGGGCAACAGGAAGCGCCGCAGCCCGCTTTTGCCAACCGCGCGGGCTCGGTCCCCTCCCCACCGTCCCCAGCGCGACCGCTTGTGGCTGAGGTGGCGCAGAGTTCGGCAGGAAATACAGAAGCGGACAGCGCGAGACCCGCGCCGCCCAGCCCGCGCGCCGCACCGCAAAACTCAAATACTCCTCCTGCCATCGCGCCTCAAGACGGCGAGGATAGCTGGCCGCCACCCCTGAACAGTCTCGGCATGATCGGCCAGATCGAGGCAGCGCAGGAGCTGGTCAGCTTGGCCCGCCGATCGCAGGGTTGGGGGACGCGCTTCCCGGACAAGCTCTTTGTAGGTCCGGCAGGCGTCGGTAAAAGTACGCTAGCACGACGGCTAGGCGAAGACTTGCTCCGCCTAAGCCCAATTCTTTTCAACGGAGCGGATCTCCGTCGACCAGAAATGATCGTTGATCGTCTGCGTGAGGACGGAAAGGTGCCTGCGCAGGTTTCCGGGACGGTCGTAGTGCAGCCTTGCCTCGTCTTCATCGACGAGGTTCATGCAATCCCGCAGACAGTGGCAACGGCGCTGCTGAGCGCACTGGACGACCGACGCACCACGACGGTCGACAACGTTGTCTATGATTTCCGCCAAGTCGTGTTCCTGCTCGCCACCACTGATCCCGGACGCTTGAGTGAGGCGTTCCTCAGCAGACCAACGCGGACCACATTGCAGTCCTACTCGCTTACGGAGATGGCCGGGATCGTGTGGCTTCACGCGCGCGACCACTTGGACGGGGCAGAACTGCCTCGGGACGCCTGCGTGGAGATTGCTGCGCGCATGCAGTGCAGCCCGCGCCCGAGCGTCAACATCCTCGACCCACTGACGGCGCACTTCTACACCTTGATAGAGACAGATCTCGGTGTAGCGCCCACTCGCCAGCAAGTCGCAGCTCGAATGACGGCAGAAGCTATAGGTGCATGGTTCGAGGCCCGAGGTGTCGACAGCAACGGGTTGAACACGCTGCATCGCGAGTACCTCACAATTCTGCGGACACGAGGCGCGGCGCCGGAGGATGAACTTCGACGCTCGCTCGGGATCTCGAACCGCAGTGATTTTGTGGAGGTGACGGAGTACCTCACACGGCTCGGTTTGGTTCAAACCGGGCAAGGGGGTCGCTCACTAACAAGTGAGGGGCGGAGGTGGATGTCGCTGAGTGGGCGTATAGACCTCCGTGACCGCATTTCGCGCCGGCTTCCAATATGATGCCCAAAGGCGCCATGCCAGGAGGACACAGGCTCGTATCAGAAGGCGCGGAGTCCCGACGTCGGTGAACGAGATGTTCATTACACAGCGAGCGGGGCTCAGCGGTGGATTCGGCTTCTTCGGGAGCAGCTACCCGTTTGGTCAGACCAGAGCGATGGCCATGGCTCCATCAGCCCCGGCAGCGTTATCGTCTCCGGCTGCCGCCCGTCCAGGATCGCCTCCACGATGCACGGCGCCAGCAGTGTGAGCCGGAGCAGGCGCGAGACGTAGGACGAGTTGATCTTCTCGGCTGCCGCCAGTTCGTTGATGGTGGCGAAGCACCCGGTCTCCATCATCCGCCGCCACCGGAACGCCCGGGCCACCGCCTTCACCAACGTGGTGTCCCCAGCCGAGGACCCCCGGTTCGTGGTACTGGCAGGCGCGATCATCAGCTTCCGCCCGCCCCGCTGTTGCCGGACTGCCAGCGGCACGCGCACGGTCAGCATCTGTGCCGCGCCCATCACGCTGCCGCCCTCGCCAGTTCAGTGGTCGGCGCGGCGAGGTCCCGCGCGAGGCTCGCCAGCCCCTCCAGCTTCAGCCGCACGTCAGCACCGCCAATGCCGATGTCTAACCGGTCGACCAGGAGGCGGATAATCCGCGCCTGCTCCGCGGGGAATAGCTCCTCCCAAAGCGGGTCCAACCGCTCCAGTGCCAGCCGCGCCTCGTCTTCGGTCATGTCCGGCGCCGAGGCCCGCGCCGCGCGCCATGCGCCCAACACCACCTCCGGCTGGCGCAAAAGCCCCCGGACCTGGGCGATGACCGCGCCCTCGATTTCCGCGGCGGAGATACGCGCGATGGCCGGGCCGTCCGCCGCGCTGCCCTTCAGCACCGACTGGCTCACATAGTAGCGGTATTGCTGACCGCGGCGCCCCCGCGCGTGGGTGGGCGACATGGCACGCCCGTCGCTGCCGAAGATCAGCCCGCGCAGCAGCGAGGGTGTCTGGCAGCGGGTGCGGTTGGCGCGTGTCTTCGGGCTGATCGCCAGCAGGGCGTGCGCCGCGTCCCACATCGCCCGCGGCACGATGGCGGCATGCTCGCCGGGGTGCGACTTCCCCTTGTGCATCGCCTCGCCGAGATAGGTGCGGTTGCTCAGCACGCGATAGACGTCGCTCTTGGTGAAGGCGCGCCCGCGCTTCGTGACGGCGCCCTCGGCGCGCAATGCCTGGACCAGCTTCGTACCGGATTCCGTCTCGACGAAGCCTTCGAAGATCCGGCGCACCAGTGCCGCCTCGGCGTCGTTCACCAGCAGCTTGCGGTCCTTGGCGTCGTAGCCGAGCGGCACGAAGCCGCCCATCCAGATCCCGCGCGCCCGTGACGCCGCCACCTTGTCCCGGATGCGCTCGCCGATGACCTCGCGCTCGAACTGCGCAAAGCTCAGCAGGATGTTCAGCGTGAGCCGCCCCATGCTGGTCGTCGTGTTGAACGACTGCGTCACTGAAACAAAGGTCACACTGTTCGCGTCGAACACTTCCACCAGCTTGGCGAAATCCATCAGCGCGCGCGACAGCCGGTCAATCTTGTAGACCACCACCACGTCGATCAGCCCGCGCTCGATATCGGCCAGCATGCGGCGCAGCGAAAGCCGCTCCAGCGTGCCGCCGGACACACCGCCGTCGTCGTAGCGGTCGCGGACCAGCACCCAGCCCTCCGACCGCTGGCTCGTGATGTAGGCCTCGCAGGCCTCGCGCTGCGCGTCGAGGGAGTTGAACTCCATGTCGAGGCCTTCCTCGCTCGACTTCCGCGTGTACACCGCGGCACGGACTTTCCGGACCGTGGCCGGCATTGCGGCGTCGGCGGCTGGCTTGCGCTTCATGCCGTGCCCCTCCGGTTCTTCAGGCCAAAGAACAGCCAGCCATTTCAGCGCGTGCCAGTGATGGCGCGCGCGATGGAGGAGAGCGACTGGTAGGGGCGGCCCTGATATTCGTAGCCGTCGTGCAGCACGGTGACGCTGTGCTCGACGCCCTGGTACTCGCGGATGAGGCGCGTGCCGGTGATCGGCTTGTCGTCGCCGCGGATGCGCCGGAGGACGGGGTTCCCGCCGTCGAGCTGTTCACCCAGGGCCTCGAGGCGCTGGATCGTCTCGGGCTTCAGGCCGCCATACGCGAGCTCCTGGATCCGGTAGGCCAGGCGGCTTTCCAAGAAGCGCCGGTTGTAGGGCGGCGGCTCGGCCGCGAAGAGCTCCCGCCACTGCTGCTTCAGGTCCGGCGTGGCGGCGGTCTTCAGGGCTGCCAGGCGCCCGAGCACGTCGGCGGGTGGAATGGCGGGGATGGTCGGCGCCGGCGGGGCGCCGGGTTTGGGTTTTGGTTTGGTGGCGCGTGTCATGCGGGTCTCCGGTTGGTCCGGTTCGCATGCAGGCGCTGGGGTGCGAGGAAGTGTAGGTCCGGCTCTCCGCGGTCCGCGGCCTCGCGCGCAGCTTCCTCGGCAGCGCGGCTGCGCAGCCACACCAACCCCGCGGCAAGGATGGTGCACACCTCACGCAGGTGCGGCGGGAGGTGGCCATTGATCGGGTTCGGCAGGGGCATCGGGATCCAGCACGCATTGTCCTGCCTATTCTCTACCGCCTGGCCACCCGCACCTTCTCAGCCGGCCGGCTCGGCGCCGCACCATGCACGGCCGTCAGTGCCGACGGTCGTCCGACATTCGGCTTCACGGTCGGCCAAATCCGGCTCAGACGCGCCTTGATCGAGCTGTCGCAGGGCACATTGTCGGGTCCCAGCTGATCGGCAAACCAGTCCTGGATCATCCGCAGCCATTCAGCCTGCGTCGCCGGTGGGCCCGGGTCGTAGATGGTCTTCGCGATCTCGCACCAGCAGCCTTCCCAATCGAATTTCGGCGGAGCACCGCGTGACTTCTCCCGACCGTTCGCCCCTGCCACGGCAGCGATCCCCGAATGGACACCGCCGATCCCCTGCGCCTCCTGGAAGCGCTCCATCTCGGCTCGGCGCACCACCAGCGACTGGCGGTCGACCAAAATCGTGGCGCGCTCATCATCCTGGTCAGGGAGATCAAGCACCTCCCCCTGCACGCCACAGAACCGCCCGATGGCCTGAGAGCCATTCAGCAACACGGACCAGGCGTCGACGCTGCGGATGTCCATCGTCCCGACGATCCAGCGCGTTCCTGTCGGAATGCTGAACGGCCGACCGTCGGCATCCTCCTCGACTTCGCTGGTTTCGACACGCAACCCACCCACCGCGATCGACAGGGTCAATTCGCTTTCCAGGGCATAGGCAGCGATGTCGGCCTCCGACAGCGACCAGTGCTCGCAGAGCTCGGCCAGGCCGTAGAACGGTTTTCGGGGGAGAGGCTTGACCATCACCTCTCCGTCCGATCAATCGCCCGCAGCCGCCGATAGGCACGCACCACCTTCGCCATATCGGTGCGCATGTCGGGTGGCAGGCGCTGCGCCTCGACAAACACATCATCCAGGCACAGGCCAAGGATCGCGGCAGCGCGCTCGATGAGCTGATCGCGCGGCGGGCTCTCCATGTCGCGTTCGATCCGCGACCAATAGGCCGCTGAGATCCCCAGCCGATCGGCCATGTCGGTCATGCCGATCCCGAGCGCGGTCCGGCGCTCCCGGATGATCCTGCCAAAGCTCACAACCTTGCTCCTTCAATCAGGCCGTAGCGTTGCAGTCGCACGGCGATGAACCTGTCCGAGACGCCGAAATCGCCAGCCAGCGCCGCTACGACACCCGCCAGGGCTTCCTCGGGCGTGTCGCGGGCCAGAACCCGGAATCCGGGGCGTCCACGATGTGGCGCACGCACCATCCGCAGCTTCTCGGTCCGCGCATGCGCGACCGCGCGAAGATGCAGCGGCGCAGGCGGCACCAGCAGCGCCCCCATGAACTCATTGGCGCGTCGCTCGGACAGCAAGGTGGCCCGGTCGAGGCAGCCAGGGTCGGCCGTCACCGACCGATAGCGCCGCGCCGGCTGCTCCACTGCCGAGGGCACGTCGAATACGATGTGGCCGATCTCATGCGCCGCGGTGCTGAGCGCCAATTCCGGCCGGTTGGCCATCATGCCCGCATTGACCGACACCAACGCCAGCCCGGGGGCTGCGGGATCGGTCTCGCAGATGCCCAGCACAGGACGGCCGTCCTCATCATGCACTGCATGGGCGAAGTCCCACTCGGCGGTGATCTGCCGGCTGTTGACCTCGAGCACGCTCGCAGTGGCGGCCAGCGCTCCCGCATCCAACGCCCAGGCGCTGTCCTTACGCGCGACGACGCGGCGCAGCTGGGCGGCGACAGCCCAGACGGCCTCGGCCGTGAGCCGATGCGGGACGCCGGTCTGCGGGTGGTGGGCATAGGTCAGGGACACCGGCATTGCGGCAAGCCTCGGTTGATGACGTGAGGGGTTAAGGCGTTTGTTCCTTTTATGTTCCCCTCCCGTGTTGAGTCCAGCATCGCGAACAAGTGTCGGTCATTAAATCTTCGCACCGAAATCCTACGCGGCGCCGGGACCCGGCGTAGTCCTCGGAAACCCCTGGTTTTCCTGCCGGCCAAGAATATGCCGGCGCAATCCTGGCCGGCATTTATCGGCTTTGTTGGTCAATCGGCCGCAGCGCCTCGTGGTCCGGTCCGCTCATCGACGCAGCCAGCGCGATGCCGGAGCCAGACATGATCACACAACGCACTTCGAACCCCGCCGACCGACCCGCCTGGGACCAGCCGCAGTTGCGCCAGGCCCTGTCCACCGCCCAACACCGGGCCGCCCGTGGGGCGCGCCGGCTCAACCTGCCCCCAGCCGACCGGGAGGACCTTCGGCAGGACATCTTGGTGGCGATGCTCCAGCGCAGCCGGCACTTCGACCCGGAGCGCGGTGCCTGGTCGACCTTTGTCGGCTTCGTGGCCCGTCACGTCGTCGCGGACCACGCGCGCGTTCAACGGGACCAGCCGCGGCCGGTGTTCCTCCCGCTCGACGTGGATGCGTTCCCTAGCGGCTGCTCAGCGACCCAGCAGGATCACAGCGATCCGTACCTGGAACTCGACCTTCAGCGCGTGGCCGAGGAACTGCCGACCGCGCCGCAATCCATCCTGCGGCTGCTGGCCGCTGAGGGGGATGTGCCCAGCGCGCAGCGGGCCAGCACCCAGTCCCGCCCGACCTTCTACCGCTCGGTCGCCGATCTCCGCTGCTGGCTTCATGCGACGGGACTTCGGCCGCAGCGCGGCAGCGCGCGCGCCCAGGCGCACAGCGTCGGCTGAGAAAACCCACCCGCCGATCCGTAGAGAACAAGAGCCGAATCATGCGTTCCAGGGAGAGCCGACCGATGCACCTCGTGCACCTCACCACCCATTTGCTGCCACCCGCCCAGGTGTCGAAGGCCAGCGTGCCGACGACCATCGTCGTGAGCGAGAACGATCTCTGCGACCGCCTGGCCGATGCGGTGCCTGGCGATACCATCACCTACCACATCGGCATGCTGGCCCGGGATCGGGCGCCGCAGACGCAGGTGCTCAGTCCGGATCGCTGCCGCGATCTCGGCGCTGTCGCCGACCGTGTTCTGCAACTGGCCGAGGCCGGCTGGGTGCATCTGGTGCAGCGCCGGCTTGGCGAGGAGCGCTTCGCCTACCTGCTGATCGTGCGCCCCCGGCCGCGCGCCCTCCGCGGTGCGGCCATGCCGCTCCCTGCTGCTCTCAAGCAGGCGGCGTGAGGTCGGCCATGGGGAAGCCATCCCGCGACAAGGGCCTGCGCCGCGAGCGCGCCATCGTTGAAACCCATCTGAAGTGCGGCATCCACGCGGAGCGTGTGCCGCTGTCCGGCGCCGTCCGGTACCGCGGCAACGGCGCCGACGTCGACCTGTACGTCCGCGGCTCGGAGCCGGTGAAGGCAGAGGTCAAGGCCCGCGCCGAGGGCGATGGCTTCAAGACGCTGGAGCGCTGGCTCGGGGGGAACGACGCGCTGTTCCTCTGGCGCGATCGCGCAGCGCCGATGGTGGTTGTTCCGTTGCATGTCTGGTTGGAGATCGTGGGCCGCAGCGTGCGTTGCACGGCCCCCGATGCCGATCGCAGTCGTGCTCGTCGCGCGCGCCAGGCCGAGGAGGGCGCGTTGCCGCCCGCCGATGCCGTCGCGGAGCCTGCGCAATGAGTCCGCGCACCGCGCACTATCAGCGCGCCATTGGCGAAGCGGTCCGCAATCTCGCCAGCGGTGCGCTGCTCGCCGGCGGCTTCATTGCGCTCCTCTGGCTCGCCGAGCTGGCGACCATCCCATGAACGCCATCCCCATGCCGATGCCCGCGCCCGCCCGGCCGCCTGCATCGCCCATCCAGCCGGGCACCTCCTCGTTGAACGGGACCACCATGACCAACCGAACCACTCTGGCGCAGCTGCGCGAGATGGACGCCGCGCAGGCCGCACGCCTGCCCGTCGATCATCTGGCGCTTCTGCTGGAAGAGGTCGGGGCGCTGAAGGCCGACGCCAAGCACCTCGCCGACCTGCTGCATGACGCGTTGCATGCCCGCTACGGCGCCCCCGCCGCCGCGGCCCGTCGCGCCGAGGGCAAGGACACCGGCCGTGTCCGCATCGCGGATGAGGCCTTCGAGGTCGTCGCCGACCTCCCGAAGAAAGCAGCGTGGGACCAGCCGAAGCTGGCCGCGGCGGTCGCCACCATCGTGGCGTGGGGCGAGGACCCCGCGGACTACGTCACCACCGAGATCCGCGTGCCGGAAAGCCGCTTCACGGCTTGGCCGCCGCGCATCCGTGCGGTGTTCGAGCCGGCGCGCACCGTCGCAACTGGCCGCCCCTCGTACACCCTCGAACAGAAGGACGCCGCGTGATGGCGCACGAACTCCGCATCCAGGTCGTCATCCCGCTGCAGGGTGATGCCGTCGCCCGCGCAAAGGACGTCGCCGCCTTCGAACCGACGCTCGACAGCTTCACCGAAGTCGTCGCGCGCGCAGGTGGCGACATCAAGGTCGATGTCATCAAGGCCAAGCCGCGCGCCGCAAAGCAGGAGGCGCATTGATGGCGATCTCCCTCGCATCTCTGCGCAGCAGCACCAGCCTCTCACCGCCGCGCCTGCTGCTCTACGGCGTGGCCGGTGTCGGCAAGACCGAGTTCGCCGCCGCCTCACCTCGGCCCGTCATTCTGCAGACCGAGGATGGCCTCGGCCGGATCGAGGCGACCACCTTCGGGCTGCTGCGCAGCTTCGATGAGATCATGGAGGCTTTGGGCGCGCTCTACACCGAGCCGCACGACTTCGAGACGCTCGTGGTGGACAGCCTCGATTGGCTGGAGCCGCTGGTGTGGCGGCATACGGCGCAGACGCACAACCAGCCGGACATCGAGTCCTTCGGCTACGGCAAGGGCTATCTCGCCGCGCTGGATACCTGGCGCGGCTTCCTCGACGGCGTGAACGCGCTGCGCGACGAGCGCGGCATGGGCGTGATCCTGATCGCCCACGCCGAGATCAAGCGTTTCGACAGCCCCGAGACCGAACCCTACGACCGGTACCAGCCGAAGCTGCATCGCAGCGCATCGGCGCTGGTGCAGGAGCATGTCGATGCCGTGCTCTTCGCGAACTATCGCGTCAGCACGCTGAAGTCGGACGTCGGCTTCAACAAGAAGGTGGTCCGCGGCGTGAGCGGCGGCGACCGCCTGCTGCACACCGCCGAGCGGCCGGCCTTCCTCGCGAAGAACCGCTTCGGGCTGGCCGAGACGCTGCCGCTGTCCTGGCCCGAGCTCGCCGCCGGCATCCCCTTCTACGCGACGCCGCCCAGCGCCGCGCCCGCCTCCACCACCGAAGCCCGGAGCTGACCCATGGCATCCCTCAATGGAACCTTTGACGCGACCGAGGTCGCCCCCGCCGTCCCGCTCGAGGTGCTGCCGCCCGGCAAATACCTCGCGCATCTGATCGAGAGCGAGATGCTGCCGACCAAGGCCGGCGATGGACAGTTGCTCAAGCTGGTGTTCGAGGTGCTGGAAGGCCCCTCCGCGCGCCGGAAGATCTTCGACCAGCTGAACCTGGTGAACCGCAACGAGCAGACGGTGGAGATCGCGCAGCGCACGCTGTCGGCCATCTGCCACGCGGTGGGCCAGGTGCATGTCAGCGACAGCGAGCAGTTGCACTTCAAGCCGCTGATCGTGACGCTGAAGGTCGAGCCGGCTGGCAACGACAAGTACGGCGTCTACCGCGAGGCGCGGAACAAGGTGGCCGGTTACTCCGCGGCAAATGCCGGCAGCGCCGCCGCCACCGCTTCGCGCCCTGCCAGCCCGGGGCCCCGTCCGGCCCCCGCGGCGCCTCCGCCCGCTGCGCGCACCGGCGCGGCGGCAACCCCGCCCTGGCGGCGCAATGCCTGATCACCAGCTGGCAGGCGGCCTGCCTGCCGGCCTCCCTCCCTCGAACCAGGATCAGGTCATGGCTGCCCTTCCTCCGCCTGCGTGTCCCACCGTCACTGCCATCTACGCGGCCTATGAGGCAGCGGCGGATAGCGGCTATCGCGCGCATCTCGGTGCCTCGCTGATCGGCACCGAATGCGAGCGGGCCATCTGGTATTCCTTCCGGTGGGCCACGCGTGCGCGCCACACCGGCCGGCTGCTGCGGCTGTTCGACACTGGCAATCTGGCCGAGGCCCGCTTCGTCGCCGACCTGCGCCGCATCGGCGTCACGGTCCTCGAGGTGGATCCCGCATCGGGGCGCCAGTGGAACCTGCGCGATGCCTCCGGCCACTTCGGCGGCAGCATGGACGCGGTAGCGATTGGCTTCCTGGAGGCCCCCTCCACCTGGCACGTCTGCGAGTTCAAGACCCACAGCGCCAAGTCCTTTGCCAAGCTGAAGGCCGAGGGCGTCGCTGCCTCGAAGCCGCTGCACTGGGCGCAGATGCAGGCCTACATGCACCTCGCCGGCCTCGATCGCGCCTTCTACCTGGCGGTCTGCAAGGACACGGACGAGCTCTACCAGGAGCGTATCCGCCACGATGCCGAGGCGGGCCTGCGCATCTTGGCCAAGGCCGAGCGCATCATTGGCGCGGCCCGGCCCCCGGCCCGCATCAGCCATGACCCGGCCTGGTGGCAGTGCCGCTTCTGCGACCACCACGCCGTCTGCCATCCCGGCACGGCGCCGGAGCGGCATTGCCGGTCCTGCTTGCATGCATCGCCTGTCCGGGGTGGCGATTGGCACTGCGCCCGGCACGCCGCCCCGCTCGACCGGCGCGACCAGGAGGCCGGCTGCGCGGCGCATCTCTACCTGCCGGACTTTGTGGCCGCTGAGCAGATTGACGCCGGCGAGGATTGGGTCGGCTATCGGCTGCCGGATGGCACCGCATGGCGTGACGGCGTGCCAGGCGCGGTACCGCCCGACATCGTCTCGCACCTCCCGTGCCGCATCTGCCGCGCCACGATCTATCGCGTGGGGCCCGGCAAGGGGCCGCACATCGCCGAGCTGATCTGCACCGGCTGCGAAACAGGCGGCCGCTGGCTCAGCAGGATCGACGCCGTGGCGATGGGGGTGGCGGCATGACCCTCTCCCTCCGCCCGTACCAGCGCGCCGCCATCGAGGCGCTCTATGACTACTTCTCGGCCAGCAGCGGCAACCCGCTGGTTGTGATGCCGACCGGCACGGGCAAGAGCCTCTGCATCGCCGGCTTCACGCGCGAGGCCATCGCCGCCTATGGCGACACCCGCGTGCTGATCCTCACCCACGTGAAGGAGCTCATCCAGCAGAACTTCTTGGCCTTGCTCCGCGCCTGGCCCGAGGCGCCGGCTGGCATCTACTCCGCCGGGCTGTCGCGCCGCGACATCCATGCGCAGATCTTGTTCGCCGGCATCCAGTCTATCCACCGCCACGCGCGGCAGGTGCAGCGCTGCGACCTGGTGCTGATCGACGAGGCCCACCTGCGCGGCCGCGGCGACAGCGGCATGTACCGCTCCTTCCTGACGCAGCTGAACGAAATCAACGCCGGTCTGCTGAAAGTCGTCGGGTTCACCGCCACGCCCTATCGGTTGGACAGCGGCATGCTGCACGAGGGCAAGGATCGGCTCTTCACCGACATCGCTTTCCAGGTGCCGGTGCTGGACATGATCCAGCAGGGCTATCTCTGCCCCGTCGTCCCGAAGCAGACGGAGACGCAGCTCGACGTCGGCGGCGTCGGCACGCGCGGCGGGGAATTCATCGCCAAGGACCTCGAGGCCGCGGTCGACCGGGACGAGGTCACACGCGCCGCCGTCGCCGAAATCGTCCAGCACGGCGAAGGCCGCGGCTCGTGGCTGGTCTTCTGCTCCGGCGTCGCCCACGCCCGGCACGTCCGCGACGCCGTCCGCGACCACGGCATCTCCGCCGAGACGGTGACCGGGGACACGCCCGGCCCCGAGCGCGACGGCATCCTGCAGGCGTTCAAGGCGGGGCGGCTGCGCTACGTCACCAATGCCAACGTGCTCACCACCGGCTTCGACGCGCCAGGGGTAGACCTGATCGCCCTGCTCCGCCCCACCAAGAGTGTTGGCCTTTACGTTCAGATGGTCGGCCGCGGCACCCGCCTCGCCGAGGGCAAGGACGACTGCCTGGTGCTGGACTTTGCCGGCAACACGGCACGGCACGGCCCGATCGACACGGTGGATGGCGGGAAGAAGGAACCAGCCGGCGACGGCGAGGCGCCGATCAAGGTCTGCCCGGAATGCCAGACCATCAACCACGCCAGCGCCCGGCGCTGCATCGAATGCGACCACGAGTTCCCGCCGCCGGTCGTGAAGGTGGCCCCGCAGGCGGCGTCTAACGCGCTGCTCTCAACGCAAATTCAGGCGGCCTGGTGCGACGTGACCGGCATCACCTATGCCCGGCACGAGAAGCCGGGAAAGCCTGCCTCGCTGCGCGTGACCTACGAATGCGGCCTGGCGCGGCACAGCGAATGGGTGTGCTTCGAGCACACCGGCTTCCCACGCGACAAGGCGGTGGGCTGGTGGCGAAGGCGCGCCGGCAATCTGCTGCCGCCCGCAACCGTAGATGCGGCGCTGGAACTGCTGGACCAGTTGCGCCGCCCCATCGCGATCCAAGTGCGGCCGGCGGGCCAGTACACCGAGATCGCCGCCGCGAGGTTCGTGTGAGATGCGCAGCATGTCGTCTCCGCACCGCTCGCGGCTTTGGCTGGTTCGATCCGCGCGTGCGGACCAGCGAGCCGCTTCCGGCCTGTTCGATGCGCTGCATGAGCGCGCTCTGCCGGAGGTGGGGCATGGTTGATCCCGACGAGCACGAGATCGCCGCGATCGCTGCGGCCAGCCCCATGGCGGGCGAGTACCTGGAGAGCATCGGCAAGACCGATCTCGCGGTGCTGACCGAGGCGGAATGGCTGACGCTGCTGGAGGTAGTCGTCACCGCCTACCAGGACGAGCTCGCGCGCCTGCTGGATTCGGGACGGCATGCGCCGCCGCCGCTTGCTGCGGGTGGCCGCCCATGAGCGGCGTCACCTCGGCCCGAGAGGTCGCGCGCCGGCTCGGTCTCTCGCACACCGCCATCCAGAACGCCGAACGCGCTGGACGCATCGTGCGGGAAGAGGACGGCACCTGGGACGTGGAGAACGTCCAGCGAGGTCTGTCGGGAAAGCCTGCGCGCGAGCGTCGCGCCAAAGCTGAGGTCGCGCCAGATCAGACCGGCGCCGCAGATGATGCCCCCCGCTCGGTCGGTGGAAGCGGCATCGCCTCGACGCGCGAGCTTGCCCGACGCCTTGGCTGTTCCCACACCTCCCTGCAGAAGGCAGAGCGATCCGGCCGCATTGCGCGGGAACCGAATGGCCGTTGGGATCTGGAGAAGGTCCGCGCGGGCCTCAAGACGCGGGCTGACCCCACGCAGCGTGCGCCACACGGTTCGCGGGGACCGTGGGCCAAGCCTGCGCAGTACTTCGCCAAGCTCGACACGGACATCATCGGCCCGGTCCGCAACATCCATACGGAGCTTGAGTCTGCACGCCGCGCGCTCCAGCGCGCCGCTGAACAGATCTCCGCCCTCTATCCCGAGATCCTGCGCCTGGAGCGCGCCTGCGACGCGGCCATTGCCGCGCAGGAAGGCGGTGGCGAATGACGGATGCTCCCTCC
>JAIEOP010000229.1 GCA_019750465.1 Acetobacteraceae bacterium | reverse complement strand
CGGACCTGCGCGCGCTCCGCCTGCCGCGCTGGTATCCGCTGCTGCCGCTGCTGCCGGCCGCGGCCTTCGCGGCGGCGCCGGCGGGGGGCGATGCGGTCGCGCTCTCGGCGCTGCTGCTGGTGCTGCTGCCGGCCTTCTTCCTCGGCGTCGCCGGCGTGCACCTGCGCGCCAGCGGCCGGCCGGGGAAGGTGCCGATGCTGTCCATCTTCTACCTGCTGCTGCTGGTGTTCCTGCAGTTCATGGCCCCCGCCATGGTGGCGTTGGGCTTCTTCGACCATTTCCGGCGCGGCAAAGCCGCCCCGACCTAGGCACCTGAGGACTTCCCCATGATCGAACTCATCCTGATGCAGCGTGTCGAGAAGCTCGGCCAGATGGGTGACCGCGTCACCGTCAAGCCCGGCTTCGCGCGCAATTTCCTGCTGCCGCAGGGCAAGGCGATGCGCGCGACGAAGGAGAACCTGGAGCGGTTCTCCCAGCAGCGCGCCCAGCTCGAGGCGCAGAACCTGAAGCGCCGCGAGGAGGCCGAGCGCATCGCCGAGCGCGTCACCGGCCTCTCCGTGGTCCTCATCCGCCAGGCGGGCGAGAGCGGCAGCCTCTACGGCTCGGTCAGCGGGCGCGACATCGCCGATGCCTGCAAGGCCTCCGGCGGCCTGACCATCGAGCGCAGCCAGGTGCTGCTGGACCACCCGATCAAGACCCTCGGCCTGACCAACGTGCGCGTGGAGCTGCACCCCGAGGTGCACATCACCGTGGTGGTGAACGTCGCCCGCTCCCAGGAGGAGGCCGAGCGCCAGGCCCGCGGCGAGGAAGCCGTGCGCGAGGAGGAGCCGTCCCTGGAGGACGAGCTGCGCGCCGAGCTGGGCGCGGCGATGGACGACCGCTGAGCCCACCGTCCTCGACGGCGCAGGGGAAGGGGGCCTCGCGGCCCCCTTCGGCAATTCAGGGCCGTGGTTGCGCGCCGGGTGCCAAGCCGGCGACACTGCGCGCGTAACCACGGGGCGGGGCGGCGATGCGGCGCAGGACGGCCATGGCCGCGGTGGCGGCGACCACGCTTCTCGGCGGCACCGGCGCGGCGCAGCCGGCCCCGGCTTCGCTGGACTCGTGGCTGCGCCCCACCCTCGCCAGCCACGGCCTGCCGGCGATCGCGGCGGCCGTGCTGCGGGAGGGGCGGGTGGTCGCCGCCGGCGCCGTCGGCACGCGCCGCGCCGGCGCCGCCATCCCGGTGACGCTCGAGGACCGCTTCCACATCGGCTCCTGCACCAAGGCCTTCACCGCGCTGCTCGCCGGCATGCTGGTGGATGAGCGGCGCATCGGCTGGGACACCACGATCGGCGCCAGCTTTCCTGAGCTGCGCGAGGGCATGGATGCGGGCCTGGCGGGCGTGACGCTGGAGCAGCTGCTGAGCCATGTCGGCGGCATTCCCGGCGACACCGAGGCGATCGTCGGGCTGTACGTCAATGCCGGCATCCAGGACGACCTGAACCTCGACGAGATGCGGCGCTGGCTGATCGGGCAATGGCGCGGCCGGCCGCTGGCCTCGCCGCCCGGGACGCGCTTCGCCTATTCGAATCTCGGCTTCCTCATCGCCGGCGCGATGCTGGAGCGGGCGGCGGGTGCCACCTGGGAGGAGCTGGTCACGGCGCGGATCTTCGGCCCGCTCGGGCTGCGGACGGCCGGGATCGGGCCGGGCGCCACGGTCGGGCGGGTGGATGCGCCCCTGGGGCACGAGGTGCGCCCGGACGGCGCGCTGAAGCCGATGCTGGCCGGGCCGAATGGCGACGCGCCGCTGGTGATCAGCCCGGCGGGGACGGTGCACATGTCGATCCTCGACTTCGCCGCCTGGGCCGGTTGGCATGCAGGCGCCGGGCGGCGCGGACCCGCGCTGGTGCGGCCGGAGACGCTGCGCCGGCTGCACGCGAAGGTCATCGCCATCCCGCCGCGGCCCGGCGCCGCGCCGGGCACGCCCGAGGGCGGCGGCGCCTACGGCCATGGCTGGGGCTTCCTCGCCCCGCCCTGGGCGCGCGGCGAGGTGATGCAGCACACCGGGTCGAATTCGATGAACCTGGCGATGGTGCTGGTGCAACCGGAGCGGGATTTCGCCCTGGTTCTGGCGACGAACCGTCCCGATGCGCAGGCGGATGCGGCGCTGAAGGCGCTGCTGGAGGGGTTGTACCGGGAATTCGCGCCAAAGGTTTGAATGGCGCGCGTTGCTGCAACCAACGGTGTCCAGACGGCCCCGGCAACCCGAGCGACGCCCTGAACGCTCGGCTTTGGACCATTGTTTGCGGCGCAACTCGCGACGATCGGCCTGCGTTCCGCCGCGGTCGCGCATCCAGCAGGTGGATCGCGCCATTTGGGAACGCCGCCATGTCCAATCGCATCGATGCGCAGGCCGCGCAGAGAATGGTATCCGTGCTCGTGCCGGGCACGCCGCCGCATCAGATCGCGGTCGGCGCCGCAGGCACGGACGGCTTCGGCGGAACCCCGGCGGCCGACCACGCCTGGGGCCTGGGCGGCGCCGACCAACTCGGCGGCGGCGCGGAAGGCGATGTGCTGGACGGCGGCGCGGGCGGTGACCTGGTCTCCGGCGGCGCCGGCATGGATCATCTGCACGGCGGTACCGGCAACGACACCCTCTACGGCGGCGCCGAGGCTGATGAGCTCTCGGGCGGCCCAGGCGACGACTACCTCGACGAGGGCGCCGGCCACAGCGCCATCGAGGGCGGGCCGGGGAACGACACCCTGGTCGGCGGGACCGGCCCCGACGCCTTCGTGATGAGCCGCGGCAGCGGCGACGACGTCATCCTCGACTTCACGCCCGGGCCCGGGATGGGCGATCACCTCGCCTTGCGCGACCTGCAATGGGAGGATCTCGCCTTCTCGGAAAGCGGCGCCGGCGTGACGGTTGCCTGGGAGGGCGGCTCGGTGCTGCTACAGGGCGTGGCGCTCGCCGACCTCGCCCAGGACGACTTCATGTTCTTCGACCGGCCCGACCTGCCGCCCGCCGCGCGGCCGCCCTCGGGCCCGGCGCCGGAGCGGCCGACGCCGAGCATTGACGGTCCCGTCATCGCCGGCGGCCTGCCGCCGGCCGATCCCGATCTGCTGCCCGCGCCGGGCGAGCCGCCCGCCAGCTTCGCCTTCGGCGACACCATCGTAACCTTCGGCACGGACGAGGCCGAGCGGATGGCTGGCGACAGTGCCTGGAACCACATCTTCGGGCGGGGAGGGGATGACGAGATCAGCGGCGGCGGCGGCGACGACGTTCTCGATGGCGGCGACGGCAATGACGAGCTGCGTGGCGGCGCGGGGCCGGACCGACTCGAAGGCGGACCTGGCGACGACAGCCTGTACGGCGGTGCCGACGACGACGCGCTGATGGGCGGCGACGGCGACGACTATCTCTCAGAAGGCCGGGGTCACGGCATGATCGAGGGAGGCCTCGGCAACGACACGCTGCGCGGCGGTGGAGGGGCGGACGCCTTCATGGTGGCGCCCGACAGCGGCAATGACGTCGTGCTCGACTTCCGCGCGACCGGTCGGGCGCAGGGCGCCTTCGACCACATCGCCTTCCGCGACATCACGGCGGATCAAGTGAGCGTGACGGATACGGGCCAGGGTGCCCTGGTGTCCTGGGACACCACAGGGGACGACGCTGCGGACGGGTCGATCCTGCTGCTCGGCGTGGCGGCGGCGGACCTGCGGCAGAGCGACTTCATGTTCGAGACGCCGCAATTCGTCGCGGGCATCAGCGACATCGGGTCCTGGTACGTCTTCGCCTGAACCGCCCCCCCGCCGGGGGTCAGGACCGGCAAGCGGGGCGCGGCCCTTGCGGACCGCGCCCCGGTTCAGGCCGGCGGGAGGCAGCGCCTCATACCAACGCGCGTTGATGTTGACACATCAACGCCCCTCAGACGCCGGGCGCCGCGCATCCGCGCGGCTTGGCTTCGCGCCATTGGGCGCGGGCCGCGTCCGCGGCCTCGGCGCGCCATCCGGCGCGCCGCATGGGTCAACAACTCGGCGCGTTGGTATCACGCCGCCTTCGCCATTCCGCGCAGCACGTAGTGCAGGATGCCGCCGTTGCGGTAGTACTCGACCTCGTCCGCCGTATCGACGCGGCAGAGCACCCGCGTGCGGTCCAGCGCGCCGTTCGCGCGGCGGATCACCATCTCCAGCTCCATGCGCGCCTTCAGCGCCTCGATGCCGAGGATGTCCACCACCTCGTCGCCGACCAGGGCAAGCGACCTGCGGTCCTGCCCGCCCAGGAAGGTGAGCGGCAGCACGCCCATGCCCACCAGGTTCGAGCGGTGGATGCGCTCGAAGCTCTCGGCGATCACCGCCTTCACGCCGAGCAGGAAAGTGCCCTTGGCCGCCCAGTCGCGGGAGGAGCCGGTGCCGTATTCCTTGCCGCCGAAGACCACCAGCGGCACGCCTTCGCGCTTGTAGCGCATCGCCACGTCGTAGATCGGCGCGACATCGCCGGACGGGTAGTGCTTGGAAAGCCCGCCCTCCGTGCCGGGGACCATCTCGTTCCTGATGCGGATGTTGGCGAAGGTGCCCCGCATCATGACCTCGTGGTTGCCGCGGCGGGCGCCGTAGCTGTTGAAGTCGGCCTGGCGCACCTGGTGCTCGGTCAGGTAGTCGCCGGCGGGCGAGGTGCGGCGGATGTTGCCGGCCGGGGAGATGTGGTCGGTGGTGATGCTGTCGCCCAGCAGCGCCAGCACCCGCGCGCCGTGGATCGAGGCCAGCGGCGCGACCTCGGCCGTCATGCCCTCGAAATAGGGCGGGTTCTGCACGTAGGTGGAGCCGGCGTTCCAGCGGTAGGTCTCGCTGTCCGCCTCGACGCGGATGCCCTGCCACTGCGGCGGCCCCTTGAACACGTCGGCGTAGCGGGCCTGGAACATCTCGCGCGTCACCACGGCATGGACGGTGTCGTTCACCTCCCGCTGGCTGGGCCAGATGTCGCGCAGATGGACGGGTTGGCCATCCCTGCCGGTGCCGAGCGGGTCCTTCGCCATGTCCTTCGTCACCGTGCCGGCCAGCGCATAGGCGACGACCAGCGGCGGCGAGGCCAGGTAGTTGGCGCGCACGTTCGCATGCACGCGGCCCTCGAAGTTGCGGTTGCCCGAGAGCACGGCGGCGGCGACCAGCTTGTTGTTCTCGATGGCGTCGACGATCGGCTCGGCCAGCGGGCCGGAGTTGCCGATGCAGGTGGTGCAGCCATAGCCCACGGTCTGGAAGCCGAGCGCATCGAGGTCGGCGGTGAGGCCCGACTTGTCGAGGTAGTCGGTCACCACCTGCGACCCCGGCGCGAGCGAGGTCTTCACCCAGGGCTTCGCCGTCAGCCCCTTCGCCACCGCCTTGCGTGCGACGAGGCCCGCGGCGACCAGCACATAGGGGTTCGAGGTGTTGGTGCAGGAGGTGATGGCGGCGATCACCACGTCGCCATGGCCGAGGTCGTAGTTGGCGCCCGCCACCGGAACGCGCTTGCCCGCCTCGTCGCCGGGGACGCCCATGACGCCGCCGGCGAGGTCCTTGGCGAAGCTGGCGGCGACGCTGGACAGCGCCACCCGGTCCTGCGGCCGCTTCGGCCCGGCGAGCGAGGGCTCGACGGCGGACATGTCGAGCTCGAGCGTGTCGGTGAAGACCGGGTCGGGGCTGGCGCTGTCGCGCCAGAGGCCCTGCGCCTTGCAGTATTCGCGCACCAGGTTGATGCGGTGCTCCTCCCGCCCGGACAGGTGCAGGTAGCGCAGGGTGACCTCGTCCACCGGGAAGAAGCCGCAGGTGGCGCCGTATTCGGGCGCCATGTTGCCGATGGTGGCGCGATCCGCCAGCGGCAGGTCGTCCAGGCCGGCGCCGTAGAATTCCACGAACTTGCCGACCACGCCCTTCCTGCGCAGCATCTGCGTGACGGTCAGCACCAGGTCGGTGGCGGTGACGCCCTCGCGCAGCCTGCCCGTCAGCTTGAAGCCGATGACGTCGGGGATCAGCATGGCGATGGGCTGGCCGAGCATCGCCGCCTCGGCCTCGATGCCGCCCACGCCCCAGCCCAGCACGCCGAGGCCGTTCACCATGGTGGTGTGGCTGTCGGTGCCGTAGCAGCTGTCCGGATAGGCGTAGGTGTCGCCGGCATCGACCGAGGTCCAGACCACCTGCGCCAGGTATTCCAGGTTCACCTGGTGGCAGATGCCGGTGCCCGGCGGCACGACGCGGAAATTGTCGAAGGCGGACTGGCCCCAGCGCAGGAACTCGTAGCGCTCGCCGTTGCGCTCGAACTCGATGTCCACGTTCTTCTGCAGGGCGTTCGGCGTGCCGGAGACGTCCACCATGACGGAGTGGTCGATCACCAGGTCCACCGGCACCAGCGGGTTCACCCGCTTCGGCTCGCCGCCGAGCTTGATGATGCCGTCGCGCATCGCGGCCAGGTCCACCACCGCGGGCACGCCGGTGAAGTCCTGCATCAGGATGCGCGCCGGGCGGAACGGCACCTCCTTTTCGGAGCGGGCCTGCTGCACCCATTCGGCGATCGCGCGCGCGTCGGCCACCGTGTAGCTGCGCCCGTCCTCGTAGCGCAGCACGTTCTCCAGCAGCACCTTCAGGCTGAAGGGCAGGCGGCTGATGTCACCGATGCTGCGCGCCGCCTCGGGCAGGCTGAAGTAGTGATAGGTCTTGCCGTCCACCAGCAGGGTACGGCGGGTCTTCAGGCTGTCCTGCCCGATCATCCGCATGGTCCGGGACCCCTTCTTTGCCAAGGCGCCGACGGGCCGGCCCTGGCCGGGGCGCCGCGGGCAGGCTTTAAGCATGGTGGGGGTTGACGGTCCATTGGCGCCGAGCGGGGGTGCGGGCGGGGGGAGGATGCTGGAAGCGCGCGACCTGGCCTGCCGGCGCGCCGAGCGCGTGGTCTTCGCCGGCCTCTCCTTCAGCCTCGCGGCCGGGGACGCGCTGCTGCTGACCGGCGCCAACGGCGCGGGCAAGTCCAGCCTGCTGCGCCTGCTCGCCGGGCTGCTGCCACGCGCCGACGGAGCGCTGCTGTGGGGCGGCGAGGACGCGCTGGCCGACCGCGTCCTGCATGCACGGCGGCTGCGCTATGTCGGCCATGGCGATGCGCTGAAGCCGGCGCTGACGGCGCGCGAGAACCTGGCCTTCTTCGCGCGGCTGCATGGCGGCGCGGTCGAGCCGGCGCTCGCAGCCCTTGGCCTCTCGGCGCTGGCGGAGCTGCCCGCGCGCGTGCTCTCCGCCGGCCAGAAGCGGCGGCTCGGGCTGGCGCGGCTGGCCCTGGCACCCGCCCCGCTCTGGCTGCTGGACGAGCCGACCACGGGGCTGGACGCATCCTCCGTGGAGCGGCTGGGCGCGCTGCTGGCGCGGCACCGCGCCGCGGGCGGCATGGTGGTGGCGGCGACGCACCTGCCGCTGCCGCTGCCGGATGCGGCGGAGCTGCGGCTGTGACGGGCTGGCTGGCGCTGCTGGCGCGCGAGCTGCGCCTGGCGCTGCGCCACCCGGCGGATACGCTGGCGGCGGTGCTGTTCTTCGTGCTCGTGGCCGCGCTGTTCCCCTTCGGCATCGGCCCGGCGCCGGAGGCGCTGGCCCGCCTCGCCCCCGGCGCGCTGCTGGCCGCCGCCCTGCTGGCGGCGCTGCTGCCGCTGGACCGGCTGCTCGGCGCGGATGCGGAGGACGGGTCGCTGGACCAGCTGCTGCTGAGCGGCCTCGGCCCGGCGGCGATCGCCGCGGCGAAGGCGCTGGCGCACTGGATCACCACGGGCCTGCCGCTGCTGGCGGCGACGCCGGTCGCGGCAGCGATGCTGAACCTGCCGGTGGAGGCCTGGGGCACGGCCATGGCGGCGCTGGGCCTGGCGGCCGCCTTCCTCTCCCTGCTCGGCACGGCGGGGGCCGCGCTGACGCTCGGCGCGCGGCGCGGCGGCGTGCTGCTGCCGCTGATCGTGCTGCCGCTGGCGATCCCCTCGGTGATCTTCGGCGCCGCGGCCATCGAGGCCGCCGCCGCGGGAGGGACCGCGCGGCCCTACCTGCTGCTGCTCGCGGCGCTGGTCGCGGCGGCGACCCCGCTGGCACCGCTGGCGGCGGGGGCGGCGCTCAGGGGCGAATAGGGGCTTGGCGGCGTCGCGGGACCGGAACACGAAAGCGGCCGCCGACCGCATGCCGATGCAGGGCCGCCGCGCAGGGACCTTCAGCGCCCTGCCGCCTCGGCCGTGCCATCGGGCTCGTCCTCGGTCGGCAGCTCGCACCGGTTGTGGATATGCGTCGCAGCCGTGGCCGCATGGCCCATGCCGACGACGATCTGGTCCAGCCCGCGCACGATGTCGCCCGCCGCATGGAGGCCCTTCACCGTGGTCTGGTTATGCGCGTCCGTGATGAGGGCGCCCGCGCCGTCCAGCCGCGCGCCCAGCGCCGCGGCGAGCTCGGTGCGGTAGGTCAGGCCGAGCGCCGAGTAGAGCACGTCGAAGCGCAGCTCGCGCCCGCCGCCCGTGCGCAGCGCGGCGATGCGCCCTTCGCGCAGGTCGAGCGCGGCGACCGGCTCCTCGACCACGCGTATCCCGTGCCGGCGGACCAGGGCGCGCTGGTCCTCGTCGAGCGCGAGCGGGCGGCCCAGCGTCAGCAGCGTGACGTCGTCGGAATAGGTGCGGGCGATGAACTCCGCCTCGCCAAGGCCCCGGCTGCCATGCCCGATCACCGCGATGCGCTGCGCACGGGATTCATAGCCGTCGCAGATCGGGCAGTAGCGCACCAGCCCGCGCCGGACCGCGTCCGGCAGGTCCGGAAGCTCCGGCTCCACATCCACCGCGCCGGTGGCGAGCAGGACCCGCCGCGCCCGCAGCACCCGGTTGCCGCCGGCCGTCTCGACCACGGCATGAAAGCCGCCCTCCGCCTTGCGCAGGCCGGCGACCCGGCCCCCGATCGGGACCACGCCGTAGCGCGCGGCGTGCTCGCGCGCGCGGGCGATGATCTCGGGGCCGGGAATCCCCTCGGCGAAGAAGGGGATGTTGTGGCTGGCCGGGATCCAGGCGGCGCGCGGCTCGCCCGCGTCCACCACCTGCACGCGCCGGCGGAACCGCGCCAGGTAGAGCGCCGCGGTCATGCCCGCCGGACCGCCGCCGACGATGAGGCAGTCGAGCAGGTCGTCCTGCGCCGGCACCGGCATGCCGCGGCCCCCCCGATCGCTCAGCCGCTGCTCTTGTGGCCGGGCCTGCCCCGGTCGGCCTTCGCGCTGCCGCTGCCGGCGATGCCGCGCTGGTTTCCCTTTCCCTGCGCGGCGCCCGCGGAGGAGCTGCCGGGTCCCGTCGCGGTGCCGGCCGCATTGCCGGGACCGCTGCCCCGGCCAGACGTCTTCTCCGACGCCTGCCGGTCCGCCTTCTTCGTCGTCGTCATGGTCCAGGCCCTCCGCGGTCCGTCGCCCGCCTTCCAGCAAGGCGCCGGGAAGCTGCGGGTTCCTGCCGCCGGGCGGAAATAGGGGCCGGATCGCGGAGGGGAGCCATCTCCGGCAGCGAAGCCCGGTACGCGCCGGCCTCGGCGCCGCAGCGCCGCGCCGGTGCCGGGGCCTGCCATGCGCCGCGACCGAGGCGACGGCACGCCCCCGTCGCGCGTTGGATAGGCCCGCCATGCACGCGCGGACCACGCCAGTGACCGAGACGCGCCTCGTTCGCCGCCGCGCCCTGGTGGCGGGCCTCCTGCATGGGGCGGGCAGGCTGCTGCCGGGCCTCGCCCTCTGCGCCGCCATCGCCGCGGCGGCACAGGGGCTGCAGGCGCTGGAGCGCGGCCTGTTCGGCCATGCCTGGCTGGACGCGCTGGTGCTCGCCATCCTGATCGGGGCGGCGATCCGCACCGCCTGGGAACCCGCCCCGGCCTTCCGTCCCGGCATCCGCCGTGCCTCCGGCACGCTGCTGGAGGTGGCGGTGGTCCTGCTCGGCGCCTCGCTGGATCCGCGCGCCGTCGCCGAGGGCGGGCTGCGGCTGCCGCTCGTCATCGGGGGCGTGGTCGCGCTGTGCCTGGCCGCCGGGTACGGCGCGGGGCGGCTGCTCCGCCTGCCGCACCGGACGGCGATGCTCATCGCCTGCGGCAACGCCATCTGCGGCAACTCGGCCATCGCGGCCGTGGCGCCCGTGCTGGGCGCCGGCGCGAAGGAGGTGGCCTCCGCCATCGCCTTCACGGCGGCGCTCGGCGTCCTCGTCGTGCTGGCGCTGCCGCCGCTCGGCACGGCGCTTGCGCTCTCCCCGTCGCAATACGGCGTGTTCGCGGGCCTGACGGTCTATGCCGTGCCGCAGGTGCTGGCGGCAACGGCGCCCTTCGGCAGCCTGGCGATGCAGGCCGGGACGCTGGTGAAGCTGCTGCGCGTGCTGATGCTCGGGCCGGTCGTGCTCGGCCTCTCGATCCTGCAGCGGCGCCGGGGGATGCCGGCGGATCGCCGGCTGCCGGTAACCCGCTTCGTGCCCTGGTTCATCCTGGGCTTCCTCGCGCTCGCGGCGGCGAGTGCGGCGGGCCTGGTGCCGCTGGCGGCGCGGGTGCCGCTGCATGGGCTGGCGGGCCTGCTGACGACGCTGGCCATGGCCGCGCTTGGCCTGGGCGTGGAGCTGCGCGGGCTTCTGCGCGCCGGGCCGCGCATCCTGGGCGCGGCTGCGGTCGCGCTCCTCATCCTCGCCTGCGCCAGCCTGCTGGCGATCGCGCTCCTCGGCCTGGATTGAAGCGCGCGGCTCGGCCGTGGCGTCACGCGGGATCCCGAGGCACGATCCCGGCGCGCATGCCCGATCGCCCGGCCGAGCGGCCCCGCCCTACCCCTTGAACGCCGGCCGGCCGAGGCAGCGCTTCAGCCACGCCTCCACATGCGGCCGCGCGGACAGGTCGAGCTTCGCCCCGCGCGCCCAGGCCAGCACGGAGGCGACGTTGAGATCGGCCACGGTGAAGCGCCCGCCCACCAGCCAGTCCTGCCCCGCCAGGTGCGCTTCCAGCACATCGAGCGGCCGGGCGAGATCGGCCTCGGCCTTGGCCACGGCGTCCGGGGTTGCCGGGCTCATGCCGAGCGTGTTCATCAGCAGCGTCAGCAGCGGCTTCTCGATCTCGGTCATGACCCAGAAGCTCCACTGCGTCGCCAGCGCGTCCTCCTCCAGGCTGGCAGGCGCGAGCGGCGTGGCCGCGCCGTGCTTCTTCGCCAGGTAGAGGTTGATCGCCATCGACTCGTGGAGCGTGAAGCCGCCCGGCTCCTCCAGCGCGGGGATTCGCGCGTTCGGGTTGACCTTCACCAGTTCGGGCGACTCGCGCGTGGCGCGGAAATGCACGGGCACGTTCTCGTGCTCCAGGCCCAGCTCGCGCGCCATCCAGAGGCAGCGCCCGGCGCGGGACTGCGGAATGCCGTAGATCTTCATGGTCCCAGTCCCCGTTCAGGCCGGCAGGATCGACATGTGCGCAAGGCTGCTGATCACGTCCATGCGCCGGTTGTGGAATTCCTCGGTCTGGCGGCAGTTCGAGAAGAACGCGAAGCTCACGCCGCTCACTGGATCCGCCCAGCAATAGGACGACCCCACGCCGCCATGCCCGAAGGTGCGCGGATGCGCGATGGTGCCGAGGCCGCGCGCCAGCGGGTGCTCGCCGCGCGAGTGCGGCCCGATGCCGCGGCACATCGGCAGGCCCATGTACTCGTCGATGCGGTCGCCGGTGAAGTTGCGCGTGACGAACTCGATGGTGCGCGGCGCGAGCACGCGCGCCCCGTTCAGCGCGCCGCCCGCCGCCAGCATCTGGTAGAAGGCCGCCATGCCGCGCGCCGAGCCGTAGCCGCCGCCGCCGGGGATGCCGGCGGCGTGGTGTGCCGCGGTGTTCTCGCCGGCGCGCGGCACGTAGCCGCCATCGACCTTCGGATCGTAGATGTCCGCCGCGCGGTCGAGCTGCCCGGCCGGGAGGCCGACGACGATCTCGTCCGCCAGGCCGAGCGGCGCCGTGACCCGGTCCCGGATGAAGGCGCGGAAATCCATGCCCGTGATCGCCTCGATCAGCACGGCGGAGACCCAGTGCGCGGCGGCCGGGTGGTAGCGGACCTTGCTGCCCGGGGTCCATTCCAGCGTGAAATTCGACACGGTCTTCCGCAGCAGCGCATGGTCCTCCCAGCAGGCTTCCGGCACCACGGCGGAGGGGAAGCCGCCCTGGTGGGTCAGCAGCTGCAGCACGGTGATCTCGCCCTTGCCGTTGGCGGCGAATTCCGGGACGTGCCCCGCGATGGTGTCGGAGAAGCGCAGCAGCCCGTCCTCCACCAGCATCCACACGGCGGCGGCGGTGACGACCTTGGTGTTCGAATACATCAGGAACAGGCTGCGCGCGTCGGCGGGCCTGCCGCCCGCATCCCCGTCCCGCGCGCCTTCCGGCGCGACCCGCGCCGTGCCGAAGCTGCGGAACAGCGCGAGGCGGCCGTTCCGCGCCACCGCGACCTGCGCGCCGGGATGGTGGCCCTCGGCGATGTGACGCTCGATGACGGCGCACATCCGCTCCAGCGGCCGCGGATCGAGGCCGAGCGCCTCGGGGTTGGACTCGGGTAGCGGAAAGGCCATGGGGTTCCTCCCTCGGGGTCTATTCAGCGGCGGCCGCGCTGGCGCGGTGGTGCTCGCGCAGCGCCGGCATCACCTCGCGCGCGAAGAGCTCGGCGGAGCGCCGGCTCTCCGCCTCGGTCAGGTCGCCGAAGGCGAAGCGGCAGACCACGTAATTCGCCCCCGTCGCCGCCACCTGCGCCAGCAGCGCGTCGCGCACCCCCGCCGGCGTGCCGGCGAAGCCCATGCCGGCGGCCTGGGTCTCGGCGAAGTCGGGGCCGACCCGGGCATTGACCGGGCCGCTGCCATGCTTGCGCCACAGCTTGTGGAAGCTCTCCTCGTAGCGCCGCCAGCCGCGCTGCGCCGCCGCCATCGCCGCCTCCGTCGTGTCGGCCACCACGATGGCGCGCGACAGGCCGAGGCAGGGCAGCGCACCGCCGGGCCGCCCCGCCTCCGCCCATTCGGCGCGGTAGCGGGCGACGATCTCGGCGACGCGCGGCGCCGGCGCGTTGCACACCAGGTTCACCGCGTTGCGCGCCGGCCAGACCGCCGCCTCGGGCGTCGCGCAGGCGTACCACAGCGGCGGGTGCGGCTGCTGCCGCGGGCGCAGCACCACGGGCACGTCCTCGCAGCGCCACCACCGACCCTCGAAGGTCACGCTCTCCTGCGTCATCGCCATCAGCAGCAGGTCCAGCGCCTCGCGGTACATGGCCGGGCTTTCGGCCGCGTTCACGCCGTGGTAGCCGAGCTCGTAGGGCGAGATGCCGCGCCCCACGCCCAGCTCGAACCGGCCGCCCGACATCTGGTCGAGCAATGCCACCTCCTCGGCGATCTGCAGCGGGTGGCGCAGCGGCAGGATGTAGACCAGCGGCCCGAAGCGGATGCGCCGCGTGCGCTGCGCCACCGCGCCCAGCCAGGCCCCCGTCGCCGGCGTGGCGGAGAGCGGCGTCGCGTGGTGCTCGCTCACGTGGTAGCGGTCGAAGCCCAGCGCGTCGTACAGCGCGACGAGGCGCAGCCGCGCCTCCAGGTGCTCCGCCATCGGTAGGGGGCCACGGTCGTTCTGGTCGAAGATGCCGAACTGCACGCGACGCCCCCCGCTCTTCCGGGGAAGCGTAGCAGGCAGAGGCGGGGGCGCCACCCCGGGTGCCTCGGGCGGGCCGCTTCCCGCCGGGCGCTTCAGGGCGCGCGCTTCAGGCCGGCACGATGCGCGCGCGGCGGATCACCGCGCCCCAGCGCTCGGCATCGCCGCGGATGGTCTCGGCCAGGCGCGCCGGGCTTTCCGACACCGGCTCCAGGCCCAGCGCCACCAGCCGCGCCGCGATGCCGGTGGACTCTAGCGCGGCCTGCACGCAGGCATCGAGGCAGGCGCAGATCGCCGGGTCGGTGCCGGCGGGCGCGACGATGCCGTGCCAGCCCACCACCGGCCCGACCGGCAACCCGGCCTCCGCCAGGGTCGGCACCGCGGGCAGGGCGCGGACCCGCTCCGCCGAGGAGACGGCGAGCGCGCGGAAAGCCCCCTGGCGCGCCAGGCCCGTCGCCGCGCCGATGTTCACCAGCGCCGCGTCCAGCGTGCCGGCAAGCAGGTCATTCACCGCCTGGGCGCCGCCCCGGTAGGGCACGTGCAGCCAGCGCAACCCCGCGGCGTCCTGCATCACCTCGCCCAGCAGGTGCGCGAGGCTGCCGATGCCGGTGGTGCCCACGGCGGGACCTTCGCGCCGCGCCGCACGCAGGAAGGCGGCAAGGTCGGCGGCCGGGCCGTCCGCCCGCACCACCAGGATCTGCGGCACCCGCACCACCCAGGAGACCGGTGCGAAGCCGCCCACCGGATCGAAGTCGAGGCGCGGGAAGAGCGTCTTGTTGATCGAGAGCCCGTCCGAGCCGGCGAGCAGCGTGGTGCCGTCCGGCCGCGCCCGCGCCACGGTCTGGAAGCCGAGGTTGCCGGCCGCGCCGGGCAGGTTCTCCACCATCACGACCTGCCCCAGCCTGGCGGCGAGCGGCCCTGCGAGGATGCGGGCGACGGCGTCCTGGCTGCCCCCGGCGGCGACCGGCACGACGAGGCGCACCGGGCGGGCGGGGCGCCACCGGGATTTGGACCGGGCGGCGACGGGCGCTGCGAGACCAGCCGCAGCGGCCAGCGCCAGGAAACAACGGCGCCTCATGCGGTATGCCCCCGTCGATCCATGCGCATGAACCATTAATCTCTATCGACTGAGTAGGGATAGTAAGAAGATGTCGGGGCAGCCCGAGGCGTTCCGCTGGCTGCCGGATTGCCCTATGGCCGGCGGGTCAGCCGCACCGGTCCTGCTCCCGCATGTCCCGCCCCTCTGCAGCACGCGCGCCGGAGGCACCCGCCCGCCCCCGCAAGGCGGCGCCGCTGCACGGCACGGCCGCCGCGCCTCGCCGCGCCCGACGCATGAACGCCGAGCAGGCCGCCGCCTTCATCCGCGCCCTGGCCGTGGCGAACCCGGCGCCGGAGACGGAGCTGCTCTACCGGGACCCCTTCACCCTGCTGGTGGCCGTGGTGCTTTCCGCCCAGGCCACGGATGCGGCGGTGAACCGGTGCACGCCCGCTCTGTTCGCCGCGGCACCGACGCCGGCGGCGATGGCGGCGCTGGGGGAGGCCGGGATCGGCCCCTGCATCCGCGCCATCGGGCTGTGGCAGGGCAAGGCGCGCAACGTCGCGGCGCTGGCGCGGCAGCTGGTCGAGCGGCATGGCGGCATGGTGCCGCGCGACCGGGAGGCGCTGGAGGCGCTGCCCGGCGTCGGGCGCAAGACCGCGAACGTCGTGCTGAACGTCGCCTTCGGCGAGGCCACCATGGCGGTGGACACCCATATCTTCCGCATCGGCAACCGCACCGGCCTGGCACCGGGCCGGACGCCGCGGGAGGTGGAGGACGGCCTGGTCCGCAAATGCCCGGCGGAGCTGCTGCGCGACGCACACCACTGGCTGATCCTGCACGGGCGCTATGTCTGCAAGGCGCGGCAGCCGGAATGCTGGCGCTGCCCGGCGGCGCCGCACTGCAACTATCGCGACAAGGTCCTGACGCCGCCGGAATAGCGCGTCGGCGCGGCCCCTTGGCGGCCCGGCGCCGCCGGTTGATGCTTCCGCCGACCCCATCCGGAGGAACAGCCGCCATGGACACCGGCATCGCCATCTCGCCGCGCCCCGTCACCGGCCCCTTCGTCTGGACCGGGCCGGAGATGCAGCGGCGCAGGGATGAATGGATCCGCGACCTCACGCCGGCGCAGATCGCCGAGCTGGAAGCCGCCGTCGCCGCGCTGGACGCCACGGGCATCGACATCGCCGGGATCGGCCCGGACGACCTGCGCGCCCCCTCCCTCGCGCCGCTGGTCGCCGAGGCGCGGCAGGCGCTGACCCGCGGCCGCGGCTTCATCCTGATCCGCGGCGTGCCGGTGGACCTGTGGTCGGCGCGGCAATGCGCGATCGCCTATTTCGGGCTGGGCGCCAAGATCGGCGAACCGGTGTCGCAGAACGCCATGGGCCACATCCTCGGCCATGTGAAGGATGTCGGCGTGGACTACGCCAGGCCGACGGGGCGCGGCTACCAGACCGCGGCGCGGCTGCCCTACCACACGGACAGCTCGGACGTGGTCGGGCTGCTCTGCCTGAAGCCGTCGAAGGCGGGCGGGCTTTCCTCCATCGCCAGCTCGGCGGCGATCCACAACGAGATGCTGCGGCGCGATCCGACCCTGGTGGCGGCGCTGATGCAGCCCGTGTACCGCGACCGCCGCGGCGAGGTGCCGGCGGGCGCGCGGGAATGGTACGCCGTGCCGGTGTTCAACCCGACGCCGGATGGCGGCCTGGTCACCACCTATGTCCGCAGCGCCATGCGCAAGGCGCAGCGCTTCGGCGACGTTCCCCGCCTGACGCCGGAGATCGAGGCCGCCTGCGACCTGCTCGACAGCCTGGCCGAAAGCCCGGAGATCCATCTCGACATGGAATTCCGCCCCGGCGACATCCAGTTCCTGTCGAACCACTGGGTGCTGCACAGCCGCACCGCCTTCGAGGACTTCGCCGAGCCGGGGCGGCGCCGCCACCTGTTCCGCCTGTGGCTGGCCTGCGCGGATGGGCCGATGGTGCCGGAGGTGTTCACGGCGCACTGGCAGGGCGCGACGGCATCCGGGCGTCCCTCCGGCATCCGCGTCCCCGGCGTGCCGCTGAACGCGCCGCTGGACGCGACGTAATGCTCGCTCTCGTTGCGGGGCCTTGAACGCCGCCGCCGCGTCACCCAACAAGAAATGCGCCAGGAGCCCGGTGCGGCACGGCAGCCGGTGCCGCCGATGTCCATGTTGCTTCGCAAGGAGGATATGGAGATGACGACCGAGTTCGACGCCGGTCCGCCGTTCCGATCGACGACCGGTTCCGACCGCGCGCTGGATGCGCCGCCGGGTGCCGCCCGTGTCGAGCGCCTCCACGCCTGCCCGGCCGGCGGCGTCGGGCGCACCGAGGTCCGCAGCGCGGCCCCAGCCCTGCATCGGAGCAGCGGCGGCCGGCCCACCGCGGGTTTCCGGCCCGGAGGCGATGAGCGATGATGCAGGACATTTTCACGGGCACGGCGCCGGCCCGGCCGCGCGCGGCCCCGACGGGCTCGCTCGCGGGTCTCTCGGCGCTGCTCAGCCCGCGCTGCGGCCCGACCGGGACGGCAGGCGGCAGGCTGGGCACGGAATGGGTCATGACCTTCCCGCCGCGCCGGCGCGGACGCAGGGACCCGTTGATGGGCTGGTGGGGCGGCGGCGATCCCCTGGACTCGCTGGTGCTGCGCTTCCCGAACCGGGAGTCCGCGGAGGACTACGCCCGGCGCGAGGGCATCGACCTGGAGGTGTCCGGGCCGCCGGTGCTGCGCGGCGCCTGCGCCGGACGCGCGGCGCTGGCCGAGGCCGCGGCGCCCGCGGATCCCGCGCTGCCGTGGATCTGGGACGGGCGCCTGCCCGCGCAGCCCGTGGCGTCGGCGCTGCCGGACGCGGAGAACGACAACGCGCCGGACCGGCGGCGCGCGGCCTGATCGCAGGGCGCGGCGGGCGCCCTGGAGCGTATTGCGTTCGCATGCGCTCACGCAACACGCTCCAGCCTTTGCCGGGTCGCGGGATTCAGCGTTTGCG
>JAIEOP010000266.1 GCA_019750465.1 Acetobacteraceae bacterium | reverse complement strand
TCTTCAGCACCAGCTCCACCACCTTGTTGGCGGTGCGGATGTCCGGCAGCGCCTTCATCACCGGGCCGCGGCCATAGGTCTCGCCGGGTGCCTTCAGCCAGCGGAAGGCGATGCAGGGCGGCTCGGCGAAGCGGCCCTCGGCCAGCGTCGCCGGGGCGTCCGGATCCTCCATGAGGATCGCGGCGTGGCGCACCACCGGCCCGTCCGGCCAGGTCGCCTCCAGCACGCGCAGCGCGGCGTCGGCGGCGAGCGACGGCGGCAGCACGGCGCCTGGGTAGCGGGCGAGGATGGCGGCGGGCGTCAGCCGGGCCTCGCGGAACAGCGTGCTCAGGCGGCCATCCGGCCCTTCCTCCAGCACCGCCGACTGCAGCGGCACGGCGGCGAAGCGGAAGGCGGAGGCCTCGCCGAGCGGAGCCTCCTCGACCAGCAGCGCGCCGGTGCCGGCAACCACCAGGTCGAGGAAGGCCTGGTGCATCTCGATGGCGAAGTTGGAGCGGTCGAAATGCCCCTGCAGCGTGGCGGCGGCATCCTCCAGCGCCGCGGTCGCGGCGCGGCCCTCGGCGGTGTCGTCCAGCGCGCGGCTCGGCGCCAGGCCGAACCAGCGCGACCAGGGCGGGGTCAGCTCCGCCAGCAGCGAGGCGGCGAGCTGCTCCGCCGCGTCGGCCGCCGTCGCGTCGAACAGCGCGGCGTTGTCGGTCGGGGAGGGCAGGGCGTGGTCGTAGCAGGACTGCCAGATCGGCTCGATGGTGCGGCGGCGGTCGCGCGCGACGGTGTAGCGGGCGAGCAGCCGCGCCGCCGTGGCGGCCTGGCGCATCGCCGCGTCGGAGGGTGGCATGGCGGCGGCGGCGGCCGCGTCGGGTCCGGGGGTCATTCGCCGAGCAGGCTCTTGCGGGCGGCGACGGGCAGGGGTGCCAGGACGCCGCGCTCCGAGGTGGCGATGGTGCCGGGCCGGCCGCGCAGGCTGCGCTGGCGGGCGGCGATGCGGCTCTCGCTGGCGACCTGCTCGGGCGCGGGCGCCGGGGGCGGGGCCGGCGGCGCTGGCGGTGGTTCGAGTTGTGCCGGCTTCGGGGCGCGGATCAGGCCACCCATGCGCGACGTCTCCTCTGGCTGAAGCGGGCCGGTCCGCGCGGCGGGCGCGCGGGTGTCGATCGGGGGCCCGCCGATCTGCGAAGGGTCGGGCCCGCCTCCTCCCGCCGGCCGAAAAAGCCGCGGACCCGACCCTTCGGGGGAAGGGCGGGTCCGCGCAGGCTGGGATCGGGAGGAGACGCCGCCGGGCGCACTGCGCCCCTTGGCAAGACGCTTCTAGCCCGGGTTCAGGGCAGAGTCAAGAATAAATTCCTGTTCCCGCGCATTCAGTGCGCGAAAGAGGCCGCGCGGCGTCAGCGCCCAGGGCGCGCCCGCGCCGAGCACGGCGCGGCAGAGGCCGACGCAGGTCAGCGGCCGGAGAGCGGGCAGCAGGGCCGGCCGCGGCGCGGCCGGCGTGAAGGGGCCGAGCACGCGCAGGCCGGCGCGGCGGTAGAAGGCCGGCAGGTCGAACCCCGCCGGCAGGTCGAGGCGCGCCACCACCAGGCGGCCCGAGAGCGGGTCCAGCACCGTCCATCCCCCGGCATCGGCAATGGCGGCGAAGCAGTGCCGGAAGCCGGGCCGCAGCAGGCGCTGCCAGGGCAGGTCGGCCCGGCCGCCGAAGCCGATCCAGACGCGCTGCTCCTCCACCGCCGCGGCGTGCCGGGGGGCGGCGGCGGCGCGGCGCGAGGGTGCGCCGGGGGAAGGCAACGCCGTCATCAGCCGCCCTGCGCCGGAAAGGCCAGGATCGCGGCCTCGGCGGCCGACGGGGCGGGGCCGGGGCCGTCCACGATGCCCTTCACCCGCAGCGGCCAGTCCAGCCGCGACATCGCCTCGCGCCACAGCCGCCAGTCGCCGCGCTCCTTCAGGTGGCGCGGATCGGGCGCTTCGCCGCGCTCGCCCCAGATCCGCATGATGCGGGCATGCGCCAGCTCGATGCGGCGCTGGCGGTACAGCCGGTCCAGGCACTTGATCACGTCGTCCGGCTCGCAGGGGCGGGACACCAGGCCCTGGCCGGCGAGGATGCGGGCGCCGTCGCGGCGGGCGACGAGCGCCTGCATGGTCCAGATCCAGGCCTCCTCGGCGCTGGCGAAGGGGACGCTGCGCTGGGCCTGGGTGCGGTAGGAGGCGGGGCCGGGGCGGGGGGCGCTGGACATGGTCTCTCCTGCGTTCCTGGTTGGGGATAACGGAACGTTTCGGGAACATATGCCCGGTGAGGGATCTCGCGCAAGCGCGAAAAAAGGAAACATCACCTATTGCATGCGACTTCCCGCCTAGGATAGTTTCCACAGCGCGAGTCCGACTCCGACCCGCGCCACATGCGGACGGCGCACCGCGCGCCCCTGCCAGGGGATGTCGGGTGCCAAGGGACATCAGGTGATCGCGTCATGACCATGCGCCATGAGGATGTCTGGCGGGCCCTCGACGCCCTGGCGGCGGAGCATGGCCTCTCCGCCTCCGGCCTTGCCCGCCGCGCCGGGCTGGATGCCACCGCCTTCAACCCCTCGAAGCGCACCAGCGCCGACGGCCGCGCGCGCTGGCCCTCCACCGAGAGCGTCGCCAAGGTGCTCGCCGCCACCGGCACCGGCATCGAGCAATTCGCCGCCCTGGTGACCGGGGCGCCGGCGCTGCTGCGCGATACCGCCAGGGCCGTGGCGGCACGGCGCATCCCGCTGATCGGCCTCGCCCAGGCCGGTGCGGAGGGCTATTTCGACGATGGCGGCTATCCCGTGGGCGGCGGCTGGGACGAGATCGCGGTGCCGGAGGTGGGCGACCCGAACGCCTATGCCCTGGAAATCCACGGCGACTCGATGATCCCGGTGTTCCGCGACGGCGACCTGGTCATCGTCTCGCCGGCGGCGCCGGTGCGGCGCGGCGACCGCGTGGTGGTGCGCACCCAGAAGGGCGAGGTCATGGCGAAGGAGCTGAAGCGCCAGTCGGCGCGGCGCGTGGAGCTGCGCAGCCTGAACCCGCAACACCCCGATTTCGCCTTCGACCTGGCGGAGCTGGCCTGGATCCACCGCATCGTCTGGGCCAGCCAGTAGCAGGTCACCCCTGGCGGGAGGCCCAGGCGGCCAGGTCCTGGGCGGCAAGATCCAGCAGTACGAGCCCGGGCAGGCGCCGCCGCACCGGCAGCCAGCCGGCAACCATGCGCCGCGCCGCATGGACGGCCGCGGGAGAGCCGGCGATGGCGGCGGCGAGTGCCGTCTCCGATCCGGTCACGCCCGCGCAACCCGGTGCGCCGAGGCAGAGCGGGTCCATGGTGGCCTCCCTGAGCAGGAACGCCGCACAGGCGCCAACCCGCGCCGCGGCGCAACGCCGGAGGCCGGCGGCGTCGCAGAGCGCGAGGAGTTCGCCGTCCGCCCAGGCGCATCCTGTCCGCAGGTCGGTCCGACCGGCGCGCAGCGCGGCGACGAAGAGCCGCCCCGGCGGCGGCAGGTCGCGCAGCAGCGGGCGGGTGGCGGAGGTGGTGGATGGCATGGCGGGCCTCATGCTGTGGCCCCGCGACCTTATGCGAATGCGAGTGATTCGCAAATACCGATCGCAAGCCTCAGGCGTCGCAAGCCTCAGGCCACGCGCCGCCGCCCCCCCGCGACCGGCTCGGAAGCGCCCTCCCGCGCCGGCTCCGGCGGCAAGAGCTCGCGCAGCTTCTCGAGGTCCCGCTCCGCCCGGAGCGCCAGGAACAGCGGCGTCCCGCCTGCGGGATCGGTGCCGATCGGCACCGCCGTCAGCCCGATATCGGCATAGACCCGCAGCAGGTCGGGCCCCACGCGCCAGAATGCCGGATCCACCCCGGCGCGCTCGCACAGGTCACGGAACCGCCAGATCGCCGAGATGCGATCGCGCCGCTCGCCGGCAGGGTCGCCCAGCGCCAGCCAGATGCCGTCGCGCTTCAGGAAGGCCATGCCCGCCGTGCCGGCCTCGCCCAGCACCGCGCCATCCGCCTCCGCCGGCGCCTGCGCGCCGAGGCCGGCCAGCCGCGCGCGCGTCTCCGCATCCCAGGGCAGCGGAGCGATCCGCGCCGGCCGCAGCAGCCGCACCGCGCCGACCAGCAGCAGCACCCCGGTCAGCCCCACCGCGAAGCGCAGCGAATCCGGCGCCACCGGGGAGAACACCACGCCCCACCAGGACGTATCCGCGACCTTGCCGCCATAGGCGACCAGCGCCAGCGTGATGCCGCAGGCGGCAACCGCGCCGAGCGGCAGCGCCGCCTCCGCCGAGAACGGCTCCCGCAGCAGCCGCGCGTCGCGGTAGAAGGCCGTGCGCATCGACCCCAGCAGCATCGCCACCAGCAGGAAGGCGCCCCAGAGCCACCACTCCTCGCCGCGCAGCCAGGCGATGGCGGCGCCGTTGGCCAGCAGGAACAGCGTCGCCCACCAGGCCAGGGTCAGCCGCCGCAGCAGCCCATAGGCCATCGCCAGCAGCAGCGAGCCCACCACCGAGGCCGCGAAATGCG
Organism: Acetobacteraceae bacterium; assembly: GCA_019750465.1. Lineage (GTDB taxonomy): Bacteria > Pseudomonadota > Alphaproteobacteria > Acetobacterales > Acetobacteraceae > JAIEOP01. The sequence goes on along the minus strand of JAIEOP010000266.1, from coordinate 13,101 downwards.
AGGCGATCGCCGCCTCGTAGCCGGCCCATTCCGCCAGCACCGAGCCCTGCACCGGCAGCGAGCCGAGGAAGATCAGCAGCGCCCCGGCCAGCGCGACGAGCGAGGCGATGGCCGGCACCTCCAGCGTCTCCGACCCCTTGCCCAGCGCGGCGAGCTTGCCGAGCGCGGCCCGGCGCTGCCCGATCTCGAAGGCGGCGAACAGCGAGCCGGCGATGAACAGCGGCACGATGTAGTAGTAGAGGCGGAACACCAGCAGCGCCCCGACCACCTCGGCGGCCGGCATGTAGGGCTGCAGCCCGAGCAGGATCGCGCCGTCGAAGACGCCGAGGCCGCCCGGGACATGCGCCAGGATCCCCGCGGCATAGGCCGCCAGGTAGATGCCGATGAAGCGCACGAAGGTCAGCCCCTCGGCCGGCGGCAGCAGCGCGTAGAAGATCGCCGCCGTCACCGCGACGTCGACGGTGGCGAGCACGGTCTGCATCAGCGCCATGCCCGGCCCCGGCAGGTCGATCTCGTGGCCGAAGATGCGGACGTGCCGCACGAAGCGGCTGAGCACGACATAGGCGATGACGATGCCCCAGGCCGGCACCACCAGCGCCTGCAGCGCCCAGTGCGGCAGGTGGGTGCCGAACCAGGGCACCACCTCCGGCTCCACCAGCAGCACCAGCCCGCCCAGCGCCAGCCCGCCGAGGCCGAAGGTGAGCGAGGTGAAGCCCACCACCTTCGCGATCTCCAGCGGCGAGAGCCCCCAGGCGGAATACAGCCGGTAGCGCACCGCCGCGCCGGAGACCGCGGCGAAGCCCAGGTTGTGCGCCAGCGAATAGCCGCAGAAGGAGGCCAGCAGCGAGCGCGGCCAGGACACCGGGTTGCCGGCGTAGATCGAGCCCAGCCTGTCGTAGATCGCCAGCACCGCATAGGCGAGCACCGTGAAGCCCGCGGCGATCCAGAGCGCCGAGACCGGGATCGCCGCCATGGCCGCACGGATGTCGGCGACGGAGAGGTGGCGGAACTCGCGCTGCACCACGTAGAGCGCGCCGACCAGCAGCACCACGCCGAACAGCGCCGCGCCGTTGCGGCGCAGCCAGCCGAAGCGCGACGGACGGGCCTCCGCGCCTGCCACTAGGCCGCGGCCTCCCCGGTGCGGGCCAGCGCGGACTCCACCAGGCCGATCGTCCCGGGGATGCCATAGAGTGCCACGAAGCCGCCGAAGCGCGGCCCCTCCTGCTGGCCGAGCAGCACCTGGTAGAGACAGGCGAACCAGTCGCGCAGGCCCGGGAAGGGGTGGCGCTTGCCGATCTCGTAGACGGCGTTCTGGATGGCTTCGGCGTCGCTGGCGGCGTCGAGCGCGCGGAGGGTGTGCAGCAGGTCCTCCAGCGCGGCGCGCTCGACGGGCGTCGGCGCGCGGTGGTGCTTCGTGGGCAGGACGAAGTCGCGGTAGTAGGCGACCGCGCCCTCGGCCAGGCGCGCCAGCAGCGGGTGGCTTTCCGGCGTGAGGTCCGGGGCGTAGCGGCGGATGAAGCCCCAGAGCATGCCCGGCTCCTCCGCGTTCACCACCGAGGCGAGGTTCAGCAGCATGGCGAAGGGGATGGGGGAGCCGGGATCGTTGCTGCCGCCATCATGGATGTGGAAGGCGGGGTTGGCCGGATCGGGCTGCGCCTTCAGCTTTTCGAGGTTCGCCAGGTATTCGTCCACCGCGCGGGGGATGACGTCGAAATGGAGCCGCTTCGCGCGCCCCGGCGCCCCGAACATGAACTGCGCCAGGGATTCCGGCGGCGCGTAGCGCAGCCATTCCTCGATGGTCAGGCCGTTGCCCTTGGACTTGCTGATCTTCTGGCCCTTCTCATCGAGGAAGAGCTCGTAGGTGAAGGTCGCCGGCGGCTCGCCGCCGAGCACGCGGCAGATCGCCGAGGACAGCTTCACGCTGTCGATCAGGTCCTTGCCCGACATCTCGTAGTCCACGCCGAGCGCGAACCAGCGCAGCGCCCAGTCCGCCTTCCACTGCGCCTTGCAGTGCCCGCCGGTGATGCGGGTGCCGTGGCGCCGCCCCGTCTCCGGATCGGTCCAGACCAGCAGGTCGTCCTCCGGCCGGACCTCCTCCATCGGCACCTGCATGACCACGCCGGTCTCCGGATGGATGGGCAGGAAGGGGGAGTAGGTGGCGCGCCGCTCCGGCCCGAGCGTCGGCAGGATCACGTCCCGCACCCGGTCGTGCAGCGCGGCCATGCGCAGCAGCGCGGCGTCGAAGCGCCCGGCGCGGTAGTAGTCGGTGGAGGAGGCGAACTCGTAGGCGAAGCCGAAGGCGTCGAGGAAGGCGCGCAGCCGGGCGTTGTTGTGCGCGCCGAAGCTGTCATGCGTGCCGAAGGGATCGGGGATGGCGGTGAGCGGCTTGCCCAGGTGGCCTGCCAGCATGGCCTTGTTGGGGACGTTGTCCGGGACCTTGCGCAGCCCGTCCATGTCGTCGCTGAAGGCGAGCAGGCGGGTGGGGCGGCCGGTCATGCGCTCGAAGGCGCGGCGCACCCAGGTGGTGCGGGCGACCTCGCCGAAGGTGCCGATGTGCGGCAGGCCGGAGGGGCCGTAGCCGGTCTCGAACAGGACGTCCCCCTGGGCTTCCTCCTTGCCCGATTTCGCCAGCCGGTCGGCGACCTTGGCGGCCTCCTCGAAGGGCCAGGCGCGGACGGAACGGAATGCGTCGGGATCGGCGGTCATGCTTCCGCAGATGGCAGGGGGGTGGCGTGGGGTCAACGCGGTGGAGGGGTGCGGTTCCTGATTCCGCAGCCGCAAGGTCCCTGTTCTGTCCAGGCCAAGGCATCCGTGGCACGCCCGCTTGCCATGCGCCCGCGCGCGCTGCTGTGGTTTCCCCCGCCTGCCTCCGCTACACCCATCCCCCGGTCCGCCGCTCCTGGCGGGCCGCGACAGGGACAGGGTGCGATGCGGGTCGGCGTGATCGGCGCGACGGGTGCGGTCGGCAGGGAGCTGGTGGAGGTCCTGGGCAAGCGGCGCTTCCCGGTGGGCAAGCTCCGCCTCCTCGCCTCGACGCGCAGCGCCGGCACGACCCTGCCCACCCCCTGGGGCGACACCACCATCGAGGCCTTCACGCCGGAGGCCGCGCGCGGCCTGGACCTCGCGCTGCTGGCCGTGTCCGGCGACTTCGCCAAGGCGCATGCCCGGGCGCTCGCCGCGCAGGGCGTCGCCGTGGTGGACAACTCCTCCGCGCTGCGCCTGGACGCCGACGTGCCGCTTGTGGTGCCGGAGGTGAACGCGGACGCGATCGGCGCCCACCGCCTGGTCGCCAACCCGAACTGCACCACCGCCATCCTGGTGGTGGCGCTGGAGCCGCTGCGCCGGGCCTTCGGCCTGAAGCGGGTCATCGTCTCCTCCTACCAGGCCGCCTCCGGCGCCGGCGCCGAGGGCATGGCCGAGCTTGAGCGCGAGACGCGCCGCGTGCTGCTGGAGGGCGGCCCCGCGGGCCACGAGGTCTTCGCCCACCCGCTTCCCTTCAACGTCATCCCGCACATCGATGCCTTCCAGCCCAACGGCTACACGCGGGAGGAGATGAAGGTCGCCTGGGAGAGCCGGAAGATCATGGGCATGCCCGACCTGCTCATCTCCTGCACGGCGGTGCGCATCCCGACCTTCCGCGTCCACGCCGAGGCCGTGACCATCGAGACCGAGCGCCCCGTCACGCCGGAGGCGGCGCGCGCGGTGCTGGCCGCGGCGGCCGGGGTGAAGGTGGTGGATGACGTGGCGAACCGGGTCTATCCCATGCCGCTGACCGCCACCGGCCAGGATGATGTCGAGGTCGGCCGCATCCGCGCCAACCCGGTCTTCGGCGATTGCGGCCTCGATCTCTTCCTCTGCGGCGACCAGCTGCTGAAGGGCGCGGCGCTGAACGCGGTGCAGATCGCCGAGCGGATGCGGCTGTAAGGGGTAGGCCGCCGCCCACTCACCGTGCGGCGGCCGGGTGCCCACCCGGCCGCCGCCTCGCGGGTCCACCGCAGAACATCCGTTCCCGCGGCGACCCGCGGCCCCTATCTTCCGGGCGATGTCCGCCCCGCCGCCCCGTGGCCCCGCCGCCGCGCCGCGCCTCCTGCTGCCGCGGGCGCCGGCCCTGGTGGCCGGGCAGGGCCGCGGCGCGCTGCTGACGCCGGATGGCGAGCTGCTCACCCTCTCGGCCGCCGAACTGGCCCGCGCCTTGCGCGACCTGCCGCCGCCGATGCTGGTCCACGCGCCGGCCACCGCGCGCCGCCTCGACCTGCCGCCCTTCGAGGCCGCCTTCGACCTGCTGGAACTCTTTGCCTTCTGCCTGCCCGCGCGCCTGGCGGCGCCGACGCCGCGCGGCCTCGCCATGGCACTGGACCTGGCGGCGCCCGCGGACCCCGCCGCGGCGGCGGCCATGCTGCCGGAGCTGGCGACGATCATGCTGCGCCACCTCGCCGCCGGCCGCGCCCTGCCGCTGAACCGCGACGCCGGCGCGCTGGCGGCGCATCTCGGCAAGGCCGCCGGCTGGCCCTGGGCGGAGCCCGTGCTCGCCGCGCTGGGTCAGCCGGAGGCCCGGGCCTCGACAGCGCCCTATCGCGTCTGGCGCGCCCTGCCGGATTGGGAGGACCCGGGCCCCGCCCCGCCGCCCTCCAGCCACCCCGTGGCGCCGGCCGAGGCGCGCACCCGCCTCGCCCAGATCCTCGGCGAGGGTGCCGAGCAGCGCCCGCAGCAGGCCGACTATGCCTCCGCCGCCGCCGCCGCCTTCGCGCCGCGCGAGGAGGCCGGCCACCCGCACGTGGTGCTGGCGGAGGCGGGGACGGGCACCGGCAAGACGCTCGGCTACATCGCCCCGGCCAGCCTCTGGGCGGAGCGCAACGGCGCGCCCGTGTGGCTGGCGACCTATACCCGGAACCTGCAGCGGCAGATCGACCAGGAGCTGTTCCGCCTCTACCCCGACCCGGAGGAGCGCCGGCGCCGCGTGGTGCTGCGCAAGGGGCGGGAGAACTACCTCTGCCTGCTGAACCTCGAGGAGATGCTGGGGCAGGCGTCCAACCCCGCCTACGCCGTCCCCCTCGGCCTGGCCGCGCGCTGGGCGCTGGCGACGCGCGACGGCGACCTCATGGGCGGCGACTTCCCGGGCTGGATCACCGAGCTGTTCGGCCCCGCCGCCATCTGGCCGCTGGCCGACCGGCGCGGCGAGTGCATCCGCTCCGCCTGCCCACGCTACCGGCAGTGCTTCGTCGAGCACTCGATCCGCCGTGCCCGCACCGCCACGCTGGTGGTGGCGAACCATGCGCTGGTGATGGTGCAGGCCGCGCTCGGCGGCGGCGAGGACGGCCGCCCGCTGCGCTACGTCTTCGACGAGGGGCACCACCTGTTCGATGCCGCCGACGCCGCCTTCTCCGCCGCGCTGACCGGGTCGGAGACGGCCGAGCTGCGGCGCTGGATCCTCGGGGCCGAGGGCGGGCGGTCCCGCGCGCGGGGGCTGCGCGTCCGCATCGAGGAACTGGCCGGCGACATCCCCGAGCTGCTGGCGCCGATGGAGGCCGCGCTCTCCGCCGCCCGCGGCCTCGCCGCGCCCGGCTGGCCCAACCGCCTGGCCGACGACCCGCCCGTGCTGGCCGAGGGCGAGACGGTGCCCGACCGCCTGCGCAACCCGACCGAGGCGTTCCTCCGCCTGGTGCGCCGCCAGGTGCTGGCCCGCGCGCCGCGCGACGACGAGGGGCTCTACGGCATCGAATGCGACCTGCACCCGCTGGCCGAGGGTCTGGTGGAAGCTGCCGAGGGCCTCGACCGCGCGATGCGCCGCCTGACCGAGCCGCTGCTGCTGCTGCGCGACCGCCTGGCGGCGAAGCTGGAGGCCGAGGACGCGGCGGAGATGGAGACCGGCGACCGCATCCGCCTGGAAACCGCCGCGAAGGGCATCGAGCGCCGCGCGCTGATGCCGCTCGGCGCCTGGCTGGCGATGCTGCGGACGCTGCGCGCCCCGCCCCCGGTGCCCGGCGAGCGGCCGGTCCATGTGGACTGGCTGGCGCTCGATCGGCGCGAGGGGCGGGACGTGGATGCCGGGCTGCACCGGCACTGGCTGGACCCCACGCAGCCCTTCGCCCTGGCCGTGGCGGCGCCGGCGCATGGCATGCTGGTGACCTCGGCGACGCTGCGCGATACCGGCCTCGGCGAGGCCGCGGCCGAAGCCGCCTGGCGGGAGGCGGAGGCGCGCACCGGCGCGGCGCACCTGGCGACGCCGGCGATCCGCGCCGCCGTGCCGAGCCCCTTCGACTATGCCGCGCGCACCCGTGCCTTCGTGGTGCACGACGTGGACAAGGCGCGCACGCCGCAGGTCGCGGCGGCCATGGGCGCGCTGTTCGGGGCCGCCGGCGGTGGCGGGCTTGGCCTGTTCACCGCGATCCGCCGGCTGCGCGAGAGCTACCACCGCATGGCGCCGGCGCTGGAGGCGGCCGGCATCCCGCTCTACGCCCAGCACGTGGATGCGATGGACAACGCCACGCTGGTCGATGTCTTCCGCGCCGAGGAGGATGCCTGCCTGCTGGGCACCGACGCGATGCGCGACGGCGTCGATGTGCCCGGCCGCTCGCTGCGCCTGCTGGTATTCGAGCGCGTGCCCTGGCAGCGCCCCTCCATCCTGCATCGGGAGAGGCGCATCCACCTCTCCGGCGGCGATCCCAAGGCCTATGACGACGCCATTGCCCGGCACAAGCTGCGCCAGGCCTTCGGCCGGCTGATCCGGCGGGCGGATGACAAGGGCGTGTTCGTGCTGCTGGACCGGAGCTGCCCGTCCCGCCTGCTCGCCGGGCTGCCGGAGGGGGTGGCGGTGCAGCGGGTGGGCCTTGCGGAGGCGGTGGCGCGGACACGCGATTTCCTCGGCGAGCCGTGACACGCTGCCGCGATTTGACGGCAACCCCGGCCCGCGCCACGGAGCCGCTTGCAGGAGCCCCCCGATGCCCGTCACCCGCTTCAATCCCCAGGAGGCGCTGATCTGCGCCATGGTGCTGATGGGCGCCTGCGACCGCGCCATGTCGGACGCCGAGCTCGGCATGATGTCGCGCCTGGTGCAGGAGCTGCCCGTCTTCGCCGACTTCCAGCCGGGCGAGATCAGCAGCGTCACCGAGACCTGCCTCGCGCTGCTGGAACGCAGCGACGGCCTGGACCGCGCCACCGCGCTGATCCGCGAGGCGCTGCCCATGCGCCTGCGCGAGACCGCCTACCTGCTGGCCTGCGAGGTTGCCGCCGCCGATGGCGAGGCCACGCAGGAGGAGCTGCAATTCCTCTCCGAGTTCCGCCTCGCCCTCGACATCGACCGGCTGATCGCCGGCGCCATCGAGCGCGCGGCCAAGGCCCGCTACCAGGTGATCTGATGCCTGCCGTGCATCGCCTGGCGCCGAGGGCCGGACCTGGATGCCACGCCCTGCCCGGAAGGCCGGTCGACGAGGCTCAACCGACCGCAGCCTGCCGCTTCGCGCTGCCGAGCGCGCGCGCCATGGCGGCGGCAAGCTGATCCTGCCGATAGGGCTTCGCCAGGCGAGGGACGTCCGCCGGGACCGCACCCTCCGCCAGCTCCGCGAAGCCGGTCGCCAGCAGCACCGGCAGGCCGGGCCGCAGCTGGCGCGCGGCCTGCACGAGCTGGAGCCCTGTCATCCCCGGCATGGCGTAGTCGGTTGCCAGCAGATCCACCTCGACGCCGTCGCGCAGGGCCGCCAGTGCCCGCGCGCCGCTGTTGGCCTCGACCACCACATGGCCGAGGTCGAGCAGCATGTCCGCCGTGCCGCTCAGCACGAGCGGGTCGTCGTCCACCAGCAGCACCCGGGAGGGCGGCACGGCGCCGGGCGGCGTGGCCTCCTCCGTGCGCAGGGCGGCATCCCTGGCCACGGCCGTGGCGACGGGCAGCAGGATCTCCGCGGTCGTGCCGGATCCCGGGGTGCTCGACAGGACCAGGTCGCCACCGAGCTGCCGCGCCAGCCCGTGCACCATGGACAGGCCGAGGCCGGTGCCCTGGCCGAGCGGCTTGGTCGAGAAGAACGGCTCCACCGCGCGCGCCAGCACCTCGGGCGGCATCCCCTCGCCCTCGTCGCGCACGGCGACCGAGAGGTAGTCGCCCGGACCGAGCCGCGCCGGTCGCGCGCCCGGGTCCAGCAGCCCGACCGCGATGGTCAGCCGGCCGCCGCCCGGCATCGCGTCGCGCGCGTTCACCGCCAGGTTCAGCAGCGCGAGCTCCACCTGGTTCGCGTCGGCCATGGCGGGCGGCAGCGCCGGCGCCGCCGCCACCGCCAGCTCGATCCTCGGCCCGAGCGAGCGGCGCAGCAGCTGCTCCATGCCCGAAACCAGCCCGGCGAGATCCACCGGCTCGGGCCGCAGGTCCTGCCGCCGCGCGAAGGCGAGGAGGCGGTGCGTCAGGGCCGCGCCGCGCTGCGCGCCCTGCACCGCGCCCTCGATCAGCCGCTGCGCCCGCGCATCCTCCGGCGGCAGGCGCTTGCGCAGCAGGGTGAGATTGCCGAGCACCGCCATGAGCAGGTTGTTGAAGTCGTGCGCGACGCCGCCGGTGAGCTGGCCGATGGTCTCGACCTTCTGCGATTGGCGAAGCTGCTCCTCGACCCGGCTGCGCTCGGCCATCTGCTCGGTCAGGCGCGCATTCGCCTCCAGCAGCGCGCGGGTGCGCTCGGCGACGCGCTCCTCCAGCCGTTCGTTGGCGTGGCGCAGCGCTTCCTCGACGCGCCGGACCTCCTCCAGGCGGCTCCGCGCCTCGTACTGGCGGCGGCGGCCGCGCAGGGCGGCCCGCGCCACGCTGACCAGCGTCGTCGGATGGAAGGGGCGCTCCAGGAAGGAGACGTTGCCGAGGATGCCCCAGAGCCACGCCGCGGCCGGGGTGCGTTCCGGCCCGCTGCCGCGGCCGGTCAGCAGCACGAAGGGGAAGTCGGACCAGGGCGGCTGTGCGGCCAGCCAGGCGGCGAGCGGGGCGAGATCCGCGTCGCGGAAGGCCTCCTCGGCCACCACTGCGAGGCCGGCGCCCGCCGTCATCGCCTCGATCAGCGCGCCGAGCCCCGCGACCGGCTGCGCCGGCATCCCGGCCTCGCGCAGCAGGCCGGCGGCGAGCGGCGCGTCGCGCCCTTGCGGCGCCAGCACGAGCGTCCGTTCGGAGAGGTCCCCGCCCGCCGTCACGGCGCATCCGGCAGCAGCGGGGCGCCCGTGCCGACATAGACCGGCACGCCGCGCAGCACGCCCTGGAATTCTTCCACCGGCGCGCCGATGGCGATGCCGCGGGCGCCGATGCGGAACTCCCGGATCGTGTCCTCGTGCGCGCCGGCGCGCTTCTTGATGACGGAGATCGCGCGCCGCACCCGGCCCAGCGCCTCGAAGTAGCGCAGCAGCACGACCGTGTCGGCGAGGTAGGTGACATCCACCGGTGTCTGCATGTCGCCGACCAGCCCGTGCTGCGCCACCGGCAGGAAGGTGGAGGTGCCCTGGCGGTTCAGGTACTGCAGCAGCTCGTGCAGGTGGAGGATGAGGTCGCGTTCCTCCGGCATCGCCGCCTGGTAGCCGTTCACGCTGTCGATCACGATCGTGCCGATGCCCTGCGCCGCGACACCCGTCCGCACCCTGTGGGCGAACTCGCCTGGCGAGAGCTCGGCGGCGTCCACCTGCTCGACCAGCAGCGCGCCACCGGCCTGCATCGCCGCGAGGTCGAGCCCCATCGCCGCCGCGCGGTCGAACAGCAGCCCGAGTTCCTCGTCGAAGACGTAGAGCGCCGCGCGCTCCCCCCGGGCGACGGCCGCCGCCGCGAATTGCAGCGCGAGCAGCGACTTGCCCGAGCCGGCCGGTCCGATGATCAGCGTGCTCGCCCCGCGCTCAATCCCGCCGCCAAGGATGGCGTCGAGTTCCGCCAGGCCGCTGCCCTGGCGGGTGCGGGCGAAATCGCGGCGGTGCTCGGCCGCGACGAGTCGGGGGAAGACGCGCAGGCCGCCCGTCGCGATCGCGACGTCGTGGAAGCCGCCGCGGAAGGCCTGGCCGCGGTACTTCATCACGCGCAACCGGCGCCGCTCCGCGCCGTAGCTGGGCGCGAGCTGCTCGAGCCGCACCACGCCGTGCGCGACGCTGTGCACGGTCCTGTCTTCCGGCTCCGTCGTCAGGTCGTCGAGCATCAGCACGGTCGCGCCGTGGCGGCCGAAGTAGTGCTTCAGCGCGAGGATCTGGCGGCGGTAGCGCAGCGAGCCCTGTGCCAGCAGCCGGATCTCGGACAGGCTGTCGAGCACGATGCGGGCAGGACGGACGCGCTCGACCGCCTCGAAGATGTCCCGCGTCGTCTCGCCGAGCTCGAGATCGGAGGAGTAGAGCAGGCTCTGCTGCTGGTCCGCGTCGAGCAGGCTCTCGGGTGGCACCAGCTCGAAGATGGTGATCGCGTCGCCGATCGCCCAGCCATGCGAGGCCGCGCCGTCGCGCAGCTCCGCTTCCGATTCCGACAGGGTGACGTAGAGACCGCGCTCGCCCCGCGCCTCGCCTTCCAGCAGGAACTGCATGGCGGCGGTGGTCTTGCCCGCGCCGGGGCTGCCCTCCAGCAGGTAGACCCGCCCGCGTGCGAGGCCGCCGGCAAGGATGTCGTCGAGACCGGGGATGCCCATCCGGGCCTTCGGGGGGGCGGGGGGTGGCTGCCCGTCCATGCAGTCTCCTGGCAGCATGCCCCGTGCCGGCGGAGGGGCCTCCTGGTGCAACGATGATCGCGCCGAATCCATCGGCCAGAAAGGCGATCTCTTCGAATTGTGAGCAGGAGCTGGAAGCACGGCCCGGAGCCGATCCACGCTCGACGGCAGGTGCTGCGGGTCGAACCGTTCCGCTTCGCCCTCGGGCTGCACGAGCGGCGGGCCTCGACAGGTAGGGCAGGTGCCGAGGTGCCCGGACCGATTCCGGCCCGACGATCAGGCCAGGCCGCGGTTGACGCGGCAGGACGCGGCGCCCCATCTGCGCCTCGCCATGTCCCCCACCATCGCCATCCTGGGCCGCCCCAATGTCGGGAAGTCCACCCTGTTCAACCGGCTCGTCGGCCGCAAGCTCGCGCTGGTGGATGACACGCCCGGCGTGACGCGCGACCGCAAGGAGGCCGAGGCGAACATCGCCGGCCACACCGTGCGGCTGATCGACACTGCCGGGCTGGAGGAGGCCGACCCCGAGACCATCCCCGGCCGCATGCGCGCCAGCAGCGAGGAGGCGTTGCGCCAGTCCGACATCGCGCTCTTCGTCGTCGACGTGCGCAGCGGGCTGACGACGATCGACCGCGCCTTCGCCCGCTGGCTGCGCCGCCAGGCCGTCCCGGTGATCCTGGTGGCGAACAAGGCCGAGGGCCGGCAGGGCGTGAACGCCGCCATGGAGGCCTTCGAGCTGGGCCTCGGTGATCCCGTGCCGGTCTCCGCCGAGCATGGCGATGGCATGGGCGGGCTGCACGATGCGGTGCGCGAGCTGCTGTCGGAACCGCCGGAGGAGGGCGCGGAGGAAAGCCCCGAGCGGCCGCTGCGCCTCGCCATCATCGGCCGCCCGAATGCCGGCAAGTCCACGCTGCTGAACGCGCTGCTCGGCGAGGAGCGGATGATCACCGGGCCGGAGCCGGGGCTGACGCGCGACGCGGTGGCGGTGGAATGGACCGACGCGACGGGCGGGCGCGTGCGCCTGGTGGATACCGCCGGGCTGCGCCGGCGCGCGCGCATCACCGGGAAGCTCGAGCAGATGTCCGCTGCCTCCTCCCTCGCCGCGCTGCGGGAGTGCGAGGTGGCGGTGCTGGTGGTGGACGCGCTGCTCGGCATGGACGAGCAGGATTTGCGCATCGCCCGCCTGGCCGAGAGCGAGGGCCGAGGCATCGTCATCGCGCTGAACAAGTGGGACGCCGTCGAGGACCGTGCGGCGGCGCGGCGGCGCATCGACGACGTGCTGACGGCGAGCCTGGCGCAGCTCCGCGGCATCCTGGTGGTGCCGCTCTCGGCCGAGACCGGTCACGGCGTCGAGCGGCTGATGCCACTGGTGCGCGAGGCCTACGCGCTGTGGAACCGCCGCGTGCCCACCGGCGAGCTGAACCGCTGGTTCGAGGCGGCGCTGGCCCGCCACCCGCCGCCGCTGGTGGACGGGCGGCGGATCAAGCTGCGCTACGCCACCATGCCGAAGGCGCGGCCGCCGACGATCGCCGTGTTCGGCACCCGCGCCGAGCAGTTGCCGGAGGACTGGCGCCGCTACCTGGTGAACAGCTTCCGCGAGGCCTTCGCTATGCCCGGCGTGCCGATCCGGCTGAACCTGCGCGGCACGAGCAACCCTTATGCGGAGAAGGATGACGGCTAGCTCACGCACCGGTCATCCGGTTCGCGTTGACTTCGCCCTTGCGTTGTGTGCCACTGGCAGGGCCAGCCGTCCTTGGCCCGCCTTGCCGTGCCTCTCCGGGGTCTAGCCCCGGGCGCCCTCAAGCCGATCCAGCCCGGTGGTCCCCGCGCGGGCGATCGGCGCCCGCGCAATGCTTGAGGAGCGTGCTTCGCATGGCGACCGGCACCGTGAAGTGGTTCAACGCGACCAAGGGTTTCGGCTTCATCGTCCCGCAGGACGGCGGCAAGGACGTGTTCGTGCACATCACCGCCGTGCAGAAGGCGGGGCTGGCGACGCTCAACGAGAACCAGAAGGTCAGCTTCGACGTGGTGAATGAGCGCGGCAAGCCCGCCGCCGCGAACCTGAAGCCACTGTGAATTAGAGCGGGATGCGTTGAGGCAGAATCGCCGCAAACGCTGAATCCCGCGACCCAGCAAAGGCTAGAGCGTGTTGTGTGAGCGCATGCGAACGCATCACGCTCTAGCGCTCCGGCGCGGGTGCCGCCCGCGCCGCCAGTACCCCTTGCTGCGTCGGCAGGCCGACCCTGTGCAGCATCGCCTCTCGGGGTTACGGGCGATCCTGCCGCCAGACCTTCTCGGCACCCGCCTCGCGCAGGATCTCTTCGGCCTTCGCCTGGCGCTCCGGCGTATTGGCCGAGACCATGACGATCACGCCCGGCCCGTGCTCGGCGGCGTGCTGCTGCGCGGTCTCGCCGTCCGTCGTCGCCGCGGCGCCGGCAGCCGCGCCGGCCGCGAAGGTGGCCCCGCCGGCCGC
>JAIEOP010000385.1 GCA_019750465.1 Acetobacteraceae bacterium | reverse complement strand
CGCTTGAGCATGGCGTTGATCTGCGGCCCGCCGCCATGCACCACCACGGGGTTCACGCCGACCTGCTCCAGCAGCGCGATGTCGCGGCCGAAGCGGAGCGCGGTCTCCTCCTCGCCCATGGCGTGGCCGCCGTACTTCACCACCACGATCTGGTCGTCGTAGCGCTTCAGGAAGGGAAGTGCCCCGGCGAGGATCTGCATCGCGTCGGGCGTGTCGTCGGGCATGCGCGTCGTTCCGTGGGCTGCGGCGCCCGGTTTACCCGCCACGCGCAGCGGTGAAAACACCACCCGGCGGCGGGGTTCCGTTCAAGCGTCGGCCGGCAGCGCCAAGGCCGCGATCTCGGCGCGCAGCTCCGGGATGCCCTGCCCGGTCTCGGCGCTGGTCACGATGACCAGGGGATGGCCGGCGGTGTGGCTGCGCGCCAGCGCCTCCGCCTCGGCGACGCGCTTCTCCAGCCACCAGGGCTTGGCGTCGTCGGCCTTGGTCAGCACGATCTGGAAGCCGACCGCGGCGTCGTTCAGCAGCTTCATCGCCGCGCGGTCGCTTTCCTTCGTCTCGATGCGGGCATCGAGCAGCAGCAGCACCCGGCGTAGCGTCGCGCGGCCGCGCAGGAAGTCGAACATCAGCCCCTGCCAGTCCGCCTTCAGGCTCTTCGACGCCTGGGCGTAGCCGTAGCCCGGCATGTCCACCAGCGTCAGCCGCCCCTCGGCCAGGTCGAAGAAGTTGAGCTGGCGCGTGCGCCCCGGCGTCTGGCTGACCCGGGCCAGAGCGTTCTGTCCGGCGAGCGCGTTGACAAGCGAGGACTTGCCGACGTTGGAGCGGCCGCAGAAGGCCACCTCCGGCACGCCGGCGGACGGCAGCTGGTCGATCCGCTGCGCTGCGAAGAAGAACCGGCAGGGCCGCGCGAACAGCAGCCGCCCGGCCTCGATGAGCGCCTCGCGGTCCTCCGGCGTCCGCGCCTCCAGCAGGCCCCCGGCGGCGGTCACGCGAACCCCGCGCCGGTTGCCGCCCGGCCGGCCCGCCTCATCCCTTCTTCGCCTTCGCCGCCGGCGGCGGCACCACGGCCGGCGGGCTGCCGCCGCCCTTCGCGGCGCGCTGCTTCTCGAGCCGCATGATGTACCACTGCTGCGAGATCGAGAGCAGGTTGTTCCATGTCCAGTAGATCACCAGCCCGGCCGGGAAGCTGGCCAGCATGAAGGTGAAGATCAGCGGCATCCAGGCGAAGATCTTGGCTTGGATCGGGTCGGGCGGCGTCGGGTTCAGCTTGAACTGCAGGAACATCGTGATGCCCATGACGATCGCCCAGACCGGCATGTGCAGGAACGGCGAGAGCTGCATCGGATCGAAGGGCAGCAGGCCGAACAGGTTGAACAGGTTGGTCGGATCCGGCGCCGAGAGGTCGCGCACCCACCAGATGAAGGGCGCGTGGCGCATCTCGATGGTGACGAAGAGCACCTTGTAGAGCGCGAAGAACACCGGGATCTGGATGAGGATGGGCAGGCAGCCGCTGGCCGGGTTGATCTTCTCGGTGCGGTACATGGCCATCATCTCGGCCTGTGCCTTGGCCGGGTCGTCCTTGTAGCGCTCCTTGATCTCCTGCATCTTCGGCGCCAGCGTCTTCATCCGGCTCATCGACTTGTAGGCCTTGTTGGCCAGCGGGAAGAAGGCGAGCTTCAGGAACAGCGTGAACACCAGGATGGCGACGCCGAAATTGCCGGTCACCACGAACAGCCAGTCCAGCGCGTAGAAGAACGGCTTGGTCAGCCAGTAGAACCAGCCGAAGTCGATCGCCTTGTCGAAATCCGGGATGCCCAGGCGGTCGCGGTAGGCGTCGAGCAGCCGCACCTCCTTGGCGCCGGCGAACAGGCGGGTGGCGAGCGCCGCCGTCGCGCCCGGCGCGACCGTCACCGTCCCGGTCGGCGTCAGGTCGGCCTGGTAGCGCGGCTGCCCGCCCTCCGGCACGAAACGGTATGTGCCGCGGTAGCGCAGGTTGGGATCGACCGGGGTGATCGCCGTCAGCCAGTACTTGTCGGTGATGCCGAGCCAGCCGGCGCCGGTCTCCTGCTCGAACGCGACGCCCCCGCCCGCGGCGCCGCGCTTCTGCGCCTCGGACTTCGCGTCCGAGTAGCCCAGTTCGCGCAGCCGGCCGTCGAGCACGCCGGTGAAGCCCTCGTGCAGGATGAAGAAGCCGGCGATGACGGGTTCGTGCTCGCGGCGGATGCGCGCCCAGGGCTGCACCTGCACCGCTTCGGCACCGGTGTTGCGCACGCGCTGCTCGGCGGTGAGCATGTAGTTCTCGTCGAGCGCCAGCGCGATCTCGAAGACCTGGCCCCCGCCGTTGTCCCAGCGCAGGGTCACCGGCGAACCGGGCGCCAGGCTCCCGCCCGCGGCCTGCCAGTCGGTGTCGTTGCCGGGCACCCGGGTGCGGCCATCGGTCGCCGTCCAGCCCCACTGCGCCCAATAGGGCGTCCGCGTCTCGCGTGGTTCCAGCAGGCGCACCAGCGGCGAGTTGCGATCCACCGTCTCGCGGTAGTCCTTCAGCACAAGCTCGTCCACGCGGGCACCGCGCAGGTTGATGGACCCCTTCACCCGCGGCCCGTCGATCGTCAGGCGCACGGCGGGCGCCGCCGCCGGCGTGCCGCTGTCGGCTGTCGTCACGGCGGTGCCGGGCGCCGCGAGGGGACCTGGCACCGCCGGGGCGGGCGCTGCCTGGCCGGGGGGCTGCCCAAGCGTCTCGCCGGTGGTCTGCTGCCGGCGCAGCTCCGCCTGCTGGCGCTCGGCTTCCCGCGCGGGGCGGTTCCACAGCTCGAAGATCAGCAGGATGCCGACCGAGAGGGCGATCGCCGCGAGCAGGCGCTTCTGGTCCATCTTCTGCATGGGCGTAGTTCAGCCTTCGGAAGCGGCGGCGCCGTGGGGCCGGCGCGGCGGCGGCACGGGGTCGTAGCCACCCTTGTGCCAAGGGTTGCAGCGCAGGATGCGGGCGCCCGCCATGCCGGCGCCGCGCAGCGCGCCGTGGGTCGCCAGCGCCTCCAGCGCGTAATGGGAGCAGGAGGGATGGAACCGGCAATTGCAGCCGATGAAGGGCCGCAGCGTCCACTGATAGACCACCACCGCGCCGCGCAGTGCGCGGGCGGCGGGGCCGGGCGATCCCCCGCTCACTGGTGCACCTTCGGGCTGCCGGGCGCGGAGCCGCGTAGCGGCGTAGTGTCCGGCAGCCCGAGCACCTGGCGTGACGGCCTGCTCCGCATGCCGCTCATCGCGGCGGCTCCGCACGGTCGGGGATCACGCCGGCCTGGCGCAGCGCGCCGCGCAGGTCGCCCATCAGCGTGGTGAAAGGACGCGTCGGCGTCGCCGCCCGCGCGATCAGCACCAGGTCCCAGCCCGGCGGCGGTGCTTCGGCCAGCAGCAGCCGGGCGGCCTCGCGCAGGCGGCGCTTGGCGCGGTTGCGCACCACCGCGCCACCGAGGCGCTTGGTGGCAGTGAAGCCCAGGCGCAACGGCCCGCCGGTCTCCGGCAGCGCCTGCAGCAGCACGCCGGGCCGGCCGACCTTGCGGCCCTTGCCGGCCGCGCGCAGGAACTCGGCGCGCCGGGTCAGTCGCGGCAGGCGGCCCGGCATGGCTCGATCTACCCGGGTCTCTGAGGATGTCGCGCGCCGGCCTGCCCTGGCCGCGCTCAGGCGGACAGGCGCTTGCGGCCCTTGGCGCGGCGGCTGTTGATGATGTTGCGCCCGCCGACGGTGGACATGCGCGAACGGAAGCCATGGCGCCGCTTCCGGACGAGCTTCGAGGGCTGGTAGGTGCGCTTCACGGTGGCGGTCTCCGAAGGAATACTGATCGCCCGCGTCGCCGGGCGGGGACCCGACGCATGGCGTCGCGCCGGCGGTCCGGTCTCGCGGACCCCGGCGAAGGGCCGCTCCTATAGGAAGCCGGGGGGCGCGGCGTCAACCACGGGTGGTCCCGGGACCGCGCGGTGGCGCCGCAAGCCTCGGTGCGTCAGGTAACGCGCACCACGGCACCGGCGAAACGCAGCCCATGATGACCCGGGACACGCCCACCGGCGACCAGATGCCCGACCCGACCGTGGGCGCAGCGCCCGCTTGGCGCCGCCTCTGGCCGGTGGCGGTGCTGCTGGGCGCCCTCGCGCTGGTCTACGCAAGCGGCCTGCACCGCGTCCTCACGTTCGACGCGCTGGCCGAGCACCGTACGCTGTTGCTCGGCTGGGTGGCGGCGGAGCCCCTTCTCGCCGGCACCGCCTTCGGCCTGTTCTATGCCGGGGTGGTCGCCTTCTCCCTGCCCGGCGGCGCCGTCATGTCGCTCGCCGCCGGCTTCCTGTTCGGGCCCGTCCTTGGCACCGGCATCGTGGTGGTGGCGGCAACCGCCGGGGCCTGCCTGGTCTTCCTCGCCGCCCGTCATGTCCTGGGACGGACGCTGGCCGGGCGCGGCGGTCCGCTGCTGGCCAGGGTGGGGGAGGAACTGCGGCGCGACGGGTTCTGGTACCTGCTCTCGCTGCGCCTCATCCCGGTGGTGCCGTTCTGGCTGGCCAACCTCGCCCCCGCCCTGGCCGGCATGCCGTTCCGTGCCTATGCCTCGGCAACCGCCATCGGCATCATCCCCGGCACCGCGGTCTATGTCGGGATCGGCAACGGGCTGGGGCAGGTCTTCGACGCCGGCGGCCAGCCCGATCTCGGGGTGGTCCTCTCGCCCGGCATCCTGCTGCCGCTGCTCGGCCTGGCGGCGCTCTCCCTGGCGGGCGCGTGGTGGCGCCGGCGCCGGCGGGGCGCGGACTGATCCTCCTTCGGCACGGGGCGTGCGGGACGGCGGCCCGGATGGACGCGCCCGGCCGGGTGCTGTTCATGGCCGTGCCGGGCACCGCCGCGACCAGGAGAGCTGAGGACATGCCGGACTACGACGTGGCGGTGATCGGCGCGGGCGCTGCCGGGCTCTCGGTGGCGGCGATCGCCGCCGGCCTCGGCCTGAAGGTCGCGCTGATCGAGCGCGGCCGCATGGGCGGGGATTGCCTGAACTACGGCTGCGTTCCCTCGAAGGCGCTGCTGGCGGCGGCCCATGCCGCGGCCTCGGCGCGCGAGGCGCACCGCTTCGGCATCCGCCTGCCGCCGCCGGAGATCGACTGGACGGCGGTGCGCGCGCATGTGCAGGGCGCCATCGCCCACATCGCGCCGAACGACAGCGCCGCCCGCTTCCGCGGCATGGGTGTCGATGTCATCGAGGCCTCTGCCCATTTCACCGGTGTCGATGAGATCGAGGCCGGGGGCCGCCGCCTTACCTTCCGCCGCGCCGTCATCGCCGCCGGGTCGAGCGCCGTCATTCCCGATATCCCCGGCCTCGGCAGCGTTCCCTACCTTACCAACGAGACGCTCTTCGACCTGGAGGAGCCGCCCGGCCACCTGGTGATCATCGGCGGCGGCCCCATCGGCCTCGAGATGGCGCAGGCGCATGCCCGGCTCGGCTGCCTGGTCACCGTGCTGGAGGCGGCGCCGCGCGTCGCCTTCCGGGAGGACGCCGAGCTGGTGGAGGGCATCCGCGCCGCCCTGCTGCGCGACGGCGTCACCCTGCGCGAGGGCGCCAAGGTGACGGGCGTCGCGCCGATGGATGCGACCGTGCACCGCGACGCCTCGGCGCCGCTGCGGGGCGTTGCGGCCACGCTGGCCGACGGCTCGGTGGTCGAGGGGACGCACCTGCTGCTGGCGGTCGGGCGGGCGCCGCGGCTGGCCGGCCTCGATCTGGCCGCGGCGGGCGTGGAGGCGGGATCGGGCGGCATCCGGGTCGGGCGCGATTTGCGCTCCCGCAGCAACCGTCGGGTCTGGGCTGTCGGCGACATCGCCGACCCCGAGGGCCTCGGCCCGCGCGCCTTCACCCATGTCGCCGGCCAGCATGCCGGCATCCTCGTGCGGTCCATGCTGTTCCGCCTGCCCTTCACCCGCGTGGACTACGCCGCGCTGCCGCGCGTCACCTACACCGACCCCGAGCTGGCCCAGGTCGGGATGACGGAGGAGGAGGCGCTGCAGGCCGGGCATGCGGACCTGCGCATCCACCGCTGGCCCCTGTCGGAGAATGACCGCGCGGTGGCGGAGGGCCGGCCGGAGGGGCTGGTGAAGCTGATCGTCTCGGCCAGGGGGCGGCTGCTCGGCGCGGGCGTGCTGGCGCCGCATGCCGGCGAGATGGCCGGCACCTTCGGGCTGATGATCGGGCGCAAGCTTCCGCTCTCGGCGCTGGCCGGGCTGGTGCTGCCCTACCCGACCCTGGCGGAGGCGGGGAAACGGGCGGCCGGCGAGTTCTACGTCCCGAAATTGTTGTCTCCCTTCACGAAGCGGATTATCGGGTGGCTCAAGCTGCTGCCCTGACCCCTCGCCACGCGGCCCGCCGCAAAGGAACCCGCCATGGACCACGTCCTCGAAGGCCGCACCGCGCTGGTCACCGGCAGCACCAGCGGGATCGGGCTGGGTATCGCCCGCATGTTCGCGGAAGCCGGCGCGAAGGTGATGCTGAACGGCTTCGGCAAGCCGGAGGACATCGCCGCCGCGCGCGCCGGGGTGGGCGGGCTGATGGGTGTCGCCGAGGCGCCCTATTCCGGCGCCGACCTCTCGAAGCCGGAGCAGGTGCGGGGGATGGTCAAGGACTGCGAGGCCGCGCTCGGCGCCTGCGACATCCTGGTGAACAACGCCGGCATCCAGTTCGTGGCGCCGGTGGACGAATTCCCCGAGGAGAAGTTCGACGCCATCCTGGCGATCAACTTCACGTCCAACTTCCACGCCATCAAGGCGGCGCTGCCAGGCATGAAGGCGCGCAACTGGGGCCGCATCGTCAACATCGCCTCGGCGCATGGCCTCGTCGCCTCGCCGCACAAGGCGGCCTATGTCTCGGCCAAGCACGCCGTGCTCGGCCTGACCAAGGTGGTGGGAATCGAACTCGCCAGGACCGGAATCACCTGCAACGCCATCTGCCCGGGCTTCGTCGGAACGCCGCTGGCCGAGGCGCAGGTCGCGGCCCTGGCGAAGCAGCACGACGTCACGGAGAAGGTGGCGCTGGAGGAATACCTGCTGGTCAGCCAGCCCTCCAAGCGCTGGGTCGGCGTGGAGGAGGTGGCGCGCATGGCGCTCTATCTCTGCGGGCCGGACAGCGGCTCCGTCACCGGCGCGGCGCTGTCGATCGACGGCGGCTGGACGGCCGGATGACGCGGGCGGCCTGATGGACGTCAACCCGCCGGCCGGACCGGCGCCCGCGTCCAACCCCCTCGCCGCGCCGGCCGTGGCGAAGCCGGTCGTGCCACGCAAGGTGAACATCGCGCTGCAGGGCGGCGGCACGCATGGCGCCTTCACCTGGGGCGTGCTGGAGCGGCTGCTGGAGGAGGACCGGCTGGAGATCGACGCCGTCTCCGGCACCTCTGCCGGCGCCATCAACGGCGCCATGCTGGTGCAGGGCCTCGCCGCGGGCGGTCGCGACGGCGCGCGGCGGGCGCTGGAGAAGCTCTGGAGCGACGTCGCCACGCGGCTCGCCTTCAGTCCGCTGCGCAACACGCCGATCGAGAAGGCGATCTGGGGCTACGACCTGACCTGGTCCTTCGCCTACCAGGCCTTCGACACGCTCATCCGCGTCGCCTCGCCCTACCAGCTCAACCCCTTCGCCTACGAGTTCAACCCGCTGCGCCAGGTGCTGCTGGACAACCTGGACGTGGCGCGGCTGCACCGCGACCCGAAGGCGCTGCGCCTCTTCGTCTCCGCGACCAACGTGCGCACCGGCAAGCCGCGCGTCTTCACCCGGCCCGAGGTCACGGTGGATGCGCTGCTCGCCTCCGCCTGCCTGCCCAACATCTTCCGCGCCGTGGAGATCGAGGGCGAGCACTACTGGGATGGCGGCTACCTCGGGAATCCGGCGATCTGGCCGCTCTACCACGAGCGCGGCGCCCCCGACATCGTGCTGGTGCAGATCAACGCCCTGCTGCGCCCCGAACTGCCCACCACGCCGACCGACATCATGAACCGGCTGAACGAGATCAGCTTCAACGCCTCGCTGATGGCGGAGATGCGGGCGATCGACTTCGTGCAGCGCCTGCTGGATTCCGGCCGCCTGGAACAACCCCGCTACCGCCGCATCTTCCTCCACCTGATCGAGGACGAGGACCGGATGCGCGAGTTCAAGCTCTCCACCAAGCTGAACGGGGACTGGGAATTCCTGCTGCGGCTGCGCGGCTACGGGCGCGAGGCGGCGGAACGGTTCCTCGGGCAGCACATGGCCGCGCTGGGGCGCGAAAGCACGCTCGACATCCAACGCTTCCTGTAGGCCGGGCCGCGCGCGCAACCCACGCAACAGGGCGGACACGCGCGAAGCACGTCTGCGCCGGGCGCGACATCATGGCGGCACGCGGCACGCGTAGGAGTGCGCCCTGTCACAACCCAGGACAGGAGCGTACTCCATGGCGTATTTCATCGGCACCGACGACCGCGATCGGATCACCCCCGGCGACGTCTCCCCCGGCGTCGAGACCGAACCCGGCTTCCCGGTGCCCTCCGGCGCGTCCGACATCGTGAACGGCGGCAAAGGCGAGGACACCATCCGGCTCGGCGACGGCGACGACCTCGCCGCCTGGCTGCCGGGTGACGGCAGCGACTCCGTCTACGGCGGGAAGGGCTTCGACACCTTCCGCTTCGAGGGCAGCGGCCGGTCGGAGGATTTCAGCCTGTTCGACGGCTTCCTCGATGCCGAGCTCGTGCAACTCCCCGGCTTCGTGAGCATCGACTTCGACAGCATCGAGCGCGTCGAGATCGCCGCCGCGGGCGGCGGCGACTACGTCCAGATCAGCGACCTCACGGCCACGGCTCTCGAGGAGGTGAAGGTTGAATTCGGGTCGGGCAAGGGGCTGAACGAGATTTCGTTCATCGGCACCGGTTCGGCCGAGAGCATCACCGTCGCGCGCAACATCGCGGGCAACATCCTGGTGGATGCGCTCGGCGTGCAGACCGGGATCGCCGGCTTCGATGCCGCCCGCGACAGCTTCATCATCTCGCTTGGCGAGGGCGACGACGTGGTGGACGCGCGCGCCTTCTCGGGCGCGAATCTCAACGTCGCCACCGGCTCGGGCAACGATCTCGGCAAGCTCGGCAACGGCGACGACCGCTGGGGCGCCGTCGGCAGCTTCGGCCAGGACACGGTGGAGGCCGGCGGCGGCACCGACACGCTCGACCTGGACCTGAGCATCCAGGACGACGTGGTGGTGCTGGCCGGCGACGCCGCCGCGGCGACCGCCACGCGCGGGGCGGACGGCGTGGCCATGGCCTCGATCGAGCGCATCGAGGTGGAATCAGCCTCCGGCAACGACCTGGTGGACGCCTCCGCCATCACCGGCGGCATCCGCCTGTTCATCTGGGGCGACGCCGGAGCGGACACGCTGCTCGGCGGCGCACGGGGCGACGTGATCACGGGCGGCGCCGGCGATGATTCGATCACCGCTGGCGGCGGCGGCGACCGCTTCGTCTTCGGCGCCGAGAACGGCGGTGGGCGGCAGGACCTGGACGTCGTCACCGACTTCTCGAAGGCGGCGGGCGACGTGCTGGACCTGCGCGCCGTCGCCGGCATGTTCGTGGCGAACGTGATCGACGAGGGCGTGCTGGTGACCCTGGCGCCGGTCGGCGGCGGCGACCAGGACCAGATCCTGCTGCAGGGCCTGACCGCGATCAGCGATCTCGCGGTCTGGGCGTAGACAGGTCGAGCGGGGCGCCATGCGCGTGCACCACGCGCGCCGGCGCCCCGGCCCGCACGGCGACGATGGCGTGCTGGCGGAAGCGCCGCGCCAGCACCAGCACGCGCCGCGGATCGGCGCCGACCAGCAGGTGCGCCTCCGACCAGGAGCGGCCGATGCCCCAGCCCTCGGCCCGCGGCAGGCGGCGCGAGGCCTGCCGCAGCCGCGCCAGCGCGCGGTCGTTCCAGCCGCGCGGCATGCGCCGGCTGAGCGGGTTCCAGGCGGTGACGAAGCCACCCTGCCGGCTCCCCAACCGCTGCAGCAGCGCATCCACCGACGGGCTGCGGCGGCCGATCCGCGCCACGGCGCGGCCCTCCGCGACGGTGTAGGCGGTGCGGGCATAGGCGCGCAGCAGCGCTGCCGGGGGCCCGTTCATGTCAGCTGGAACAGCATGGCCTTCAGGTAGGCGCTTTCCGGCAGCAGCGGATGCACCGGATGGTCCGGCCCGGCGCCGCCCTGGAACAGGATCCGCCCCTCGCGGCGGGCGCGCCCGACGCCGTGGATCGCCGCCTCCGCGAACTCGCCCGGCGCGACGTGGTGCGAGCAGGAGGCGATGAACAGGAACCCCCCGGGCGCCACCAGCGCCGCCGCCAGCCGCGCCAGCCTGGCGTAGCCCCGCAGCGCCGCGGGCTGGTCCTTGCGCGCCTTGGCGAAGGCCGGCGGGTCGGCGATGACGATGTCGTGGCGCTCGCCCGCCGCGGCCATGCGCTCCAGCGCCTCCAGCGCCTCGCCACGCCGCGGCTGCACCCGGTCGGCGAGGCCGTTCTCGACGGCGCTTTCCCCCGCCACGGCCAGGGCGTGCTCGCTGCGGTCGAGCAGCACGACGCGTGCCGCCCCGGAAGCGGCGCAGCGCAGCCCGAACCCGCCGGTGTGACAGAAGGCGTCCAGCACGCTCGCGCCGGATGCAAGGGCGGCCACCCGCGCGCGGTTCTCCCGCTGGTCGAAGAACCAGCCCGTCTTCTGTCCGCCGAGCAGGTCCACGCGGAAGCGCAGCCCGCCTTCCTCGGCATGGGCTGCGCCGCCCTCGCCCAGCAGCGGGTGCACCGCCTCCGCCAGGCCCTCGAGGCCGCGCACCGCGGCGTCGTTGCGGGCCACCACCAGGCGCGGCGCCAGCAGCGCCGTCAGCGCCGCCAGGATCTGCGGCGTCAGGCGGTCCATGCCCGCGGTATTGGCCTGCAGGGCGAGCGCATCGCCGTAGCGGTCGATCACCAGCCCGGGCAGCCCATCCGCCTCGGCATGCACCATGCGATAATGCGACTGGCCCGGGTAGAGGCGCTCGCGCAGCGCCAGGGCCTCGGCCAGGCGGGCCTGCATCCAGCCCGGCTCCTCCACCGCCGCCTCCGGGTCTCGATCGAGGCGTCGTGCGGCGATCAGGCTGTGCGGGTTGAACTGGAAGGTGCCGTGGCGCCAGCCATCGTCGCCCTCCAACCGGACCAGGCTGCCGGCCGGCAGCGCCCGGGCCGCCGGGGTCATGGCGATTTCGTTGGAGAAGGCCCAGGGGTGGCCGGCCTTCACCCGGCGGTCACGCCCCGGCAGCAGGCGGAGCAGCGGGCGGGATGGGTCGGGCATGACGGGGTGATGGCGGCGGTGGCCGCCCGGCGCAACACATGCGGCCGCCGCGCTGACCCGCGCGCCGCCAGCATGGGGCTTATACCAACTCGGTCAAAGGCTGACCCATGCGGCGCGCCAGATGGCGCGCCGAGGCCGCGGACGCGGCCCGCGCCCAATGGCGCGAAGCCAAGCCGCGCGGATGCGCGGCGCCCGGCGTCTGAGGGCGTTGATGTGTCAACATCAACGCGCGTTGGTATTACCCGCGCGCTGCCAGCATGGGGCTTACCCGCGCGCTGCCAGCGCGACGCCACCCAGGGTGAGCCCAAGCGCCGTCACCTCCGGCATCCCGAACGGCTCGCCCAGCACAAGCGCCGAGCCGATCACGCCGATGACGGGGGCGAGCAGGGTGCCGGTTGCCGCTACGCCGGCCGGCAGGCGCCGCAGGGCGGCGAACCAGGCGAGGTAGCAGAGGCAGAGCGGCACGATCGCGGCATAGGCCATGAGCAGCCAGGCCCGCGCGGGAATGGCGCCGATCTCGGGCCGGTCGAACCACAGCGCGACGGCGCCGAGCGGCAGCATGCCGAGCGAGACCTGCCAGGCCACTGCCGCCCCCGCCGGCATCGGCAGCGGCCGCCGCTTGGTCAGCACGGTGCCGAGGGCAAAGAGCAGCGCCGCCGCGAGGGCGAAGCCCAGGCCGGGCAGCTTGGCAAGGCCGAGATCGATCCCGCGGCCGCCGATGATGACCGCCAGCCCCGCCATGCCGAGGCCGAGCCCGGCGAGCCGCAGCGGGCCGGGGCGCTCCCCCAGCACGGGCCAGGCCAGCAGGGCCGCCCAGAGCGGCATGGTGTAGCAGACAAGGCAGGTTTCCGAGGCGTTCAGCCACAGCAGGGCGAAGGTCGAGAGGCCCATCCAGGCGGTGATGTTGAGCAGGGCCGCGAGGCACAGCCGTGGCCACAAGCCGCCCGGCACGCCGAGCCGCTCCCCCGAGAGCCGCACCACCAGCGCAAGGGTGAGGCCTCCCGCCAGCCCAGGCCAGGCGCGCGCGCTGGCCATCGGCAGATCCTCGATCAGCAGCTTGATCGGTGGCCAGTTCGAACCCCAGCCGATCACCGCGACGGCGAGGAAGGCGAGGCCCAGGGGCTGCGCGCCGAGGGCAGGATCACCCATCCGGTCCTGTCGCGCGGTCACCGCCGGGGCCTCGCCTCGATGCGGCAGGCGCGGTCCGGCGGTCCTGTCCAGCGTGGCGACGTCATGTCAAATCCAAGACATGCGCCGCCATGTGCCGCGCGTCCCGCGCCGAGCTGCATCAGTGACAAATCCGCGCCGGAGGTTCGGCGTCACGGGACCTCGCAAGTTTCGTTTGCCTGAGTCCCAGGACATTCGTGTATGGTTACGCAGTCCGCACAACCGCAGGACCCCGGAGATGACTGGCTCGGGAGGGCAGGATGTCGAGCATATCTTCCGTTATCGAGGAGATCCAACCCGCCGCTGAGTTCTCCGCTCAGCAGCGGCCCCGATCGAACAAGCTTCTCGCCGCTTTCGACGAGGCGATCCGGGACGGTGATCTGGAGATGGCCGCGGCATCGCTGCGCCTCGCCGAAATCTCGATCATGTTCTCTCAGCCAGGCTCCATGGCCATGCAGGGCGAGATGGACGAGCTGGTTGCCGGCTACGCCTACCTGTGGATGCTGCGCCATCCGGATGCCCGCGCCGCCTGAGCGGCAGGCTTTCGGCGGCGCGCGCCGGACGTCCCGCGTCCCGCCGGCAAGCGTGGATCGCGGAAGGGCATGAACGGCCGGGCGCGTCAATCCGCCCGGCCACCAGGGCTCCAAGTCGGTGCGGCGTTCGGGATCGACGCAAGCCGCCATGGTCCGGCGCAGGCCCCGCGGTGTCAGCGCCGTGACGCGCCAAGCCCCGGTTGAACCACGTCGTCCGCCTCGGCGACGGCGGCCGACGGATCGGCGGATCCGGCCTGCGCCGCGAACCCGGCCATTGCCCTGACCTGCCCGGCGCTCAGCCCGGCCGCACGCAGGGCTCGCAGCGCCGGCGCCCCGTCCCGCTTCGACAGCCGTCGGCCGTCGGCGCCGCGCAGCAGCGGATGGTGGCGGTAGGCCGGCGCCGGCCAGCCCATGAGCGCCTGCAGCAGCCGGTGCAGATGCGTCGCCGGCCGCAGGTCCTCGGCCCGCGTGACCAGCGTCACCCCCTGCGCGTCGTCGTCGTGCGTGACGCAGAGATGGTAGCTCGCCGGCATCTCCTTGCGCGCCAGCACGGCGTCGCCGAACCGCGCCGGGTCGCAGCGGACCGGCCCCTCCCCCACCTCATGCCAGGCCAGGTCCCGCGGCGCCTGGCGCAGCGCCGCCGCCATGTCCAGCCGCAGGGCGTGCGGATCGCCGCGGGCCAGCCGGTCCGCCCGCTCGCCGGCCGAGAGCCGCCGGCAGGTGCCCGGGTAGAGCGGCCCGTCCGGGCCATGCGGCGCCCCGGCGGCGGCGGCCACCTCGCGCGCGATCGCCGCCCGGGTGCAGAAGCAGGGGTAGAGCAGGCCGCGCCCGGCCAGCCGCTCCAGCACGGCGGCGTAGTCGGCCATATGGGCGGACTGCACGCGTACCGCCCCGTCCCAGTCGAGGCCGAGCCAGGCAAGGTCCTCCGCGATCGCGGCGGCGAATTCCGGCCGGCAGCGCGTGGCGTCGATGTCCTCGAGGCGCAGCAGGAAACGCCCGCCAGGCGCCGCCCGCGCGAGGCTCCATGCGAACAGCGCCGCATGGGCATGGCCGAGATGCAGCAGCCCGGTCGGGCTTGGAGCGAAGCGGGTCACGAGGGATTGGGGTGGCGTGCTGCTTGCCGGCATGGCCCGCCCCGGCTAGCCGGGACGCCACCGCCCCGGCAAGCGGCCATCTGCACCGATACGGAGCATCCCGCCATGCAGCGCCTCGATGGACCCCGCCTCGCTCCCGCCGGTGGCGGGCCCGCGCGGCAGCTCGTCGTGCTGCTGCACGGTGTCGGCGCGGATGGCACGGACCTCGCCGGGCTGGCGCCGATCTGGGCACAGGACCTGCCGGAGGCTGCCTTCGTTGCCCCCGACGCGCCCTTCCCCTGCGACATGGCCCCGTATGGCCGGCAGTGGTTCAGCCTGGCCGACCGCGACCCGCAGCGCATGGCCGCCGGTGTCCGCGCCGTCGCCCCCGCCGTCGAGGCCTTCCTCGCCGAGGAGCTCGCCCGGCTTGGCCTGCCGCCTGACGCGCTCGCCCTGATGGGGTTCAGCCAGGGCGCGATGACGGCGCTGCATGTCGGGCTGCGCGGCGCGGTGCCGCCGGCGGCGATCCTCGCCTATTCCGGCGCGCTGCTGGCGCCGGACACGCTGGGGGCCGAGCTGCGTGCTCGCCCGCCGGTGCTGATCGTGCACGGCGAGGCCGACGAGGTGGTGCCCGCCTGGGCCGGGCGCTTTGCCGAATCGGCACTGCACGAAGCCGGCGTGCCGACCGAGGCGGTGGTCATACCCGGCCTCGGCCACGGGATCGACGATGCCGGCCTGGCCGCCGGGGCGCGGCTGCTCGGCAGGGTCTTCCAGCCTGCGCAATAGAGCGCATTGCGTTCGCATGCGCTCACGCAACACGCTCCAGCCTTTGCCGGGTCGCGGGATTCAGCGTTTGCGGCGATTCTGCCTCAACGCATCCCGCTCTAGCCGCGCCGCAGACCAGGTGACGTTGCGATGATGATTGCACGGGCGGGCCCGTGGGCGCGGACCCAACGACGCAAGGTGTGTTGCGCTGCGGTCCGGGCGCTGGCATGAAGGCTGTGCAACACGGCGGCACCACAGAATCCAGGGCTTTTCCAGCGCGACAGGCCCCAGTTCTGGGTTCTCAACGGGACGGGTGGCGCCGTTCCGCCGGGGCGCGTGCCGCCGCTCGGAGTAGGAGCGGCGTTTGCCTGACGGTGGCGGAAACCTGGCGCTCGGGTCGTCCTTCCCCGCGCTCGTGCTGAACGCGGATTTCCGCCCGCTCTCCTATTTCCCGTTGTCGCTCTGGTCCTGGCAGGATGCGGTGAAGGCCGTGTTCCTCGACCGCGTCTCCGTGCTGAACGAGTACGAGACCGAGGTGCACTCGCCCACCCTGACCATGCGCCTGCCCAGCGTGATCGCGCTGAAGGAGTACATCCCGGCGGCGCGGCGCCCGGCCTTCACGCGGTTCAACGTGTTCCTGCGCGACCGCTTCGAATGCCAGTACTGCGGCGAGGGGCGGCCGACCCACGACCTGACCTTCGACCACGTGGTCCCGCGCAGCCGCGGCGGACGCACCACCTGGGAGAATGTCTGCACCGCCTGCGGCCCGTGCAACCTGCGCAAGGGCAACCGCCTGCCGCGGGAGTGCCGGATGCTGCCGCGCCAGCCGCCGCGCCAGCCGACCAGCTGGGAGCTGCAGGAGAACGGCCGGATGTTCCCGCCGAACTACCTGCACGAGAGCTGGCGGGACTACCTGTACTGGGACAGCGAGCTGGAGAGCTGAGGGGCCGTTCAGGTTCTCGACCTGGTCGCTGCTTCCCGCAATCGCGTCAGGGCACGAGCGAGCGAGGGTGCGCGGCCTGTTGCAGCCGCGCGTTCGGGGTCCCAGTGATCCCGTGCAAACTCCGCAGTGCGGGCACCGAGGAGTTGAGCTTCGACAGGATCGGCCGAGGCGAGCCGCCGCAACTCCATATCCCGGGAGCGCTTCCAAGCGCGCAGCATGTCGTCCTTGGGGCGAGGCAGGGTTTCCGGCAGACGCGGCACAACCGTTTCTTGGATGCGGGCGAAGCGGGCGAATGCGACCGAATCGGCCACGAGCCACGCCTCGACCGCGTGATCAGCAATTCGCAAGCACAGCTGCGGATGCCGGTCAGGCAGCAATGCTCGCAGCAGGTCGCCCGCACACGGTGCATCCTGGTCAAGATCCCGCAGCACGAGGATGTGGCGGTAACGCGCGCCGGCGTTTAGCCCTGGTAGCCGCGTACCGAGCCAGTTCTTGCCACGCCCACGACGGCGGGAGAGGAGATCCTGGCCGGGCATCGCGCCTGACGCAATGACGAGCCGCCGAGCGATTTCAATGTCGACTGGTCCCTCACCGCAAAGGGCAATCTCAATGGGAGACGACATTGAGTACTGCGAGCCGACTTGCCTCGGAAGGCGCGGAGAGTGGAAGCACGATATCGCCGATGGAGGAACCCTTCCGCACCTGCGCCACCACCTCGTCGTCCTCGGCTGCCGTCAGGATCGTACTGCCATCCCTGCCGACACTGACCCGATGCACGTCACCCAAGCCGACTCCTGGCGCGTTCAGGATTGCATACGAATGCGTGGTCGCGATGACCTGCCTGCCGGAGAAGCTCTGGGCTCTTCGCATCATCTCAGGCAGCTTCTCGACGATTGCGTCGTTCAGAGACAGCTCCGGCTCTTCGAGAAGGAGCGGTCCGCCGCGTTCGGTCAACGACCACAAGAACCCAATCAGGCGAAGTGTGCCGTCGGAGAATTGGTCCTCGCGTTGCCGTGCCGCGTTCGCCCGCCAATGTTCGAACGCCGCTTCGAGATGGGGTCGGCCTTCAGGATCATCCTTGAGCTCAAGGCTGCCGAACTGCGGCACCGCGACCTTCAGTGCCTCGCCAATGCGGCGAAGACGCGGCTCGCGCGTCTTCTTCGGCATGTCCTTGATGCGTCGGAGCAGGTCGCCCCCATGCGGATCATCGCCCTGGCTCAGGTGACGCCGAGGGTCGCGTACGATTTGCGGAACCACGTGCAGGTAACGGATTGAGCGACTGTGTTGGCGGTCGAGCGCCGCGTCGTCCTTGGATGATCTGCGGAGGCGGCGGCCGCATCAAGGCTGGCGCTGCGCGCCCCCGCCTGCGGCGGCTTCGGCCTTGACCCGGCCACCACCTCGGCAGTCGGGCTTGGGGTCGCCGCGACGGTCAGGTGTCGGCGTTGCGCCATGGCTGGCCGCTCCTGACGATGGCGTTGAGGATGGTCAGCAGCTTGCGCGCGATGGCGACCATGATGACCATCGGCGCCTTGCCTTCTGCCTGCATCCTCTGCCGCACGGCGCGCAGCACCGGATTGTACTGGCTCGCGGTGACCGCGCCCAGCGTCACCAACCTGCTGGACCGCTACGACGAGTTGCTGGCCACCGGCCTGACCGGGGCGCAGCGGCTGCGGCGAC
>JAIEOP010000491.1 GCA_019750465.1 Acetobacteraceae bacterium | reverse complement strand
CGTGGCGCGGGCGCTGGCCGCGGGCTTCGGCGCGCGGCTGCTGCTGGACTGGGGCGGCGGCCTGGTCTGGGCGGTGGGGCCGGCGGTCGAGGGGGCCCATGCCGCGGTGGTCGATGCGGCGCGCGCGGCCCGCGGCACCCACACCCTGTTCCGCGCCCCCGAACCGCTGCGCGCCGCCGTCGCCGTGCTGCCGGAGGAGCCCGCCGCCCTCGCCGCCATCGGCCGGCGCGTGAAGGCGGTGATGGACCCGGCCGGCGTGCTGAACCCGGGGCGCATGAGGGCGGGGCTGTAGCGACCAAGCCGGCGGCGCCGGCGCCGTCAGCGCCCGGCCACCAGGGCCGGCATCGCGGCGGGCAGCCGCAGCGCCGCGGCCAGGCTCTCGGCCAGCGCGGCGGCGATGCAGTCGTAGCCGCGGTCATTGTGGTGCAGCCCGTCCCCGACCAGGAAGGCGCCCGGCGGCGTGCCCGCCGCCTCCCAGCCGCGCATCAGCCGCGCGCGGGAGAACAGCGGCAGCTGCTGATCCTCGGCGAGGCCCGCCATCAGCGCCTCGAAGGCGGCGTGATGGGGGTTGTTCACGATGCGCGGCGCGCGCTGGTTGTCCATCAGCACGATGTCGGCGCCCGCGGCCTGCAGCCGCGCCAGCCCGGTGGCCATGGCGGCACGGAAGGTCTCGGGCGGCATGCCGCGCAGCACGGCATTGGCGCCGGCCTGCCAGATCACCAACGTCGGCGCCTCGGCCACCACGTCGCGCTCCAGCCGCGCCAGCATCTCGCGGACCTCCTCGCCGCCGCGGCCGCGGTTGAGCACGCGGAGCGCCACGCCGGGCAACGCCGCGCGTAGCCGCGCCTCCAGCCGCGCCGGGTAGGTGGCATCCGGCGCGCTGGCACCCGCCCCCTCCGTGGAGGAGGAACCGAAGGCGACGATGGTGAGCGCCTTGCCGGCGCGCAGCGCGCCCAGCGTACCGGGCAGGGCCATGGGGGTGAGGCTGCCGGCATCGGGGCAGGACGCGGGCGGCGTGGCCGGCGCCGCCACGTGCGGCAGCCCCGCGAGCAGCGCAAGAAGGCACAGCCGCGGCAGGACGCGGCGTGGGGCGAGGGACCAGGGCATGGTCCCATCATCCCCGAAACATGTGGCGTTGCCAAATTGCCGCGGCACTTCCGCACGCCCCGCCCCGCGGTATAGCTGGCCGGCGGCAGCGGGCCGAAGGAGCAGCGATGGACGAGGCGTGGCGCCGGGGCCCGGCATGCGGCGGCTGATCCGTGGCGGCGGCGGCGGGCGCGACCTGCGCGTCGACTTCTTCCGCGGCGTCGCCCTGTGGTTCATCTTCATCGACCACGTGCCGGGCAACGCGCTGGGCTCGCTGACCCTGCGCAACCTGGCGCTCTGCGACGCGACCGAGGCCTTCGTGCTGCTGGCCGGCTACGCCGCGGGCCTGGCCTATGGCGCCAGCATGGACCGCCTCGGCTGGGGCCTGGCGGCGGCGCAGCTCGCGCGCCGGGTGGGCACGCTCTATGTCGCCCACATCTTCCTGTTCGTGGTGTTCACCGCGCAGGTCGGGCTCTCCGCCGCCACCCTGGACTCCGCGGCCTACCTCGACGAGCTGCACCTCGATGCCTTCGGCGAGCAGCCGTACCGGGCGCTGCTGGAGGCGCTGCTGCTGCGCTTCCAGCCGGCCTTCCTGGACATCCTGCCGCTCTACATCGTGCTGCTGGCGCTGCTGGTCCCGGTGCTGCCGCTGCTGCGCCGGCCCGTGCTGCTGCTCGGCCTCTCGCTTGCGCTCTACCTCGGCACGCGGATGAGCGGGGCGAACCTGCCGGGCTGGCTGCATGGCGGCTGGTTCTTCAACCCGCTGGCCTGGCAATTGCTGTTCTTCATCGGCTGCGTGCTGGGCTACCGCCCGCCGGGTGCGCCGGCACCCGCCGTGCCGTGGCATCCGGTGCTGATCGGGCTGTCGGCGCTGCTGCTGCTGCTCGGCGCGGCAGCACTCTGGGCCACCTGGCTCAGCCCCGAGCTGATGGACGCGCTGCCCGAGCACGTCGCCGCCGTGCTGATCGAGGTGGACAAGACCGCGCTGCACCCGTTCCGGCTGATCTCCATGCTGGCCCTGGCCTACCTGCTGGGCCACGCGGTGCCGACCGGCGCGCGATGGTTGCGCGGGGCCGTGGCCGCGCCCTTCGTCCTGCTCGGCCAGCACGGGCTGCCGGTGTTCTGCGCCGGCATCGCCTTCTCATTCCTGGGCCGGCTGGCGCTCGAGGTGTCGGACCGCTGGGCCATGCAGGCGGCGGTGAACCTGGCCGGGCTGCTGGCGCTGGTGGCGGTCGGCGCCGTTGCCGCCTGGTTCCGGCTGCGCAGCCGCGGCACGGCGGCGCCGGCGCCGCCCGATCGTCGGCCAGCCGTCGTGCCGCCACCCTTGCCGGATGGCGCCGCCGCGCCCAGGATCGCGCCATGAGACAGGCCTCGCGCCGTGCCGCGCTGGCGATGCTGCTGCTGGCCGGCCTGGCGGGGCCGGGGCGGGCGCAGGCGGTCGATACCACGCAGAGCTGCGGCGCCCCGGCGGAGCTGCTGGAGGCCGGCGGCGTCGCCCTGCCGGCCACCGCCCGGGCGGTGCAGGAGGGGAAGCTCCGCATCCTCGTCATCGGCTCGGCCTCGGTGTTCGGGCCGGGCAGCTCCGGCCCGCAGGCGGCCTGGCCGGCGCGCATGGAGGCGCTGCTGGCGCGGCGCTTCCCCGGCCTCGCCACCACCGTGGAGGTGCGCGGCGGGCGCGGGCTGCTGGCCGCGGAGACGGCCGGGCTGCTGATCGCGGAACTGCCGGTGCTGCGCCCGCACCTGGTGCTCTGGCAGAGCGGCACGGTGGAGGCGGTGCGTGCCATCGAGCCGGAGCGGCTGACCGACCCGCTGAACGAGGGCGCCGCGCGGGTGGCCGCCAGCGGCGCCGACCTGGTGCTGCTGGACCAGCAATTCTCCCGCTTCCTGCGGGCCAACACGAATATCGACCTGTATCGGGAGGCGATCCGCCTGGTCGCCGCGGCGCACGGCGTGCCGGTGCTGCGCCGCTACGAGCTGATGCACTTCTGGGCCGAGACCGACCGCGTGGACCTGGAGCGCGCGCCGCGCGAGATGCGGGTGGTGGTGGCGGACCGGCTGAACGCCTGCCTCGGCGGCGCGGTGGCGGCGCTGATCGTGGACGGCATCGCCGAGGCACGGGGGAAGGTGTCGGCGCGGCCATAGTCGGCGAGGGAGAAGGGGTCCACCCCCACCCCGGCCCTCCCCCGCGTGCGGGGGAGGGAGTCGGCGGCATTCCCGGCGCGTGCCGCGACGCCTATACCTGCGCGACGATGCAGACCACCTTCACCGCCGAGCAGCTCCGCGATCCCGACACCGCGCGCTCCAACCAGGTGCTGCGCACCTGCGTGCATTGCGGCATGTGCACCGCGACCTGCCCGACCTTCGTGCTGCTCGGCGACGAGCTCGACAGCCCGCGCGGCCGCATCTACCTGATCAAGGACATGCTGGAGAGCGGCCGCCCCGCCACCGAGGCGGTGGTGCGGCACGTGGATCGCTGCCTGTCCTGCCTGTCCTGCATGACCACCTGCCCCTCCGGCGTGCACTACATGCACCTGGTCGATCACGCGCGGCACTACATCGAAGAAACCTACACCCGCCCGCCGGCGGAGCGCGCGCTGCGCCGGCTGCTGAGCCTGGTGCTGCCCTATCCAGGGCGGATGCGCGCTGCGCTGGCGGCGGCGCGGCTCGGCCGCCCGCTGGGCGGGCTGATTCCAGGCGCGTCGATGACGGCGCAGCGGCTGCGGGCGATGCTGCGGCTCGCCCCGGGCGCGCTGCCGCCGCCAAGCCCGATGCAGGCGCCAGGGGTGCATCGGGCCGAGGGCGAGCGCCGCGGCCGCGTGGCGCTGCTGACGGGCTGCGCGCAGCAGGTGCTGGCGCCCTCGATCAACGAGGCGACGATCCGGCTGCTGACGCGCATGGGGCTGGAGGTGGTGATCACGCGCGGGCAGGGCTGCTGCGGCGCGCTCGATCACCACATGGGCCACCATGATCCGGCGATGCGCCTGGCGCGCGCCAACATCGATGCCTGGACCCGCGAGATCGAGGGGGAGGGGCTGGACGCGGTGGTGATCAACGCCTCCGGCTGCGGCACCACGGTGAAGGACTACGGCCACATGTTCCGCACCGAGGATCCCGCCCTGGCGGCGCGCGCGGCGCGGGTGGCGGGGCTCGCCAAGGACATCTCCGAGGTGCTCACGCAATTCGACTATGCGCCGACGCGCGCCGCCCCCGGGCTGACGGTGGCCTACCACGCCGCCTGCAGCCTGCAGCACGGGCAGCGGCTGACGGACGTGCCGAAGGCGCTGCTGAAGCGCGCCGGCTTCGCGCTGCGCGAACCGGCGGAGGCGCATCTCTGCTGCGGCTCCGCCGGCACCTACAACATGCTGCAGCCGGCGATTGCCGGGCAGCTCCGCGCGCGCAAGCTGGCGAACCTGGACCGCACGCGGGCCGACCTGATCGCCAGCGGCAACATCGGCTGCCTGACGCAGCTTGCCGGGGAGCGGATGCCGGTGGTCCATACGGTGGAGCTGCTGGACTGGATGGCGGGAGGGCCGAAGCCGGCGGCGGTGCCGTAGGCCGGCCTGCCGCGAACGGGCGGGGAGGGCGCAGGAGCATGACGACGCGCGTGACGGGCGGATGCCTCTGTGGCGCCGTGCGGTTCGAGTGCGGGGAGGCGCCGATCGCCGCCCGCGCCTGCTGGTGCCGCGACTGCCAGTACCTCGCCGCCGGCAACGCGACGGTGAACGCGATCTTCCGCAGCGCGACCTTCCGCGCGACCGGCGAGGTGCAGGAATACGTCGGTCGGGCGGACAGCGGCACGGTGATGCGCCGCGCCTTCTGCACGGCCTGCGGCACGCCGCTGTTCAGCCGGTCCGAGAGCCGGCCGGGGCTCGTCGTGGTGCGCGTCGGCGCGCTGGACGAGCCGGCGCGCTACCGGCCGGAGGGCTTCATCTGGACAGCCTCCGCGCCGCCCTGGGGCCTGCTCGACGAGACGCTGCCCAATTGCGCCGGCCAGCCCGCGCCGTTGCCGTCATGAACGACGCCGTCGCCGAAAGCCTGGAGCTGCTGTCGGAGCGCGTGGGCGACCCGAAGCCCATGATCTACGCACGGCTCTTCGAGCGCCATCCGGAGACCGAGGCGCTGTTCGTCATGGACAAGGGCGGCCACGTACGCGGGCAGATGCTGTCCATGGTGTTCGAGGCGCTGCTGGATGGCGGCGAGCGCCTGGCCGGGCTGATCGGCATCGAGCGCATGAACCACATGGGCTACGGCGTGCCGGACGAGGCCTTCGACAATTTCTACGCGCTGGTGATGGAGACGGTGCGGGAAGCGCTCGGCGCGGCGTGGACGGAGGCGATGGAGGCGGGCTGGCGGGCACGGCTCGCGGCGCTCTCGGCTGCGGCGCCGGCCTGACCCGGTGCGCATCGCCATCCTCGGCACCGGCGGCATCGGCGGGCCGCTCGGCGCCTCCCTCGCCGCCGCCGGTCACGACGTCGCCTTCCTCGCCCGCGGCGCGCACCTCGCCGCCATGCGCGCCGACGGCCTGCGCATCACGGGTGACCGCGGCGAGACCCTGATCCGCCCGGCCCGCGCCACCGACGATCCCGCCGCCATCGGCCCGGTCGATCTCGTGCTGGTCTGCGTGAAGCTCTGGGATGTCGAGGCCGCCGGCGCCGCCTGCCGCCCGCTGATCGGGTCGGAGACCGCGGTGATCCCGCTGCAGAACGGCGTCGATGCGGCGGAGCGCCTGGTGCCCATCCTCGGTGCCGCGCATGTGCTGGGCGGCCTCGCCATGGTGACGGGCTCGATCGTGGCGCCCGGCGTGATCCGCCAGACCGGCACGCATCACCGCGTCGCCTTCGGCCGCCTCGATGGCGCCGCCACCCTGCGCGAGCGCCGCATCGAGGCCGCGGCCCGCGCCGCCGGAATCGACGCCGTCCTCGCCCCCGACATCGGGCGCGCGCGATGGGAGAAGTTCATCCTGCTGACCGCCATCGCCGGCCTCTGCGCGCTGGCGCGCGTGCCGCTCGGCGCCGTGCGCGCCGACCCCGACCTCGCCGCGCTGCACGAGGCGGCGATGCGCGAGGCCTTGGCCGTTGGACTGGCGGAGGGCGTGGCGCTGGACGAGGCGGCGCTGGAGCCGGGCCGCGCCTTCCTGCGCGACCAGCCCGATGGCCTCACGCCGTCCATGCTGGTGGATTTGCGCGCGGGCCGCCGCCTGGAACTGCCCTGGCTGAATGGCCGCGTGGTGGCGCTCGGCGCCGCGCACGGCATCGCCGTGCCGGTCAACGGCACCATCCATGCCGCGCTGAAGCCGCACGCGATGGGACGGGAATCCCCTCCCCCGCTCGCGGGGGAGGGTTAGGGTGGGGGTGGTGCGGGGTCACCGGACCAGCAAGGGCTCCCACCCCGGCCCTCCCGCGTACGCGGGGGAAGAGGTCAGTGCGCCACCTGGTCGGCCATCTTCGCGCCGCGCGTGCCCATCGGCTGCTCGGGTCCGGTGGTGGTGTCGCGCGCGGTCTGGTGCTCCATCTCCGCGTTCAGCTCCGCCCCCACCAGCACGACGGTGGCCGAGAGCCAGATCCAGGTCATGAAGCCGATCACCGCGCCGAGCGAGCCGTAGGTCTCGTTGTAGTTGCCGAAATTCTGCACGTACCAGGAAAAGCCGATCGAGCCGGCCACCCAGATCAGCGAGGCCACCGCGCTGCCCCAGCTCACCCAGCGCCACTTCGCCTCCTCGCGGCTCGGGCCGTAGCGGTAGATCAGCGCCAGGAACAATGCGATCGCCACCAGCAGCAGCGGCCAGCGTGCCAGCCGCAGCAGCGTCTCCATCCCGCCCAGGCCGACGAATTCCAGCACGATCGGCAGCACCACCACCGCCGCCACCGCCAGCAGCACGAACAGGATGCCGCCCAGCGTGAAGGCCATGGTGATGAACAGGCGCTTGAAGAAGCCGCGCCGCTCCTCCTCCTCGTAGACCACGTTCAGCGCATCGACGACCGCCTTCATCGCCTGGTTGGCGCTCCAGAGGGAGGTCGCGAGGCCGATCACCACGCCGAAGCCCAGCGCACCGCTCGGCTTCGCGGTGATGCGCCGCACCTGCTCCTCGATGATCTCGAGGCCGCCGCCGGGGACGAAGCCCGCGGCCATCTGGAGGTGCTCCCCGATCGTCGCGGGGTCGGCGAACAGCCCGTATATCGAGATCAGCGCGCCGACCGCCGGGAACAGCGCCAGCAGCGCGTAGAAGGTCACGCCGGCCGCCTCGGTCAGCAGGCGGTCGTTGGAGATCTCGGCGACCGTGCGCTTCAGGATGTCCCACCAGCCGCGCGCCGGGATCTCGGTGGGGCCGGCGGCGTCGCGCCCGCGCGGATCGCGCCCCATCGCCGTAACCTGCCGGTGGTCGCCTCGGGCCGTGCGCCGGTCCTCGGCGGGCATTGCACGCCGAACCCGGGCGGGCGCCGCCCCATCGCGCCGGCCGCGACCGAGCGCCGCCAGCAGCAGCCCCGCGGCGGCGATGGCGGTGGCGAGCATGGCGTTCGGCTTGCGGTCGTCGGCCATCACGTCCTCCTGGCTGCGGAATGCTCCAGCCATGACGCGGCACCGCGTCGCCGGTTCGACCCGCCTGCCTGGCGAACGCCGAACCCGCCGGCCCCCTTGCGCAGCCGTGCGTGCCACCCGACTCTCCGGCGATGCGCGTGTGCCGCCTGGCCCTGCTCGCCGCCACCTTCGCCCCGCTGCTGCTGCCCGCCACGCCAGGCCGCGGCCAGCCGCTGCCCGGCGCCGGCCCGCGCGGCGCGGAGGCCCGGCGCGTTGAGCTGGACCGCGCCTTCGAGGCACTGAAGTTCGCGCCCGACTCCGCCGCCGCCGCCCTGGTGGAGCACCGCATCCGCCAGCTCTGGAACGGGGCCGCCAGCCCGGCCGCCGCCCTGCTGCTGCGCCGCGGGCTGCGCAACATCGAGGCGCAGCTGCCGGAGGAGGCGCTCGAGGATTTCGACGCCGCGCTCGTGCTCGATCCAGGCTTCGCCGAGGCGTGGCACCTTCGGGCACAGGCGCATGCCCGGGCCGGCGACGCCGCCGGCGCGGCCCGCGACCTGCAGGAGGCGCTGCGCCTGGAGCCGCGGCACTGGCCCTCGCTGATGACGCTCAGCACCCTGCAGGAGGAGGGCGGCAACGCCGCCGCGGCGCTCCGCAGCCTGGAGGCGGCGCTGGCGATCAACCCGAAGCTCGCCGGCGGCCAGGAACGCCTGCGCGAGCTGCGCCGCAAGGCCGAGGGCGACGCCACCTGATCCGCCGCGCCGGGACGCGCGGGCATGCGACGGGCGGATGACCGGGATCGCGATCGGCGATTGGCCCGCGCGCTGCGGAGCGCGCAGTTGGGATGCAGGCGCGCCGCGGGGTGCTCCATCACCGGCAGGATGCATGGCCATGACCGAGATCATCACCGTTCTGCCCTGGGCACTCGGCCTGATTGCCGCCGCCGCGGCGGTGAAGCTGGGCTCGCCCGGCGGCTGATCCGGGCGGCCGATCCGGGCGCGGGCGCGCCGTCGCAATGCGCGGATGGCGGCCGCGGCAGGGCTTCCGCAGGATGCCGCCATGACGCACATCCCCCGCATGCCCCCCGCCCCTTCGGCCCCGCTCCAGGCGAGCGCCGACCCCCTCGATGAGGCCCGCTGGCAGGCCGTGCTGGGCCGCGACCCGGCACCCGGTTGCGGCGGCTTCCTCTATGCCGTCACGACGCAGGGCGTGTTCTGCCGCCCCGGCTGCCCCTCGCGCCCGCCGCTGCGCCGCAATACGCGCTTCTTCTCCGACGTGCCGCTGGCCGAGGCGGCGGGCTTCCGCGCCTGCAAGCGCTGCGATCCGAAGGGCGAGCGCGCGGCCATCCACGCCGCCGCCATCCGCGCCGCCTGCGCCCTGATCGAGGCGAGCGAGACCATCCCCTCGCTGGCCACCCTGGCCGACCGCGCCGGCTATGCCCGCCACCACTTCCTGCGCCTGTTCAAGGAGATCACCGGGGTCACCCCGCGCAGCTATGCCGACGGCGTGCGCGCGCGCCGCCTTTCGGCCTCGCTGGCCGCCGGGGAGCGGGTGGCGGAGGCGGTGGCCGGCGCCGGCTACGGCAGCGAGAGCCGGGTCTATGGCGCGCCCGGCCGCGTGCTGGGCATGACCCCGGGCGCGGCCCGGCGCGGCGGCGAGGGCGAGGTGATCCGCACCGCCCATGCCGAGAGCGCCATGGGCCCGCTGCTGGTGGGTGCCACGGCCACGGGCGTCTGCTTCATCGGCTTCGCCG
The DNA here is from genome assembly GCA_019750465.1 of Acetobacteraceae bacterium. Classification (GTDB taxonomy): domain Bacteria; phylum Pseudomonadota; class Alphaproteobacteria; order Acetobacterales; family Acetobacteraceae; genus JAIEOP01. The sequence goes on along the minus strand of JAIEOP010000491.1, from coordinate 7,975 downwards.
AGCCCTTCGCGGCGCTGGAGGGCGATCTCCGCCGGCGCTTCCCGAAGGCGCAGGTGGAAGCGGCGCCGGCGGCCCTGGCGGACACGGTGCGCGCGGTGGTCGCCTTCCTCGAGGAGCCCGAGGCGGCGCTCGCCCTGCCGCTCGATCTGCGCGGCACGGCGTTCCAGCGCCGGGTGTGGGAGGCGCTGACCGCAATCCCGTTCGGGGAAACCCGCACCTATGCGCAGATGGCCCAGGCGATCGGCGCGCCGCGGGCCGTGCGCGCGGTGGCGCGGGCCTGCGCGCAGAACCATGTCTCGCTGGCGGTGCCCTGCCACCGGGTGATCGGCAGCAATGGCGACCTCACCGGCTACCGCTGGGGCGTGCCGCGCAAGCGCGCGCTGCTGGCGAAGGAGAAGGCGGCGGCGGGGTAGGGGTTGTGGTAGGATCGCGGGCATGCGGACCCTGGACCGCGCCGCCCTGCCGCCCGAGGCGCTGGCACAGCTTCCCGCGCTGTGCCGGCGCTTCGGCGTGGCGCGGCTGGATGTCTTCGGCTCCGCGGTGACGGGGCGCTTCGATCCGGCGCGGAGCGATCTGGATTTTCTGGTGACCTTCGATCCGGCCAGCGAGGCTGATGGGCTGCGCGATTACTTCGCGTTCTCCGATGCGCTTGAGGCCCTGTTCGGACGGCGCGTGGACCTGCTGTCGGAGCGATCGCTGGAGAATCCCTATCTGCGCCGGCGGGTCATGGCCGAGCGCCTGCCGCTCTACCCGACCCATGAGTGATCGGTCTGACAAGCTGCTCTGGGACGCGCGCCGCGCCGCCATGCGGGCCATCGAGTTTCTCGGGGGGCGCGACCGCAGCGCATATTCGGCCAACGACCTGGTACGTTCTGCCGTCGAGCGCCAGATCGAGATCATCGGGGAGGCGCCGGCCACCGTGCGGCGCCTGGACCCGGGCCTTGCAGAGAGGGTTCCGGACCTTCCGCGCATTGCGGTACGCGAAACGTCCTCATTCACCGCTATGCCACGGTGGATGATGAGAAAGTCTGGATGATCGTCACCGGCGAGTTGCCATCCCTGATCGAGGCGCTGACTGCGCTCCTGGAGCCCTCTTCCCGCACCTGATACCAACGCGCGTTGATGTTGACACATCAACGCCCCTCAGACGCCGGGCGCCGCGCATCCGCGCGGCTTGGCTTCGCGCCATTGGGCGCGGGCCGCGTCCGCGGCCTCGGCGCGCCATCTGGCGCGCCGCATGGGTCAGCCTTTGACCGAGTTGGTATGATGCGCCCGGTTTGCCCAACCCCGGCATCCGCAACACACTGCCTCGCCATCCATGAGGGGGACATAGCGCATGGGCCGCGTGCAGGACCGCCTGGCCATCGTCACCGGGGCCGCGCACGGCCTCGGCGCCGCCATCGCGCGACGGCTGGGGGAGGAGGGCGCGCGCCTCGCCCTGCTCGACATCGACGCCGAGGCGCTGGAACGTCACGCGGCCGACCTGCGCAGCGCGGGCATCCGCGTCCACGCCCAGGCCGGCGACGTCACCGACGAGGCCGCCGTGCAATCGGCCTTCGCCCGCATCGCCGCCGATCTCGGCGAGGCCGACATCCTGGTGAACAATGTCGGCGGCGCCCGCAACGCCCGCATCTGGGAGATGTCGGCCGAGGACTGGGACCACACCATCCGCCTCAACCTGCGCTCGGCCTTCCTCTGCACCCGCGCCGTGCTGCCGGCGATGATGGCGCGCAGGTCCGGCAGCATCGTCTGCCTCTCCTCCGGCTCGCGCAACGGCACGCCCTGGTCGGCGCAGGACACCGGCGCCGCCGCCTATTCCGCCGCCAAGGCCGGCATCGCCGGCTTCGTGCGCGACGTGGCGATGGAGGTCTCGCATCTCGGCGTCCGCATCAACGCCGTCGCCCCCGGGCCCATCGACACCGAGCGCACCCGCGCCGCCTTCGCCCGCATGGAGCAGACGCTGGAGCTCAGCCCGAACCGCCTGGTGCCGATGCGCCGCGTCGGCCGGCCGCGGGAGATCGCCGATGCCGTGCTCTTCCTCGCCTCCGACGAGGCAAGCTACGTGACGGGGACCATCCTCGACGTCGCCGGCGGGCGCTGAGCGCCGCTCGAGCCGCCGCTTCCACCCGCCGGACGGCCATGCTTGCCTGCTGCTCACGAGACGGGGAGCCCCGCAGCATGTCCGAGTCGCCGACCCCGCCGACCCTGGCCGCCACCGGCCAGGGCGGGACCATGCGCCTTGTCGAGCGCGCCGTCGTGCTGCTGCTGCTGGCGCTGCTGCTGCTCGGCCTGCTGCGGGTGCTGCAGCCCTTCGCGGTGGCGATCCTGTTCGGTGCCTTCATCGCCATCGCCACCTGGCCGTTCCGCGACGCGATGGTGCGGCGCGGCGTGCCGCGCGGCCTCGCCGCGGCGCTGCCGCTGGTGGTGCTGGTCCTGCTGGCCGCGCTGCCGGCACTGGCCATGGTGCCCGGCCTCGCCGGGCGGATCCGCGACGGGGTCGCCCTGGCGCGCGACGCGCTGGCCGGCATCCCGGACGCGCCGCCGGCCTGGCTCTCCGGCCTGCCGCTGGCGGGTGGCGACGCGGACCGGCTCTGGCCCCGCATCCGCGCGGCGCAGGGCGACCTGAAGGGCCTGGTCGAGCCCTATTCCCACGCCATCGCCGGGACGGTGATCGGCCTCGGCGGCGCGGTCGCGGAAAGCCTGGTGCAGCTGCTGCTGGCGCCGATCGTCACCACCGCCTTCTGGATGAACGGCGACCGCATGGCGGAGACCCTGCGCGACATCGCGCTGCGGCTTGGCGGGCCGGTGGGCGTCGCCTCGGTGGCCGCGGCGGGCGGAGCGGTGAAGGGCGTCGCCTGGGGCATCATCGGCACCGGGATTCTCCAGGGCGTGCTGCTGGGCCTCGGCTTCGCCATCGCCGGCGTCCCGGGCGCCGTGACTTTCGGCTTCCTCGGCTTCGTCTGCTCGGTCTCGCAGGTGCTCGGGCCGCTCGTGGTGGTGGCCTGGGCGGGTGCCGCCTGGTGGCTCTACGCCGCCGGCGACATCGGCTGGGCGGTCTTCATGCTGCTCTGGGGGCTGGTGCTGGTCTCGGGCAGCGACAACATCGTCCGCCCGCTGCTGATCAGCCGTGGCAGCGCCATGCCGCTGACCCTGATCATCCTCGGGGTCTTCGGCGGCATGCTGGCCTTCGGCTTCCTCGGGCTTTTCGTCGGGCCGGCGCTGCTGGCCGTGGCGCATGCGCTGCTGCGCGCCTGGCGGGAGCCGCGCCCGGTGGCCTGGGACGGCGGCTGATCAGGCGGCGCGCCCCGTCATCCGACGCGCGATCCCGGCGCGTCATCCGACGCGCGCGATCCCGGCGCGTCACCCGACGCGACGCCGCGCCGCCTCCTCCTCCACCATCGCGGCGAGCGTTGGATGGCGCGCCAGCAGCGCGCGGAAATCCGCGACGTCCAGCACCAGCAGCGTGGTCGGGCGCTTGCAGCGCACGGTGGCGTTGCGCACGCCGCCGCCGCCCTCCAGCAGCGCCAGCTCGCCGAAGAAGCTGCCCTCGCCAAGCGTCACCGGCGCGTTCGGCACCTCCACCTGCACCTCGCCTTCGGCCACGAAGTACATGCATTCGCCACGCTGGCCGCGGCGGACGACGACGGTGTTCTCCGGCACGTTCATCCGGCGCAGCGAGCTCGCCAGGTCGGCGATCGCCGCCGCGCCCATCGCCTTGAGGAACGGCACGCGGCAGACCAGCTCCCAGGAGCCGAGGAATTCCTCCCGCCGCACCTCCGCCGTGAAGCCGCTGGCGAGGATGCCGGCGAAGAGCCCGAAGACGCCGAGGCCGACGACCATCAGCGCCCCGGCCACGAGGCGCCCGACGACGCCTTCCGGCACCGCTTCGATCCCGACGCCGGTCACCGTGTTGATCGCCCACCACAGCGCGCGGGGAATGGTGCCGTAGGCCTCCGGCTGGTCCTTGCCTTCCAGCCCATAGAGCGCGGCGGCGGATCCGAAGAGCAGGATGGCGAACAGCACCCCGACCGCGGCGAGCGAGCCGGCTTCCCGCCCGAGCACCCGCACCAGGCGCGCAAGCCGCGGCGTCACCGGGATCAGCTTGAACAGCCAGACCGCGCCGAACAGCCAGAGCCCGGCCTCCCGCGCGCCGAAGATCCAGGCCACCGGCACGGCCGCCGCCGCGACCAGGTCGATGATGCCGAGCCCGGAGAGGATGTAGGACAGCGCGCCCTCGCCGCTGCGCATGGCGCGGCGCGCGGCCCAGCCCCAGTCGGCGAGGAGCGCCACCACCCAGACCCAGAGCAGGAATTCCTCGACGCCGCCCAGCGCCGCGTCGAGCACAGGGTCGGACGCCATTACCGAAAGGCTGACCGCCAGGATGGTCGCGACCACCCTCGCCGCATGCCGCAGCCATGCCAGACGTCTCGGCGCCATGCTCGGCCGACTCCCTCGTGCCCATACCACCCGTTGCCGGTTCGCCGGCGGCGGGCTCGCGGTGACGTTACGATCCGGCTGCGGCGTCGGGAAGCCGGCCCCCTGTCAGGCCTCGTGCCCGGCCCGGGATCAGCCCCTCAGCAGCGGCAGGAAACCGTCCAGGGTGCGCAGGATCTCGTCGCGCGACAGGTCCGGGATCTCGAGCAGCGCGCCGTCGATGCCGGCTTCGCGGTAGGCGGCCAGCGCCGCCGCCTCGGGCGGGGCGCGGAACACGATGGTCTGCAGGCCCTTGGGGTCGCGCCCCTTGCGCTCCGCCATGGTGTGCAGCCGGCCGAGCGCGGCGACGGGGTCGAAGCCGCGCCCGGCGCGCGGGAACCAGCCGTCGCAGAAATCGACGACGCGGCGCAGCGTGTGGTCGGTCTCGCCGCCGAGCAGCACCGGCGGCCAGGGCCGCTGCAGCGGCTTGGGGTACATCCAGACCGGGTCGAAGTTCACGTGCTCGCCGTGGAATTCCGCGGCCTCCCCGCTCCACAGCGCCTGCATGGCGCGCACGCGCTCCTCCATCACCTTGAAGCGCGTGGCGTAGGTGGCGCCGTGGTTCTCCATCTCCTCCACGTTCCAGCCGCCGCCGATGCCGAACAGGAAGCGCCCGCCCGACATGCGATCGAGGCTGGCGACGCTCTTCGCCGTGATGATCGGGTCGCGCTGCGGCACCAGCAGGATGCCGGTGCCGAGGCGCAGGCGCGTCGTGCGCGCCGCGGCGAAGGACAGCGCGACGAAGGGGTCGTGCGTATGGGCATAGCGCCGCGGCAGCTCGCCGCCGCCGGGGAAGGGGCTGCGCCGGCTGGTCGGGATGTGGGTGTGCTCGGGGACGAAGAGGCTGTCGAAGCCGCGTTCCTCCAGTGCCTCGCCCAGCTCGCCGGGGTCGATGCCGTAGTCGGTCGGGAAGTAGAAGACGCCGATCTTCATGCTGCTTGCTCCTCGTCGGTGAGCCGGCCCCAGGACCGGGCGGCCGCGATGCGGATGGCGATCACCGGCAGGTCGCCCAGCGCCATCGCCGCGTACTGGGTATAGCGCGCCTTCAGCGCCGCCTGCGCGGCCGCGTGCTCGGCCGAGCCGGGCGGCAGGATCTCGGCGCGGCCGCGCAGCATCACCCAGCCGAGGCGCGTCCAGTCCTCCTCGTAGTGGTCGAAGACGAGGGCGACGGCGGGGTTGGCGGCGATGTTCCGCAGCCGCTTCAGGCCCGTGGCCGGCCCACGCTTCGGCTTGGCGTCGATGGCGATGTACGCGGTCGCGCCCGAGAGCGCGAAGCAGACCGGCACCACCTGCGGCACGCCGGCGGCGTCCGCGGTGGCCAGGTGGGCGACGCGCCGCCCCTCGATGAAGCGGCGCGCCTGCGGCGGAAGCGGGCCCGCCGTGCCGGTCACCCGGCGGGCGAGAGCACGTGGATGACGCGGCTGGCGATCATGTCCTTGGTCTTCTCCGCATAGGCCTTCATGTGCGGCGCGGCGGCATGGGCGGCCAGGTGGTCCTTGGTCTCCCACTTCTCGATGACGACGAAGGCGTCGGGGCCGAAGGGGGTCTGGAAGCGGCCCATGCCCTCGGTGTCGATCGCCGGGCCGTACTCGATGCAGCCGGCCTCGGCGTGCACGGCGGGCATGTTGGCGCGGAACGCCTCCAGCACCCCCTCGCGCATGCCGGGCTTGGTGGTGATGATGGCGAGGACATGGATCATGCGGGCGTTTCCTTCCCGGGTTGCGGGGGCCGAGCCTAGGCCCGCCGCCGCCGGGCGCCAAGCCGGTGCTCCGGGACCTACGCCGCCACGCGCCGCGCGGCGTGGATCTCCTCGTCGAGCGCCGGCTTCACCTGCCGCAAGAAGGTGTCGAGGGTCTCGATGACCACCTCCTTCGGCGTCTGGGCGTAGTGGTTGATCAGGGTGATGTACTCGGCCGGGAAGACCTTCCACTGCTCGATGAGCTGGCGCCGCACGCTCTCCACCGTGCCGAACACGAACAGGCCGGAGTTCACCAGGGAGCCGAAGTAGTCGTTGTTCTCGACGGTGCGCCGGCCCATGGCGGCGTAGAAGTTCTTCCAGATGTCCATGTCGTAGGCGCGGATGCGGTCCAGCGCGTCCTCCTCCGTCCGCCCGATCTGGATCCAGCGCACCAGGCACTGGTTCTGCCCCGGGCGGAAGTCCCGCCCGCCCGCGGCGGCGGCACGGCGGTAGTGCTCGCTGAGCGGGCCGGCGCTGCCGATCGAGGCGAAGTAGGTCGGGATGAAGCCGTGCCTGCCGCAGAAGGAGATGGTCTCCGGGCTGCCGGAGCCGGAGACGAAGACCGGCGGATGCGGCCGCGTATAGGGCGCCGGGCAGACCGAGACCCGCCGCGTCGCGCCGGTCCGCTCGTCGATCTCGCCCGGTGCGCCGAGCCGCTGCGTGACGCCGGCGCGCGCCAGTGGCCAGTCCTCCACGCCGGTGTCACCGGGGAAGGGGATCTGCCAGTTCAGCCCGCGGTGCGAGAAGCTCTCCTCCGTCCAGGACTTCAGCACGATCTCCACGCCCTCCTCGAAGATCGCGCGGTTGCGGGCGTCGTCCTCCCTGTCCGTGACCAGCGTCGTCGCGGTGGAGAAGCCGGCCAGCTGGGTCTGCGCGTTGTACACCGCCGCCTCCGGCGATTTCGTCGCGCGCGCGCCGAGGTGCTGGCCCAGCACGTTGGTCCAGCGCGACTGGTAGCCGCGGGCGAAGCCGACGAAGCTGCGGCCGCGCGCCAGGTGGTTGATGATGGCGGTCTCCTCGGCGACGCGGATCGGGTTCTGCGTGCTCATCACGTAGCCGAGGGAGCCCACGTGGATATTCCTGGTGATCGCCGCCCAGTATGCATCCAGGGTGCCGGGGCTCGGGCCCACCTCGTAGCCCTCGGACCAGAAGTGGTGCTCGATGCCGGCGACGCCCCAGACGCCCATCTCGTCCGCGGCCCGGACGATGTCGGCGGTGCCGTGGATGGCCTCGTGGTAGAGGTCGCGGTTGCGCCCGATCGGGCGCAGCGCGGCGCGCTCCGCCTCGTCGCGCGCGGGCAGCACGGGATAGACCACCGTGATCGGCTTGAGCATGGATGCTTCCCTCCGGCCGGGCCGCATGGTGGCACCGGGTCGCCGAAGGCTACTCCTGCGGGGGCCGGGTTCAACCCGCCGGTGCGCGGCGCGGCGCCAGCGGGGTGCAGACGTCGCAAGCCGGCTGCGTAGCCGGCAGACGCCGGCGGCGCTGCCGCTGCACGAGCAGCAGCAGCAGGGTCAGGGCCATGGCGGGGGCGCTGCCGTCGGCGGCGAGCACCACGCGCTGCGACGGCATCGACACGGTTTCCCTTCGTCGTTCAAGTGCCCGGCCGTGCACGGCCATCCGCGTGGGGCCCGTCCAAGGCGTGTGCCGATAGCGGCCTGGTTGACGCTCGCGCGGATATGTCGCGCGAGCCGTGGAGCCGGCCGGCACCCGCGCCGAGCGGCGGCGCCGCGCCGGCGGCGGAGGCGGGCGAGCAGGCGCGGC
>JAIEOP010000425.1 GCA_019750465.1 Acetobacteraceae bacterium | reverse complement strand
GGCCCTGGCGGCGCATGCCGGGCGTCCCTCCCCGCGGCTGCGCCCGCTGCTGCTGGTCGGCCCGCCCGGGGTCGGCAAGACCTGGTTCGCGCGGCGCGTCGCCCGCGCCCTCGACCTGCCTTTCGCCTCGCTGAATCTCGGCGGTGCGACCGACAACCGCTGCCTGCAGGGCACGGCGCGCGGCTGGTCGGCGGCGACGCCGGCCTGGCCGATCGCGGAGATGGCACGGCTGGGTGCCCCGAACCCGGTGTTCTTCCTCGACGAGATCGAGAAGGCCGGCGGCCAGCGCGAGACCAATGGCCGGGTCCACGACACGCTGCTGGCGATGATCGAGCCGGAGAGCGCCGGCGCCTGGTTCGACGAATGCCTGCGCACCGCGGCCGACCTGCGCCACGCCGTCTGGATCATGGCGGCGAACGACACGCGCGACATCGCGGCACCACTGCTCTCGCGGCTGTCGGTGCACCGCATCGAGGCGCCGCCCGCCAGCGCCTTCGAGGGTGTCGCCTCCGGCCTGCTGGCGGGCATCGCCGAGGATATCGGCTGCCTCGCCGCGGACCTGCCGAGCCTGGCGGCGGAAACCAGGATGGCGCTGCGCCGGAGCTTCGCCCGCCATCGCAACCTGCGCCGGCTGCGCGCGCAGATCGAGGAATGCCTGAGTGTCGCGGCGGAGGCGGCGCTGGACGCGGCGCACTGAAGGCCGTGGGTGGGGGGCGCGGCGACCGCGTCGGTCCGTTCCGCCTTCCAAGCGCCGCCGCGGCCGGGTCGCCCACGGGCTATCCCGCATTTCTCACATGTAGGGGGTGCATCGGGGCACGGGCTCTGAGAAATTTGTCGTGCAGCAACCGCTTGTCCCTGGCGCAGGAGCAGCCCCGATGCCGGCGGAGCGTATCGCCGAGCTGTTTGGATTTGCACCTGCCGATGGGCCTGCCGCGGTGGCGGCGTTCGATGGCGGTCGGGTCGCCTCGGACGCGGGCGCCTTGCTGCTGTCGCGCACCGGCCGGGCGATCGGCCTGGTCGGCCGCTTCGCCGCCTGCTTCCGCGATGATCGTTCGGCGGATTTCGTCGAGCACTCGGTCGCGAGCATGGTGATGCAGGGTGTTCGGCATCGCGCTCGGCTACGAGGACTTGGCTGACCACGACACGCTGCGCCACGACCCGGTGCTGGCGGCGGGGCGGCGCGGCTGCGCGCCGCTGGCCGGCAAGTCCACGCCGAACCGGCTGTAGCACGCGCCGGCCGGGCAGCCCGGCCGCTACCACCCCATCGGCCACGATGGGGCGGCGATCGAGCGCCTGCTGGTGGAGTTCTTCCTCGATGCACATGCGGCGGCGCCGGCGGAGATCGTGCTGGATTTCGACGCGACGGACGATCCGCTGCACGGGCACCAGGAAAGCCGCTTCTTCCACGGCTACTACGACATCTGCTGCTACCTGCCGCTCCACGTGTTCTGCGGGCGGCACCTGCTGGCCGCCAGGCTGCGCCCGGCCAGCATCGACGCTTCTGCCGGCACGGCCGGCGAACTGGCCCGGATCGTGGGGCAGGTCCGCACCCGCTGGCCGGCAGTGCGCATCATGCTGTGCGCCGACAGCGGCTTCGCACGCGACGCCATCATGGCTTGGTGCGAGGCGAACCGCGTCGATTTCCTGCCCGGCCTGGCGCGCAACAGCCGCCTCGTCGGCATGATCGCCGAACCGCCCGCCGCCGAGAGTCGGGAAAGCGGCAAGCCGGCCCGTCGCCACGCCGAGTTCGCCTGCGCGACGCGCGACAGCTGGAGCCGCACGCCGGGTCATCGCCGAGGCCGAGCAGACCGGCGGCAAGTCCAACCCGCGCTTCGTGGTCACGACGCTCGGCGGCGAGGCGCGGCAGCTTCACGAGGACGTCCACTGCGCCCGCGGCGAAATGGAGAACCGCATCAAGGAAGGCCAGCTCGACTTGTTCGCCGACCGCACCTCGGCGGCGACCATGCGCGCCAACCGGCTGCGGCTGTGGTTCGCCGCCATGGCCTATGTGCTGGTCGACAGCCTGCGCCGCATCGGCCTCGTCAGGACCGGCCTCGCTCGTGCCGCCTGCGGCACCATCCGGCTGCGTCTGCTGAAGATCGGCGCGCTGGTGCGCGTCAGCGTCCGACGCGTGAAGGTGGCGATGAGTTCGGCCTGGCCATGCCAGCAGCAGTATCGGGAAGCCTGCGCGGCGCTCGCGCGCTGACGAACCAGACAGCGCAAGCGCACACCCCGCCCGACAACACCGCCGAACGCGGCGAAGCTCCCGCGCGGCCGGAACCCACGAAAAATCGCCGCCGACGCCTCGCCGGCGCACGAACAACAACACGGCCGGACCCGCCGGGCCAAGCGCCACGCAGACTGCCAGCGTGTGAGAAATGCGGGCTAGAGCGAGATGCGTTGAGGCAGAATCGCCGCAAACGCTGAATCCCGCGACCCGGCAAAGGCTGGAGCATGTTGCGTGAGCGCATGCGAACGCAACACGCTCCAGCGGCTCGACCCTGCGCCGCTGCCTGGCGCGCTGGGCCTCCACCGGCTTGCCTGCAAAGGTGCACGCGCTGCTGGTTGGCATGCTGCGCACCGATCCGGACCTGATCATCGCTTCCTGCCCGGTCCGCGCCAAGCGGGGTGGCGACCCGACCGGCCCGAACCCCACGGATCGCGGCAAGCGAGGCACCAAGTACCATGCCGCCGTGGACGGCTCCGGCGTGCCGGTCGGCTGCACGGCAGCGGCCGCCAACGTCGACGACACGCTGGTCTTCGAATGGCTCTTCCTGACCGCCTTCGCCGGCTTGGCGCGCGTCCTTGCGGCCTTAGCCGGCAAGGGCTGCGACGCCGAGCATCACCGCGTGCTCCGTTGCCGGTCTGGCGGGATGCCGCACGTTCACCGCCGCAAGCAGCCCGCCGGATCAGGGCTCGGCAAGCGTCGCTGCCCGGCCGAACGCACCAGCGCCCGGCTGCTCGGGAACCGACCATCAGCCCTGCACGTCGGCCGTTCGGGCTTCACCGTCCAGCCCCGCTGCAGGCGGCATGCATATTCCCGGTACGGGCCGCCTCGCTGCCGAATTCCCTCTGTCGATGTTCGTCGGCTTCGTTGTGCGGCATTTCACGCCCGTGCCGGCCGCGCCGCCACGTCCCGCCCCAGTGCCGCCAGCGCCGTCGCCACGATGTGCGGCGCGTTCAACCCCGCCTCGTCATACTGCTTGCGTGGGCTCTCGTGGTCGATGAAGCGGTCGGGCAGGCACATGGGCCGGATCCGCAGGCCGTTCTCCAGCAGCCCCTTCCAGGCCAGGTGCTGCATCACCGCGCTGCCGAAGCCACCCCTCGAGCCTTCCTCGATGGTGATCAGCACGGCGTGATCCCGCGCCAGCCGCTCGACCAGCGCGGTGTCCAGTGGCTTGGCGAAGCGCGCATCGGCGACCGTGGTGGAGAGGCCGAAGGTCGCCAGCTCGTCCGCCGCCTTCAGGCATTCGGGAAGCCGCGCGCCGTAGGACAGGATGGCGACCGTCGTGCCCTCCCGCACCACGCGCCCGCGGCCGATCTCGAGCGGAGTGCCGCGCTTCGGCAGCGCGAGGCCGAGGCCCTCGCCGCGCGGGTAGCGGAAGGCGGAGGGCCGGTCGTCCAGCGCCGCGGCGGTGGCGACCATGTGCATCAGCTCCACCTCGTCGCTCGCGGCCATCAGCACGATGCCCGGCAGGCAGCCGAGATAGGCGATGTCGAAGCTGCCGGCATGCGTAGCGCCGTCGGCGCCGACCAGGCCGGCGCGGTCCATGGCGAAGCGCACCGGCAGGCCCTGCAGCACCACGTCGTGCACGACCTGGTCATAGGCGCGCTGGAGGAAGGTGGAGTAGATCGCGCAGAACGGCTTCATCCCCTCCGTCGCCATGCCGGCGGCGAAGGTGACGGCGTGCTGCTCGGCGATGCCGACATCGAAGGTGCGCTTCGGGAAGCGCTTGCCGAACATGTCGAGGCTGGTGCCGGAGGGCATGGCGGCGTTGATCGCGACGATGCGGCCGTCCGCCTCGGCCTCGGCGATCAGCGCGGTGGCGAAGACCTTCTGGTAGGTCGGCGGGCCGGGCGGCGCCTTCACCTGCTCGCCGGTGACGACGTTGAATTTCTGCACGCCGTGGTACTTGTCGGCGGATTCCTCGGCGGGCGGGTAGCCCTTGCCCTTCTTGGTGACCACGTGCAGCAGGATCGGCCCCTGCAGCTCCGTGTCGCGCAGGTTGCGCAGCACCGGCAGCAGGTGGTCGAGGTCGTGCCCGTCGATCGGGCCGACGTAGTAGAAGCCCAGCTCCTCGAACAGCGTGCCGCCCGTCAGCAGGCCGCGGGCGTACTCGTCGGCGCGCTTCGCCGCGCGCTCGATCGGGCCGGGGAACAGCCGCGCCAGCTTCGCCATCATCTCGCGGATCGACAGGAAGGGGCGCGACGAGATCAGCTTCGACAGGTAGGCGCTCATCGCGCCCACCGGCGGCGCGATCGACATGTCGTTGTCGTTCAGGATGACGATGAGCTTGGCCTTGCCCGCGCCGGCGTTGTTCATCGCCTCGTAGGCCATGCCGGCGCTCATTGCGCCGTCGCCGATCACGGCAATGACGTGGCGGTCATCGCCCTTGAGGTCGCGCGCCACCGCCATGCCGAGGCCGGAGGAGATGGAGGTGCTGGAATGCGCCGCGCCGAAGGGGTCGTACTCGCTCTCGCTGCGCCGGGTGAAGCCGGAGAGCCCGCCGCCCTGGCGCAGGGTGCGGATGCGGTCGCGCCGGCCGGTCAGGATCTTGTGCGGATAGGCCTGGTGGCCGACATCCCAGATCAGCCGGTCCTTCGGCGTCTCGAACACTGCGTGCACCGCGACGGTCAGCTCCACCACGCCGAGCGAGGCGCCGAGATGCCCGCCGGTCTGGCTGACCGCGTGGATGGTCTCCGCCCGCAGCTCCGCCGCGAGCTGCTTCAGCTGGTCCCCGGAGAAATTCCGCATGTCGGCCGGCACCTTCACCCGGTCGAGCAGCGGCGTGGCGGGGGGAACCATCGGGGGTGCGGACATCAACGTCTCCGGGCAATCACGAAATCGGCGAGGCGGCGCAGCAGGTCCGCGCGGTCGCCGAAGCTGTCCAGGTGGTTCTTGGCCTGGGCGACCAGGCGTTCGGCCTGCATGCGGGCGCGGTCCAGCCCGAGCAGCCCGACCAGCGTCGCCTTGCCGGCCCCGGCGTCCTTGCCGGTGCGCTTGCCGGCCTCCTCGGCGGAGGCGGTGGCGTCCAGCAGGTCATCGGCGATCTGGAAGGCGGCGCCGAGATCGCGCCCATAGAGGCACAGCGAATGCCGCTGCGAGGACGCCGCCTTGCCGAGCAGCGCCCCGGCCTCGGCGGCATATTCGATCAACCGGCCCGTCTTCATGGTCTGCAGCCGGCCGATGGCGACCTCGTCCATCGGCTCTCCGGCCGCCTCGGCCAGCATGTCCAGCATCTGCCCGCCGCACATGCCGCGCGGCCCGGCGGCGCGCGAGAGGCAGCGCACCAGCTCCAGCCGCACGCCGGGGTCGCTGTGGGTGTCCTCCTCGGCCAGCACGGTGAAGGCGTGGCATTGCAGCGCATCGCCCGCCAGGATGGCGGTCGCCTCGTCGAACGCCTTGTGCAGGGTGGGCCTGCCGCGGCGCAGGTCGTCGTCGTCCATCGCCGGCAGGTCGTCATGCACCAGCGAATAGGCGTGCACCATCTCGATGGCGCCGGCGACGCGGAGCGCGGCGTTGCGCGACACGCCGAACTGCCGCGCGCCTTCCAGCACGAGGAAGCCGCGCAGCCGCTTGCCGCCGCCGATCGCCGCGTAGCGCATGGCCTCGTAGAGCCGCGATTCCGGCCCCTCGACCTGCGGCAGCAGCGTGTCCAGCGCGGCGTCGATCTCGGTGGCAGCCTCGGCCATCGCCCGAGGCAGGGCGAGGTCACCGGCGTCCAGGGCGGTCAGGGCCATCGGCAGCGTCGTCCCACTCACTCGCTCACGTCGCGCAGGCCGCTCACGTCGCGCAGGCCGGTGGGCCCGGACGGCCCCTCCACGATCGCCTGCACCCGCGCCTCGGCCTCGCTCAGCCGGGCCTCGCAATGCCGGCGCAGCGCCGTCCCCCGTTCGTAGTCGCCGATCGCGTCGGCCAGGTTGCCCTTGCCCTGTTCCAGCCGGCTGACGATCGCCTCCAGCTCGGCCAGCGCGTCCTCGAAGGACAGCGAACCTACCTCTTGCGTCGCAACGACGGCTTCATTCCTGCCTTGCGGCATCCGAGTCCCCATCTGGCCCCGCGGAGCTTACAGGGGAAGCGGACCTGGCGAAATGTTAAGCACCAGCGGCGCCCGCCTCCCGGCCGCCTCCCTGACATGGTGTTGCCGTCCTGTCATCAACTCCGGACGACATTCCGGTCCGGTCAGGCCGCCCAGGCCTGTTCAAGCCGTTCCGCCAGCGCTGCTCGTGCCGCTACCGCATCGAGCGCGGCCGCGGCCTCCCTGGCGCGCCGCAACTGGCGATGCAGGCCGAGATCCCAGGTGAAGCCCATGCCGCCATGCAGCTGGATGGCGGCCTCAATGATCGCGGGGGCGGCATCGCCGCAGGCGCTGCGGGCGACCAGCCTGGCGATCCCCTCGGCCCGCGGATCCTGGCCGGCCAGGGACAGGGCGTGGGCCAGCGCCGCCCGGGCCCCTTCCAGCGAGAGCTTCTGGCGCGCCAGTTCGAAGCGCAGGCCCTGGAAGGCGACCAGCGGCTTCCCGAACTGCCGCCGATTGCTCACATGGCCGATGGTGCGGTCCAGGCAGTGCTCGGCCGCGCCCAGCGCGCCCGCCGCGCGCAGCAGCAGCAGGTCGGCCTCGAAGCCGGCGATGTCGTGCAACGGCGTGGCCACGGCGTCGCGCGCGACGATGCGCGCCGGCGGGCGTTCCAGGTCGAGGCCGCGCTCCTCCTCGATGGTGACGCCCTCGGCGCGCAGGTCCAGCAGCACCGCCGCGCCGGCATTCCCCGTCCGGGCGATCAGCCAGCGCGCCGCCAGGCCGGCGGGGGCGCGGCCGACGGTGCCGCTGCATCGCCCGTCCTCGTCGGTGAAGGCCCCGGCGGTGGCGACTGTCACGACCCCCTCGCCCGCGACGATGGCGGCGGCGACCTCCGGATGGCGCTCCGCCAGCAGCCGCGCCGCCAGCACCGCTTCCGCGACCGGCAGCGGCACCAGCGCCGCCTCGGTTGCCGCCACCACGGCCGCGGCAACCGAGAGCGGCAGGCCGAGGCCGCCGACCGATTCCGGCGCCAGAACGCCCAGCAGCCCGTCCTCGCCCAGACGCCGCGCGGCGCCGGCGGCATCCAGGCCGGCGGCGATGGCGGCGGCGCGGGTGGCGGTTTCCGCGATCTCGCGGATCGGATCGTCGGACATGGCGCTCAGCCCTCCCGCGGCAGCTTCAGGATGCGGTCGGCGATGATGCCGAGCTGGATCTGGGTGGTGCCCGCGTAGATCGTCTCGGCGCGCGAGCGCAGGTAGACCGTGCGGAAGCGCTGCTGCGCGCGCGCGACGGCGGGCGAGGGCGGGTAGGACGCCCGCTCCAGGATCTCCACGGCGAGCGCCGCCTGGCGCTGGTGGTAGTCCGACCAGTGCTGCTTGATCAGGCTGCCGCGCCCGCCGATGGAGGCGCCGGCGCAGAGGTCTTCCACCACGCCCTCGATCATGCGCTTGTGCACCTCGATATCCACCTGCACCGCCGCGATGCGCTGGACCATGTGCGGGTTCTCGATGATCCGGGCCAGCGCGGGATCGGTGCGGCAGACCGTGAGCAGGTGGCGCAGCTCCTCCTCCAGCCGCCAGGCGCGGTAGATGCGGTTGGTGCCGCGCTCCACCTCCAGCACGCGCACCGCCGCGGCCCAGCCCCGCTCCTGCTCGCCGAGCGCGTCCTCGGGCTCGACCAGGGCGTTGTCGAAGAACACCTCGTTGAACTCGGCATTGCCGTCCATCTGGCGGATCGGCTTGATGGTGACGCCGGGCTGGTCGAGCTTCAGCGCGAACAGCGAGAGCCCGCGGTGGCGGCTCTCCATGCTGCCGGTGCGGGCCAGCAGCAGGCAGCGCTGCGCGCGGTGCGCGCCGGAGGTCCAGATCTTCTGCCCGGTGACGCGCCAGGCGGCGCCGTCCCGCACCGCGCGGGTGCGCAGCCCGGCGAGGTCCGATCCCGCCTCGGGCTCGGAGAAGCCCTGGCACCAGATCTCGCGCATCTCGAGGATGGCGGGGATGTACCGCTTCTTCTGCTCCTCCGTGGCGATGGCCAGGATGATCGGCCCGGCCAGCTCCTTGCCGATGGAGTTGAAGCTTTCCGGCATCGGCAGGCGGCCGATCTCCTGGTTGGCGACCAGATGCTCGCGCAGGGTCAGGCCGTGGCCGCCATAGTCGCGCGGCCAGGCGACGCCCCAGAACCCCTGGCGGTGCAGCTCGGCCTCCCACTCCTTCGCCTCGTCGAGGGTGGGGCCCTGGTAGTCGGGGTTGTCGGCGCGCCAGCGGGCGGGGAGATTGGCGGCGAGCCAGGCGCGGTGGCGGGCGCGGTAGGCCTCGGTGTCGGTGGCGACGGCGCTCAACGATCCCTCCTTGGTGCTTGCGGGGAGTGTCCGGCGGGCGCGGCAGGAGATCAAGCCCCTGCGCCGTGCGCAGCAAGGAAAAAGGCCGGGGAGAAGGTATTCTCCCCGGACCCCTCATCTATTTTTACTTTTTTCACAAGCAAAAAAAGGAGGGGGTCTGGGGCAGTTCACCTCCCCCAGCGCTTTCTTCCATCCCCTCACAACGAGATCGGCCGCCGGTACTTCTGCGACACCGTCTCCGGCCGGATCAGCCCGCCCGCCAGCGCCATCGTCCAGTAGCCGATATCCGACAGGTGCACGATCGTCCCCTCCAGGCTGCGCACCACCAGCTCTCCCTCGCCGGAATGCGCGCCGGCGATGTGTGCCACCGCCTCCGGCAGCCCAACCGTCAGGCACAGATGCACGCCATAGGCCGGGTGGCGGATCGAGGGCAGGCCGACGCCGCGCGGCGCCGCCTCCCAGCGCCGGCGGTTCTCCGGGTCGAACTCCCAGGGCTTGCCGACATCGTGGCAGAGCCCGCCGGCCACGACGATGTCGTGGTCCACCGCCAGGTCGGGGTTCAGCGCCGCCATCTCCTCCGCCATGCGCATGGCCAGCCGCGTCACGCCGCGGATGTGGTCCGTCTGGTCGCCGCGCGTCAGCGTCATCTGCCCCGGGTTGCCGCTGGGCGGGATCTCCCGGATCGAGCCGAAGGAGGACCACGCGATGGCCAGCGCCCAGGCCTCCACCACGGCGGCAGCGAGCGCCGCGTCGCGGATCGCCGCGACCTCCGGCAGCTCGTCGCGGATCTGCGCGCGCAGCGCCTCCGTCACCTCGCGGGCCATGGCCGGCTTCTCCCTCAAGCGGTTCGCGGCCTATAGCGTCGGGCGAATCCCGGGAGGTTGTCCATGCACCGTCGCGCCATGCTTGCCGCGCCGCTCGCCCTGCCGATGGTGGCGCGCGCGCAGGACGCCCCGTACCCCAGCCGCCCGATCCGCATGATCGTGCCCTTCGCCGCCGGCGGCGCGGCCGACGTGGTCGCGCGGCTGACCGCAGGAGCGATGGGCGAGCAGCTCGGCCAGACGGTGGTGGTGGAGAACCGCGGCGGCTCCGGCGGCGTCATCGGATCCGAAGCGTCGCTGGCGGCGCCGCCGGACGGCTATACCATCACCTTCCACACGCTGTCCTCGGCGGTGCTCAATGCCGGCCTCTACCGCAACCTCAGCTTCGACGTGCGCCGCGCCTTCGCCCCGGTCGCGCTGATCGGGCTGGTGCCGAACGTGGTGCTGGTGAATGCGCGCGTGCCGGCGGCGACGCTGGCCGAGCTGGTCGCGCTGCTGCGGCGCGAGCCGGGGCGGCGCAGCTACGCCTCCTCCGGCAACGGCACCATCACGCATCTCTCGGCGCTGCTGCTGCTGCAACGCACGGGGACGGAAGCGGTGCACGTGCCCTATCGCGGCTCCGGCCCGGCGCTGGCGGACCTGATGGCCGGCACGACGGACATGATGGTGGACACCATCGCCGGCGTGCTGGGCGGCGTGCGCGGCGGGCAGCTGCGCGCGCTGGCGGTCACCACGCGCGAGCGCAGCGCCGTGCTGCCGGAGGTGCCGACCGCCGCCGAGGCCGGGGTGGCGGGCTACGAGACCTACAACTGGCACGGCATCTTCACCCCCGCCGCCGTGCCGGCGCCGATCCGCGCGCGGCTGGAGGCGGCGGCGCTGGCCGCCCTCGCCACGCCGGCGTTGCAGCGCCGGCTCGCCGAGGTGGGCGTCGATCCCCGGCCCATGGGCGCCGAGGCCTTCGGCGCCTTCTGGGACGAACAATTGGCGCTGTGGATTCCGATCATCCAGGGGTCCGGCGCCACGGCCGATTAGCCGGCGCACACGCGGAATCGGGATTGCCGCGGCCGCGCGCCGAACGCAGGCTGGGCGGCAAGACGGGAGAACCGCGCCCAGACGGCATGCCGGGGCGAAAAGGGAGAAACGCCCATGAGCTCCACTACCTTGGCGCCGGGCATCGGCGCACCCGCCGATGCCGCAACGCCTCTCGCCGCCGGCGGGCCGCTCGAGGAGCGGCACATGCAGTCGGCCGCGTACCGCAACGCGGCGCAGCAGCACACCGTCACCCGCACGCACTGGCACATCGCCTGGGCCAATGGCCTCGGCTGGGGCTTCGACGGCATGGACGGCGCCATCTTCGGCCTGGTCGCGCCGCTGGTGATCGCGGAATACGCGCTGACCCTGCCGCAGTACCGGTCCGGCGTGCAGATCGCGATGCTGGTCGGCATCATCGGCCTCTACGCCTGGCCCTGGCTGGCGGACCGGGTCGGGCGGCGCAACCTGCTGGCGGTGAACATCGCGATGTTCTCGCTGATGATGCCGCTGGTCGCCATCGCGCCGAATTTCGGCTTCTTCGTCGCCGCCTACTGCGTGGTGCGCTTCGCGCTGAACGGTGAATGGGCGATCGGCTCCATGCTGGTGGCGGAGACCTGGCCGGCGCGGCTGAGGGGCCGCATCCTATCGGCGAACCGCGCGGCCTGGGGCGTCGGCGCGGCGCTGGCCGGCACCATCACCGCCGTGGTGGTGGGCGACTGGGGCTGGCGCGCCGCCTTCGTGCTGCCGGTCGTGGTGGCGCTGCTCGCCGTCTATGTGCGCATGCTCTGCCCGGAATCGCCCTACTGGGTGCGCACCACGGACCGCAAGCGCCGCATCCGCGCCGAGCTCGCGGCGGGCCGCGCCATCACGCCCGAGGACCGCGCCTGGTTCGGCAAGGCCGACAAGGTCGGCATTCGCCAGCTCTTCCTGCCGGACATGCGGCGCAACACGGCGCTGGCGACCTTCGTCGCCACGGCGAACATCGTCGCCTTCTCCACCGTCGGCCTCTGGATGCCGCTGTTCCTGAAGGAGGCGCATGGCTGGAGCACGACGGAATACAGCACCTTCTACATCGCCTGGTCGCTGATCGGGGTCGCCGGGATCGCCGGCGCGGGCTGGATCGCCGACCTGTTCGGCCGGCGGCTCTCCTTCGTCATCATGCTGGTGCAGGGCGCGGCCTTCCTCACGCTCTGGATCTACGCGGAGGGCAAGGTGGCGCTCTGGAGTCTCGGCATGCTCTGGAGCATCGGCTTCCTCGGCATCTGGGGACCGGCCACGACCTACACGGCCGAGATGTACCCGACCCGCGTGCGCGGCGTCGGCAACGGCTTCTCCTGGGGCATTGCGTTCTTCGTCGGCCTGGTGCTGTGGCCTTTCGTCTCGGTCTGGCTGCGCGAGAGCTCGGGCTCCTTCCACACCGCCTTCCTGCTGATCCCGGTCTTCATGCTGGCGCAGGCGGCGGTGATGTGGTGGTTCAGCCCGGAGAACGCGGGCAAGGACCTGGACGCGATCCATGTCTGAGCGGGGCGCCGCCCGCACCCCGGCCCTCCTCCGCTCGCGGGGGAGGCCCGGGAATTGACCCCCGCTGGCCTGTGGGCGCAGCATCGCGGCAGACGGGAGGAATCATCCGATGCTGCGACGCAGGAGCCTGCTCGCCGCCAGCCCCGCTGCGCTGGCGGCACCGCGCGCGGCGCGCGCCGCCGCCTTTCCCTCCGGCGATATCCGCATCGTGAGCGGCGCGCCGCCGGGCGGCACCAGCGACATCTTCGCGCGCATCCTGGCGGAGAAGCTGCAGCCCATCTTCCGCCAGCGCGTGGTCATCGAGAACCGCGCCGGCGCCGGCGGGCTGGTCGGCGCCGTGGCGGTGAGCACGATGCCGAATGACGGCCACGCGGTGTTCATCACCTCCATGGGCGTGCAGGCGGTGATGGCGCAGATGCCGGGCCAGGTCATGCCGCTCGACGTCGACCGGGACCTGACGCCGATCTCCAACGGCATCGGCATCCCCAACCTGCTGATCGTGCATCCGAACGCGGCGTTCCGGACCGTGCCGGAGCTGATCGCCCATGCGCGGGCAAATCCGGGCAAGCTGACCTACGCCTCCGCCGGCAGCGGCGGCTCGCAGCACCTCGCGGCGGAGCTGTTCAAGGTGCTGACGGAGACGAACATCCTCGGCATCCCCTATCGCGGCGGCGCGCCGGCGACGCTCGCCGTCATCTCGCGCGAGGTGGACATGTTCTTCGGCAACCTGCCCGACAGCTTCGGCCAGGTGCGCCAGGGCGCGGTGCGGCCGCTGGCGGTCGGCAGCCTGGAGCCGGCGCCGCAGCTGCCGGAGGTGCAGCCCATGGCCCGCTTCGTCCCCGGCTTCGAGCTGGTGAACTGGTTCGGCCTGGCCGGCCCGCGCGCCATGGACCGCGCCGCGCTGGGACGCTGGACGGAGGCGCTTCTGGCCGTGCGCGAGGATGCGGACTACCGGCGCCGCATGTTCGAGAACGGCATGGGGGTGCTGCTCGGCACGCCGGAGGAATTCGCGGCGCGCATCGCCCGCGACAAGCAGACCTGGGGCGAGCTGATCCGCCGCGCCGGGCTCAGGGCCGAAGTGGCGCAATGACGGTGACAACGCGGTCCGATCGCTGGCGGGCCGAAGGCCCGGAGGCGCGAATCGGCCCGCGTCGCGAAGCGGAGGGATATGCAATGAGGTTCGAGGGCAGGGTCGCCATCATCACCGCGGCGGGCAACGGCATCGGCCGCGCCACCGCCGGCATCATGGCGCGCGAGGGCGCGACGGTCGCGCTGGTGGAGAACAATCCGGAGCGGCTGGATGCGGCGGTCCGGCAGATCGGCGAGAACGCCCATCCCTTCCCCTGCGACGCGCTCGACGAGGCGCAGGTGGACGCGACGGTGGCGGAAGCCGCGCGGCGCTTCGGGCGCATCGACATCCTCGTGAACGCCGTCGGCGGCAGCACCATCATCGCCGATCCGGCGGCGACGACGGAGCGGCTGAGTCTCGCCGAATGGCAGGCGCTGCTGCACTTCAACCTGACCGGGACCTTCCTGTTCACGCATGCCGTGCTCCCGGTGATGCAGCGCCAGGGCGGGGGCAAGATCGTCAACCTCGCCTCCATCGCGGGGCGCGGGCTGAGCGAGGCGAGCAGCTCCGCCTATGCCACCGCGAAGGGCGGCATCATGGCCTTCACGAAGAAGCTGGCGCTGGAGCAGGGGCCGCACGGCATCACGGTGAACGCCATCGCGCCGGCGACCACCCTGACCGAGCGGATCGGCCCCCGCTGGCACCAGAAGCCGCCCGAGGAGCGGCAGCGCGACATCGAGCGCACGCCGCTGCGGCGCATGGGCCTCGCCGAGGACCAGGCGCGGGTGATCTGCTTCCTCGCCTCCGCGGACGCCGATTTCGTGACCGGGCTGACCATCGACGTGACGGGAGGATTGTGAAATGCCCAAGACCGGTTTCGTCGGCCTCGGCGCCATGGGCGGGCCGATGGCGCGCAACCTGCTGAAGGCCGGGCACGACGTCGTGGTGCACGACCTCGACGCGCGCCGGGTGCAGGCGCTGT
Organism: Acetobacteraceae bacterium; assembly: GCA_019750465.1. Lineage (GTDB taxonomy): Bacteria > Pseudomonadota > Alphaproteobacteria > Acetobacterales > Acetobacteraceae > JAIEOP01. The sequence continues at coordinate 3,304 of JAIEOP010000425.1, read as the reverse complement.
CGGAGGCGGGCGCGGAGGTGGCGCATTCGCCGGAACAGGTGGCGAAGCAGTGCACGCGCAGCATCTGCATGGTGGAGACCACGGCGCAGATGCAGGAGGTGATCGGCGGCTTCGCGGCCGGCGCCGCCCCTGGCCACATTGTGATCTGCATGAGCACGGTGGATGTGCCCACCCTGCAGCGCATGGGCGAACGGCTGGCGGGGCAGGGCATCGCGCTGCTGGATGCGCCGGTCTCGGGCGGCACGACAGGCGCCGAGGCGGGCACGCTCTCCGTCATCGTCGGCGGGCCGCGCGAGACCTTCGAGGCCTGCGGGGACCTGTTCCGCGCCATGGGCGGCAACGTCTTCCACATGGGTCCGCTCGGCTGCGGCCTGGCGATGAAGCTGATCAACAACATGCTGCTGCAGGTGCAGGTGGTGGCGATCGCGGAGGGCATGGTGCTGGGCGCCAAGGCGGGGCTGGACGCAGGGCAGGTGATCGACGTGCTGCGCGTCTCCACCGGCGCCAGCGTGGCGGTGGAGCGCAGCGGCACCCGCATGGTGGCGCGCGACTTCTCGCCCTCCGGCACCACCGACATCTCCTACAAGGACCAGGAGGTGGAGACGGCGCTGGCCAAGGCGCTCGGCGTGCCGATGATCCTGGCGAACGTGACGCAGCAATTCTACCAGATGGCGCGCGCCGCCGGGTACGGGAAGGAGGACGGCTCGGCGGTGGTGAAGGTGATCGAGCGCCTGGCCGGCGTCACGGTCGGCAAGGCGGGGTAGCCGCCGCGCCCGCTCACCGGGGCCGGGGATGCCGGCCCCCCCCGCGTGGCGAACCCGCACGCGATCTTTGCCTTGACACGGATCAGGGCGCGCATGACCTGCGCGTGGCAAGGCCGGACCGCTCACGGACCGGCAAGGAGGATCATGCCATGGCACGGTTGACGCGGCGCAGCACGCTGGGCCTCGCCGGCGCGCTCACTCTCGGCGGCGCGGCGCGGGCACAGCAGCCCTGGCCGACGCGCACCGTGACCATCATCGTTCCCTTCGCCGCGGGCGGGCCGACCGATACCGTCGCCCGTCTGGTCGCCGAGGCGATGGGCCGCAACCTCGGCCAGACCGTGGTGGTGGAGAATGCCGGCGGCGCCGGCGGCACCATCGGCGCGCAGAAGGTCGCCATGGCGCGGCCCGATGGGTACACGCTGCTGCTGCACCACATCGGCATGTCCACCACGCCGACGCTCTACCGCCGCCTGGCCTACGACCCGGTCAATGGCTTCGAGACCATCGGCCTGGTCACCGAGGTGCCGATGACCCTGGTGGCCAAGAAGGATTTTCCGGCGAACACGTTGCAGGAAGCCATCGCCGTCATCCGCCGCGAGCGCGACAACCTGAACTACGCGAATGCCGGCATCGGCGCCGCCAGCCATCTCTGCGGGCTGCTGCTGATGAAGGCCGTCGATACGCCGATGACCACCGTGCCCTTCCGCGGCACCGGCCCGGCGATGCAGGAATTGCTCTCCGGCCGCGTGGACCTGATGTGCGACCAGACCACCAACACGACGGAACAGATCAACAGCGGCGCCATCAAGGTGTTCAACGTCACCACCGAGAGCCGCGTGCCCGCCCTGCCCAACGTGCCGACCAGCGCGGAAGGCGGGCTGCCCGACTTCCAGGTGACGGTGTGGCACGGCCTCTACGCGCCGAAGGGCACGCCGGCCCCGGTGATCCAACGCCTGTCGGGGGCGCTGCAGGCGGCGCTGCGCGACGAGCGGCTGGTCGCCCGCTTCGCCGAGCTCGGCACCACGCCCGTGGCGCAGGACCGCGCGACGCCGGAGGCGCATCGCCGGTTCTGGCAGGCCGACATCGTCAAATGGCGCCCGATCATCCAGGCAGCGGGGCAGTACGCCGACTGATGCCCGGCCGCCGCTGGGCACCGGGGCCGGCGTTCGCCCTGACGGCGGCCGCTACGCCGCGGCGTCCTCCAGCACCATCGCCGCGCATTTCTCGCCGATCATGATCGACGGCGCGTTGGTGTTGCCCGCCACCACCGCCGGCATGATGGAGGCGTCGGCCACGCGCAGCGCGCCCACGCCGTGCACGCGCAGCCGCGGATCGACCACGCTGTTGCTGCCCGTGCCCATGGCGCAGCTGCCGGCGGGGTGGTGGTTGGTCAGCCCCGCCTCGCGCACGTAGCGCGCCAGATCCTCGTCCGTGACGTAGTCCGGGCCGGGAAACAGCTCCTCCCCGGTGAAGGGCGCCAGCGCCGGCTGCTGCACCAGGCGGCGCGCGAGCTTCGCGCCCGCGACCATCGCCCGCATGTCGTACTCGCTGCCGAGGAAGCCGAAGGCGATCGCCGGCGGCGCCAGCGGGTCGGCGCCCGCCAGCCGCACCGTTCCGCGCCCGTCGGGCGTCAGGTGCACCGGGCCGAGGGTGAAGCCGGGGAAGGGGTGCGGCCGCACGCCCTTGGCCGAGCGCTCCAGGGTGCTCCACTCCAGCAGGTTGACCTGCAGGTCGGGCCGCTCCAGCCGCGGGTCGGTGCGGGTGAAGAGGCCGGCGCGGATGCCGTTCACCGCCATCGGCCCGCCGCGCGTCAGCCCGTACCGCACCGCGGCGGCGATCTTGCGTGGCCAGGAATTCTCCAGCTCGTTGAAGGTGATCGGGCGGGTGCAGCGCCACTGCATGTAGAGGCAGAAATGGTCGTGCAGGTTCGCCCCCACCGCCGGCAGGTCGCGCCGCACGGCGATGCCCATGGCCTGCAGGTGCCCGCCCGGGCCGATCCCCGACAGCATCAGCAGCTGCGGCGAGCCATAGGCGCCGCCGGAGACCACCACCTCCCGCCGCGCCCGTGCCGCCTCGACGCCGCGCGGCGAGCGGTACTCCACGCCGGTGGCACGCCCGTCCTCGATGATCACGCGCGTGGCCTGGCAGAGCGTGCGGATCTCGAGGTTCGGCCTGCCCTTCGCGGGTCCGAGATAGGCGCGCGCCGTGCTCCAGCGGCGGCGGTTGCTGGTGGTGGTCTGGTAGTAGCCCGCGCCCTCCTGCCGGGCGCCGTTGAAGTCGGGGTTGCGCGGGATGCCGGCCTGCTCGGCCGCGGCGATCAGTGCGTCGGTCAGCGCGGAGGTGTGCGGCTGGTCGGAGACCGTGAGTGGCCCGCCGACGCCGTGGAATTCGTCCTCGCCGCGGGTCTGGTTCTCGGCCTTGCGGAAGAACGGCAGCACGCTGTCGTAGTCCCAGCCCGTGCAGCCCTTCTGGCGCCACTCGTCGTAGTCGCGCGGATGGCCGCGCATGTAGACCATGCCGTTGATCGAGGAGGTGCCGCC
>JAIEOP010000493.1 GCA_019750465.1 Acetobacteraceae bacterium | reverse complement strand
GTGCGGGCCCGGGCGAAGGCGGGGCCACGGCGTGCGGCAGCCGTGGTGGCAACGACCGGCACGCCCCGCGCCGGGCGCGTCGCCGCCCGGGCGCTGGCCATGACCCTCGGCAGGCCGGGACGCACGGCGGCGACCGCCACGGGCTCGGCCCGCTCGCGCACCGCCACCCCCGACATGACGAAGCCGCGGTCGAGGATCGCCATCATATGGCGGTCGCGCTCGCGGCCGGTGCGCCCGCCGAAGACCGCGGCGATCAGGCGCACGCCGTCGCGCTGCACGCTGGCCACCAGGTTGAAGCCGCTGTCGTTCACGTAGCCGGTCTTGATGCCGTCGGTGCCGTCGTATTCCTGCAGCAGGCGGTTGTGGTTCCAGTGGGTGCGGCCGCGGAACACGAAGTGCGGCGTGGAGAAATAGGCGTAGTCGCGCGGAAAATCGCCGATCAGCCGACGGCCCAGCAGCGCCATGTCGCGCGCCGTGCTCACCTGGTCGAGGTCGGGCAGGCCGGAGGCGTTGCGGAAGGTGGTGCGGCTCATGCCGAGCTGGCGGGCGCGCATGGTCATCATCTGGGCGAAGCGCAGCTCGCTGCCGCCGCCCATGAATTCGCCGAGCGCGGCCGCGGCGTCGTTGGCGGACTTCGTCACCAGGGCGAGGATCGCCTCCTCCACCGTCAGGCTCATGCCGGCGGCGAGGCCAAGCCGCGAGGGCGGCATGGCGGCGGCGGTGCCGGAGACGAAGACGGGCGTCGAGCGCTGGAAGCGGCCGTCGCGCAGCCCCTCGAGCGCCATGTAGACGGTCATCATCTTGGTGAGCGAGGCGGGATAGCGCTGCTCATCGGCGTTGGCGGCGAGCAGCACGGCGCCGCTGCGCGCCTCGGTGACGATGGCGGCGTAGCGGTCGCTGCCGATCTGCGCCCTTGCCGGCGAACCGATGAATGATGCCATGACTGCAACCGCCGCGATCATGCGAAGTCGCAGGCGCCCAGCGCTGAATGCCACGAGAATTTCCCCCGATGCGCGGCCCGCCCCCCCGGCATGCCGCGAATCGCCCGAAGACTAGGCAATGCCGATGGTGGATGTCCATGGGAATAGATGAGGAACTTGCAGGGATGCAGGGGCTTACGCGGAGGCCCTCAAGCACCCCGCCTGGTTGCAGCGCTGCGGGACGGGGCATCCGGTCGTGCCGTCCGCCAGATTGCAGAATTTTTATGCTGCACTGCAAAATTGTCCTTGCCAGGGCTGGTGGAACCTGGCTAGAAGCCGTGCATGTTGCAGCGCAGCAAATCTAACCGATCCTCCCGGCGCGCAGCGCCTCCCGTCGAGGTTGCTGCTGACGAGGCACCCGCAACCTCCGCCGAAGCGCCGCCCCCGGCCGCCGAGGCGGGGACCGTCATCACCGGCGAAACCGCCATGGCGGTGGCGGTCGAACTGCGAGAGGCGGGCCTTCCCCACGGCCCGTTGCCGGAGAGCAACACTACCCCGCCCGGCGCAGCCGTGGCGGCCCGGATCACGCAGGCCGGCCCCTTGCCGGCGGCGGTCGAGACTATCCCGGCACCCGCGGTGATCGCGGCCCAGTCGGGCCCGGCACTGCCCGAAACCCGCGCGCAGGGCGCGCAAAGGATGACGACGATGGAGATCACCATGACCCAGGCCAACAAGGCGACCGAGACCATGATGAAGGCGGCGGAAGAGGCGGCGGAGTTCGGCCGCGGCAATGTCGAGGCCCTGACCAAGGCGACGCAGATCTATGTCGCCGGCGTGCAGGATCTGGGCCGCCAGACCTTCGCCATGATGCAGGGCCTGACCGACCAGGCGATCGAGGGCGCCAAGGCGCTCGGCTCGGTGAAGAGCCTGCACGAGGTCGCCCAGATCCAGTCCAGCCTCGCCCGCGCCGCCATGGAGCGCTCGGTCGCCGAGACCGCGAAGCTCGGCGAGCAGGCCCTGAGGCTGACCGAGCAGGCCTTCGCCCCGCTCAACGCCCGCTTCACGCTGGCGACCGAGAAGTTCGCGCGCTCCCAGGTCGCGGCCTGAGCTTCGGCTTCGGGGCGGGCGGGCTGCCCGCGCCGTTTGGCTTCTGGGGCCCGGCCCTGTCGTGCGATCCCGCCCCGGCGGGGCGCCGGCGGGCCGGGCCCTCTGCAATTCCGCGCCCCTTGCGTGCGCCATGCGGGCGCGGCATGGCTTCCGCGCGTGACCGAGGGGATGGCGGGGCGCGCCGTCTTCACCAATTCCGGTCACGGTCGCGCGTAGCCCTTCACCTGACCGCCCCTGGGGCGATATCCTCAGCACGCGGGGATAGGCCCAGGCGCGGCGCGCGGCCGATCGCGTGCCGCACGGAAGGCGGCCCGCCCATCAGGATGCTCATGAGCGACCAAGACAAACGGCCAGGAGGCGGCAATACGCCGGGCGAAGGCGGCCCGGCCACCGGCGTCGTCGTCAAGACGCGGCCGCGCACCAAGAAGCCGGCCATGTACAAGGTGCTGATGCTGAACGACGACTACACGCCGATGGAGTTCGTCGTGCACGTGCTGGAGCGCTTCTTCCAGAAGAACCGCGAGGAAGCCACGCGCATCATGCTGCATGTGCACCGACGCGGGGTCGGGGTCTGCGGGGTCTATACCTACGAGGTCGCCGAGACCAAGGTGACCCAGGTGATGGACCTGGCACGGCAGAACCAGCATCCCTTGCAGTGCACGATCGAAAAGGAATGAGCCGCGCGCCGGCCCGCCCTGGCAGAACACGCCCCGGCGGACCGGCCGGGGAGATCGGTCGGGTGTCCGGTGCCCCTGCAACCGGCGGGCGGCACGCGGTTTGCATTTTACCCCCGCCGCATGGCGGGGCTTTCCTTCATCCGGCACGGGCCCAACTCGGGCAGCGGATGATTCCCCCTGGGCGGCCGCCTGCCGGGCGCCCGGGGCCGACAGAGGAGCGTCACTGACATGCTGTCACGCAACCTCGAGCAGACGCTCCATCGCGCCCTCGCCCTCGCCAATGAGCGCCGGCACGAATACGCGACCCTCGAGCATCTCCTGCACGCCCTGACCGACGACCAGGACGCCGCCACCGTGCTGCGCGCCTGCGGCGTCGACCTGGAGAAGCTGAAGCGGGACCTCACCGAATTCCTCGACAAGGACCTCGCCGGCCTCGTCACGGAACGCGGAGGCGACCCGAAGCCGACCGCGGGCTTCCAGCGCGTGGTGCAGCGCGCCGCCATCCATGTGCAGAGCAGCGGCCGCGACGAGGTGACCGGGGCGAACGTCCTGGTCGCGCTGTTCTCCGAACGCGAGAGCCACGCCGTCTACTTCCTGCAGCTGCAGGACATGACGCGGCTCGATGCCGTGAACTTCATCAGCCACGGCATCGCCAAGGCGCCGGGGCGCAGCCAGAACCGCCCCGTGCAGGGCACCCCGACCGAGCGGGAGGAGAACGTCGAAAAGGAAGAGAAGCCGCGCGGCAACCAGGGCGGCAACCGCGGCCAGGACGCGCTCTCGAACTATTGCGTCAACCTGAACAAGAAGGCGCAGGCGGGCAAGATCGACCCGCTGATCGGCCGCGCCGACGAGATCGAGCGCACCATCCAGATCCTCTGCCGGCGCACCAAGAACAACCCGCTCTACGTGGGCGACCCCGGCGTCGGCAAGACCGCGATCGCCGAGGGCCTGGCCAAGCGCATCATCGAGGGCGACGTGCCCGAGGTGCTGCTGAAGAGCACGATCTTCGCCCTCGACATGGGCAGCCTGCTCGCCGGCACGCGCTACCGCGGCGACTTCGAGGAGCGGCTGAAGGCCGTGGTGGCCGAACTGGAGAACCAGCCGGGGTCGATCCTCTTCATCGACGAGATCCACACCGTGATCGGCGCGGGCGCCACCTCCGGCGGGGCGATGGATGCGTCGAACCTGCTGAAGCCGGCGCTGGCCTCGGGTAACCTGCGCTGCATCGGCAGCACCACCTACAAGGAATACCGCAACTACTTCGAAAAGGATCGCGCCCTGGTCCGGCGCTTCCAGAAGATCGACGTCAACGAACCGACCGTCGAGGACACGGTCAAGATCCTCCAGGGCCTGAAGACCAACTACGAGAAGCACCACAAGGTGCGCTACACGCCGGAGGCGATCCGCGCCGCGGTGGAGCTCAGCGCCAAGTACATCCACGACCGCAAGCTGCCCGACAAGGCGATCGACGTGATCGACGAGGTCGGCGCCAGCCGCATGCTGCTGCCGGAGAACAAGCGGCGGAAGACGGTGACCCTAAAGGATGTCGAGGACATCGTCGCCAAGATCGCGCGCATCCCGCCGAAAAGCGTCTCCTCCGACGACAAGGAGACGCTGAAGAACCTCGAGCGCGACCTGAAGGCCATGGTGTTCGGCCAGGACAAGGCCATCGAGGCGCTGTCGAGCGCGATCAAGCTCTCCCGCGCCGGCCTGCGCGATGCGGAGAAGCCGATCGGCAACTACCTGTTCAGCGGCCCCACCGGCGTCGGCAAGACGGAAGTCGCCAAGCAGCTCGCCAAGACGCTCGGCATCGAGCTGATCCGCTTCGACATGTCGGAATACATGGAGCGCCACAGCGTCTCCCGCCTGATCGGCGCGCCGCCTGGCTATGTCGGCTTCGACCAGGGCGGGCTGCTGACCGACAGCATCGACCAGCACCCGCATGCCGTGCTGCTGCTCGATGAGATCGAGAAGGCGCACCAGGATCTCTACAACATCCTGCTGCAGGTGATGGACCACGGGAAGCTGACCGACCACAACGGCAAGACCGTGGATTTCCGCAACGTCATCCTCATCATGACGACCAATGCCGGCGCCGCCGAGATGGCCAAGACCGCCATCGGCTTCGGCGCGACGGTGCGCGTCGGCGAGGACGAGGAGGCGATCAAGCGGATGTTCACGCCGGAATTCCGCAACCGGCTGGACGCGGTGGTGCCCTTCTCCGGCCTGACGCCGGAGATCGTCGGCCAGGTGGTCGAGAAGTTCGTGATGCAGCTGGAAGCCCAGCTCGCCGACCGCAACGTGACCATCGAGCTCTCCTCGGCCGCCAAGGAATGGCTGGCCGAGCGCGGCTACGACCCGCTCTACGGCGCGCGGCCCTTGGCCCGCGTCATCCAGGAGCACGTGAAGAAGCCGCTGGCCGAGGAGCTGCTGTTCGGCAAGCTCGCCAAGGGCGGCGCCGTGAAGGTCGGCATGAAGGAGGGCACGCTCACCTTCGATTACATCGAGGCCGCGCCCCCCGCCCTGCCGAAGCCCGAGGAAGGCCCCGGTGACGGCGAGGCGGAGCGTGAGCCGGAGGTTGCGGAGTAGCATTTCACCGCCTGCGGACGCAGATGAAGGGCGTCGGCGGCGGGGCCGGCGCCCTTGCCATGTGCAGCAGAAGGACGGCCGCGGATGAGCGGAATCAAGGACTGGGACGAATACAACGCCGCAGCGCGCGACCGCGGCCGCGAGCTGAACGGGTTGCATCCCGAATTGGTGAAGGGCTTCGGCGCGCTCAGCCGCGGCGCCGCCACCACCAGGCACCTCGACGCCAAGACCCGCGAGCTGATCGCGCTGGCCGTCGCCATCACCACCCGCTGCGACGGCTGCATCGACGCGCATGTGCGCAAGGCGAAGCACGCCGGCGCGTCGAAGGAGGAGATGGCCGAGGCGCTCGGCGTCGCCATCGCGCTGAACGCGGGAGCCGCCTTCACCTATGCGCTGCACGTGCTGGATGCGGCGGGGGATGAGCCCGCGGCGGCCGCGGCCGGATAGCGCCCCTCACGCCGCGGCGGCGAAGCCCGTCACCTCCTCCAGCACCGGGGCGCGCGCGAGGCCCAGCGCGCGGACCGGCGCGGCCATCGCGGCGAGGATCGCGATGTGCCCGACGCCGGGGAATACCCGCAGGCGCACCTCCCGCGCGCCGGCCTCGGCCAGGCGCGCGGCCATGCGCTGCGACTGCTCCGGGCGCACCGTGCGGTCGTCCGCGCCGTGCAGCAGCAGCATGGGCGGCGCAGCGGCCAGCAGCGCCGGATCCTCGGGCGCCGCGCGGATGGCGCCGTCCGGAGCCGCAGCGAAGATCGAGACCAGCGGCTCGCGCCGCGGTGCCCAGTCGAAGGGCGCGGCCAGGGTGATGCAGCCGGCCAGCGCCGCACGCCGCGCCGCGCCCAGCCAGCGCGGATCGAGCGCCAGGGAGGCGGCGATGGTGCCGCCGGCGGAATGCCCCATCACGTGCACCGGGCCGCCACGCGGCACTCCTGCGGCGGTGGCCTCTCGCCCGTCCAGCCAGTGCAGCGCCGCGGCAGCGTCCTCGACGAAGCCGGGCCAGCGCCCCTCCGGCCAGAGGCGGTAGTCCGGCACCGCCACCGCGAAGCCGCGCGCCGCCAGCACCCGCGCGACGAAGCCGTAGCTGCCGCGCTCGCCGCTGCGCCAGCCGCCGCCGTAGAAGAAGACCAGCAGTGGCGTCGCGTTCCGGGGCGCCGCCGGCAGATAGAGGTCCAGGCGCTGCCGCGCCCCCGCGCCATAGGCCAGGTCCGGCACCAGCCGCGTGCCGGCGCGCGGCGTCAGCGCATCGGCGATCGCCGCTGGCTGGCAGGCGCCGAGCAGCGTCGCCCAGGCCGGCGCGATCAGCACCAGGCGGCGGGACCCCGTCAGTCTTCCAGCTCCTTCCGGGCGTCCTGCAAGCGCGCGAGATCGGCTTCGGTCACCTTCGGGTAGTGCAGATCGAGGTCGTGCATGGACAGGGCGATCGCGGCGGCGACGCCGAGCCGGGTGAACCACTTGTTGTCGGCCGGAACCACGAACCAGGGCGCGTGCGGCGCGGCGGTGGCGCGGATCGCCCGCTCATAGGCGCCCTGGTAGTCGTCCCAGAGCCGGCGCTCGGCGACGTCGGCGGCGGAGAATTTCCAGTTCTTCTCCGGCTCGTCGATGCGGCTGAGGAAGCGGCGCTTCTGCTCCGCCTTGGACAGGTGGAGGAAGAATTTCAGCACCACCACGCCCTGCCGCGACAGGTAGCGTTCGAAGCCGGCGATATCCTCCAGCCGCTCGTCCCAGACGCGCTTCGTCACCAGCTCAGGCGGCAGCTTCTGGCGGCCGTGCAGGATTTCGGGATGCACGCGCACGGCGAGCACCTCCTCATACCAGGAGCGGTTGTGGATGCCGATCATGCCGCGCGCCGGCAGGGCCTGCACATGGCGCCACAGGAAGTCGTGATCCAGCTCCACCGGACCTGGCGCCTTGAAGCTTGCGACATGCACGCCCTGCGGGTTGATGCCGGAGAAGACGTGCTTGATCGCGCCGTCCTTGCCTGCCGCGTCCATCGCCTGGAACAGGCACAGCACCGCCCAGCGGTCCTGCGCGTAGAGCTTGTCCTGCCACTCGGCGAGCAGCTGCGTGCCCTCCGCGAGCAGCGCCTTGGCCTCCGATTTCTCCATCTCCAGCCCGGCGGTGTCGCCCGGGTCATGGTCCTTCAGCCGGAATCCCCTGCCCTCGATCACCCGGTAGCGGTCGATCAGCCGGCGCGTGCGCTTCAGGTCCAATGCCAATGGCTCGCTCCCCTCCCTGCACGGGGAGCGTAGCGCGGATCGGGGCGCGGCGCTCAAGCGGTTCGCGGCGCCTCCCGCCCCAGGACGCGCGGCGCCAGAAGCATCCAGCCGATGCCACCCGCCTGCAGCACCAGGGTCAGCCCCATCGCCCAGCCATAGCCGGCGCGATCCCAGCCATCCGTCGCGGTGCGCGGCCAGAGGTCGAGGATCAGCCCGATCACCGCCTGCAGCACGAAGACCAGCGCCAGCATCGAGCCGTTCATGGCGGTGGAGACCCGCGCCGTCATCGCCGCCGGGAAGCGCTGCGCCAGCACGGCATAGGCCACCGGCCCGCAGGAGCCGACGGCGGCGAAGGCGAACCACGTCGCGTGCAGCACCGCCGGGCTGGTCGGGCCGGTGATCAGCACCACCTGCGCCGCTGCCATCCCCGCCATGCAGACGAAGGGCACCAGCATCGGGTCGCCGCCGCGCGCCTGCACCCGCGACGCGACGAGGCCGCTCAGCAGATGCCCCGTCATCATGCCGCAGGCATAGGTCAGCAGCGCCGCCGCCCGTTCCCCGGCCCCCAGCCCCGCCACGTCGCGCAGCCAGGGTCCCGCCCAGAGCCCCTGATAGGTGAAGACCAGCGCGGTCGTCAGCGCCACCGCCGGCGTGTAGCGGGTGAATTGCCGGTGGCTGAAGATGCGGCCGAACTCGGCGATTTCCTGGCCGAGCCGGCGCCGCGGCGGCGGCGGCGCGGCGCCCGGCGGCCGCAGCGGCACCGAAAGCCGGATCCAGATCGCCGTGGCCAGCGAAAGCCCCGCCAGCAGCCCGAAGGCGCCGCGCCAGCCGATCCAGGGCAGCAGCCATTGCACCGGCAGCGTCGCAGCCAGCGCGCCGGCACCGCCGAGGAAGACCGCCGCCCCGGTCACCGCCGGCAGCGTGGCGCCGGGGTACCACTGCACATGCGCCTTCATCACCGCGATCAGCGCGCCGGCGATGCCGATGCCGCTGACGAAGCGCCCGACCGCCAGCCAGAACGGCTCCGCCGCCAGCGCCGAGAGCGCGAAGCCTGCGGCGGCGACCAGTGCCAGCGCCACCTGCACGCGGCGCGGCCCGTGCAGGTCCATCGCCACCCCGATCGGCAGCTGAGCCAGCGCGTAGGCGGCGAAGAAGGCCGCCGCCAGCACCCCGAGGCCGCTCGCCGAGAGACCGAATTCCAGCGCGATCGCCGGCCCCACCAGCGCCACGACGATGCGCCCGGCCTGGTTGATGAAGCCCATGGCCGCGAAGGGCAGGGTGACGCGGACGAAGATGCCCAGCACGCGCGCGCCCCTATTCGGGCACGCGCAGGCGGGTGCTGACCGGGCAGTGATCGGAGAGGCGCTCGCGCATCGCCGGGTCGTGCTCGGCATAGACCAGCACGCGCAGCGAGCCGCGCTGCACCCAGCGCTCGGCGCCGCCGCCGAGCAGGATGTGGTCGATGAAGGGCCGCCCGCCCTGCGCGCCGGACCAGCAGGGGTTGGAATGCCCCTCCGTCGCGCGCAGCAGCGGCGCCTCCGGCCCGGCCAGGGTGCGGAGCAGGTCGTCGCCCGGCGCGTTCATGCGGCGGTTGAAGTCGCCGAGGATGGCGAAGCCCACGCCCTCCCGCCGGCGGGCGGCCACCCAGCCAGCGAGGATCTCCGCCTGGCGGTGCAGCGTCTCGCACTCCCCGTCCGCCCGGTCGAGCGGGCCGGACTGGCAGCCGGCGTTCAGGTGGATCGACAGCAGCCGCAGCGGCACGCCCCCGGCCTGCACGGTGATGTCGGTGCCGCGGCGGAGCGACCGGCGCGCGCCGGCGCGGGTGTCGAGCCGCGCCAGATCCTCGTTCTGCACAGGCCGCAGGGTGCGCCGCACGGCGAAGCCGGTGCGCTGCACGTCATCCTCGCGGGCGAAGAAGAAGGCATAGGTGGCCGCGTCGAAGATGCGCGCGGCAGCCGCCGGCCCGTCCACCTCCTGCAACGCCACCACGTCGGCATCGAGCTGGCGGGCGTAGCGGGCGAGCGCGTCGAGATCGGACGTGGCGCGCGGCGTGAGGCCGCGCGGCAGTGCCGGATCGACAGGCGGGCGCAGCGTCAGCCAGGCGATGTTCCAGGTGGCGAGCTTCAGCTCCGCCGCGCGCGCAGGGATGGCGGTGAGGAGCAGTGCGAGGGCGAGCAGGAGCGGGCGCATCCGCCCAGCCTACAGCAGCGCCGGCGCGGCGGCAGGGGGCGCCGGGGCAAGGGCGGCGAGGTCGAGCGGCCGGGCACCGCAGGCAAGCAGGAAATCGGCGATGGCGCCGAATTCGCGCGGGTCGCGCGTGCGGTCCTCCTCATCCCCGCGTGGCACCCAGATCACCGTCTCGTAGCGCGCGCGGGTCAGCAGCACGCGATAGGTGTTCACCTGGTTCGACCATGCCTCGGCCTCAGGCCGGCGCCGCTTCCAGTCGGTGCCATGGAAGAACCGGACCTGCCAGCCACGTCCTCCGCGAACGAGATCGCCACCCCACGCCAGACCTGCGTAATCGAGTTCCAAGCCCTGGCACGAGAACTCCGTTGCCAGCACCTCAAGTGCGTCGGAAGCGCGCACGTCGTCAGGCCAGCGGTCGAGGAACCAGCGCGCGACCGCGTTGCGGTCCATGTGCGGCAACTCGACGCCGAGGCCATCGCCGCGCAGCCGCCGGGCGCCGGCGCTGCCAATGAGTCCGGCGCGGCGATGGCCGCGAGCCAGCAACCGAAGCGCGGACCGCATGGTGGGCAGGTCGCGGGTGAGCAGGTAGGGTAGCGGCGCGTCCGCTGCGAGCTGTGCCGCCACGGCGGGCTGGTCCGCCAGCACCGCGTCCACCCAGTCTGCGGCATGGTTCGACTTGATCTGGCGGACCGGGACGCCGAGGTGCAGTGCACCATCCTGGCCGACGAGTATGGATGCGGGCAGCCGCTGCCGTGGATCGACCGCTGCGACCACACGCGGCGGTGCGAAGGCTCTCCACCCTGGCCGGGCAGCGAGCGCCGCGCCCCATTCGGCGAGCCCCCCTTCGCCGTCGTGGATTTCCTGCCCGCCGCCGACGAGGCACACCACAACGGCCCAGTCGAGGTGGCGACCCATCGCGTCGAGGATGTGCCCAGGCTCGGAGTCGGTGAGTGGTCGCGGGCGATCGGCGGTCTTGCGAATCGCGTGCGCCCGCGACCAGGAGCGCTGCGCCTCGTCGATCACGACGACATGCTCATCCGGCACCTCGGCCGAAGCCGCATAATGATCCCGGAACGCCGGGAGCGGCTGGATGCGTTGCTCCATCTGCTGGCGCGCCGCGCGGAGCTGGGCGCCTCGTCGGGCAGCGTCGCGTGCGAGCGCCTCGCGGAAGACATGGATCAGGGAGGGGTTGCCGGTCAGGAAGACGCCGCGCGTTTCTGCCTCCGCCTCAAACGCGATAGCGAGGCCGCAGCGCGTCTTGCCCGCACCCGGGATGCCGGTGACGAAGACGATACGGCGCTCCAGCGCGCGCCGCGCGTGCGCGACATGCCGCAGCACCGCCGCTGTCGCTTGGCGCAGTCCCTGCACGTCGGCACGGGTTGCGTTGATGTCGGGCACCGCCTGCTTTGCAAAGGCCATGCGCGCCGCTTCCACGATGGTTGGCACGGGCTGGTAGGGCTGGCGCAGCCACCAAGCCGCGTCGAGCGTTGGGCCGCGCGGCACGGTTGCGAGGATGGAACGCAGCGTGTCAGCCAAGCCCTCGATGGAGGCATGGTGCGCGTCCCAGACGCCGGGGATGGGCAGTTGCCGCAGCGTGTCAGGCGATAGCGGTGCCGCCGAAACCACTACTGGGATCACCGGGTGACCGCGGCTGCCCGCGTGGAAATCCCAGAGGTCCAGCGCGTAGTCCTCGGCCTGGCGGGCGGCGGCGGCGCGACTGCCCGTGCTCCCGGTCTTGAACTCGAGCACCAGGATGGCGAGTCCGGACAGCAGGACGACGTCAGCCCGCTTGCCCAGGCGCTGCAGCGGGTATTCCAGCAGCACCGTCCATCCTGCGGCTTCCGGCACGGCCAGTGCGTGCTGCAGCGCTGAGACCGAGCGCTCCCAAGCGACGAGTTGCCGCGCCTGCCCAGCGAGATTTCGGCGCTGCTGCGCCGCAGCCAGGTCGGCTGCCACCCGGTGCGGCTCCGCGCGCAGCAGATCAGGTACGGACAGGCAAAGCCACGCGTCCGTGAGTACCGCGTTCATGCCCACGCCCTCATCGCACCACGTCCCGCCGCGGCGAGGTGGCCAGCGCCAGGCTTGCCCCCATCAGCGCGAACCCCACAGCATGCACCGCCCCGAAGCTCTCCCCCAGCACCGCCACCGCCGTCACCGCCGCCGTCGCCGGCAGGAAGGCCGTGAACACCCCGGCCACGCCCGCCGGCACGCGCTTCAGCGCCTGGTACCACAGCAGCAGGCTCACCACGCTCGCCGTCAGGCTGTGGAACACCAGCAGCCCCGCCAGGCCGGGATCGGCGGCCAGCGCCGCCACCGCGCCGATCCCCGGCAGCGCGAAGGGCGCCAGCACCAGCGCGGAAAACCCCTGCATCCAGAGCGTCGCGGTGAAGACCGGCACCTGCCCCGCCACGCGCTTGGCCAGCAGCACATAGATCGCCTCGCCGCAGACGCCGGCGAAGACCAGCAGGTTGCCGAGGATGTCGCCGCCCGTCCCCGCGCCGCCGAGCCGCGCCACGGTGATCGCCGCCATCCCGCCCGCCGCCAGCATCGCCGCCACCCATTGCCGCGGCGCCAGCCGCTCGCGCAACCACACCGCGCTGCCGATCGCCACCACCGCCGGCAGGGTCGCCAGCACCAGCCCGCCCTCCAGCGCCGTGGTCAGGCGCAGCCCCGCCAGCAGCCCGGCATTGTAGAGGGCGGTGCCGAACAGCGCCTGCAGGAACAGGTTGCGGCCCACCGCGCCGCGCGGCCGCGGCGCCCGCCCCTCCAGCGCGCGCGCCAGCGGCCACAGCACCACGCAGGCGAGAAGGCAGCGCAGGCAGACGATCAGCGCGATCGGCAGCGCCTCGGAGAGCAGCTTGGCGACCGCGACGTTCACGCCCACCAGCGCCATGGCGGCGGCAAGCTGCACATAGGCAGGGAGCAGGGGCGGCGACTCCGGGCGGGTGCGCCGAGCATAGCATGACGCTTGCGCTTCCTCTTGCCCCTACCCCGCAGCGGCTGCTTGGATGGCGGCAACGACGCCAGCCGCAGGGCGACCCCGAACCGGGAGTGCCAACCATGCTTCGTCGCAGCCTGATCGCCGCCACCGGCGCCGCCGCCCTGCTGGCGCGCCCCGCTCCTGCGCAACCCGCCTCGGCGCGCGTGCTGCGCTACGTGCCGCAGACGGACCTGACCGTCCTCGATCCGGTATTCACGACGGCCTACATCACGCGGCACCACTCGATGATGATCTACGACCAGCTCTACGGCATGGACGGCGACCTCCGCCCGCAGCCGCAGATGGTCGAGGGCCATGAGGAGGAGGATGGCGGCCTCACCTGGCGCTTCCGCCTGCGCGAAGGGCTGGCCTTCCACGATGGCGAGAAGGTGCGCGGCCGCGACTGCATCGCCTCCATCAAGCGCTGGGCGCAGCGCGATGCGCTCGGCCAGACCATGATGGCGCGCGTCGCGGAGATGACGGCGCCGGACGACCGCACCTTCGTCATCCGCCTCACGCGCCGCTTCGGCCCGATGCTGGAGACGCTGGCCAAGCTCGGCCCCTCGGCGCTGTTCGTGATGCCGGAACGCATCGCCGCGACCGACGCGAACACCCAGATCCGCGAGGCGATCGGCAGCGGCCCCTTCCGCTTCGTCCCCGGCGAGCGCGTGGTCGGCGCCCGCGTGGTCTATGAACGCAACCCCGCCTACCGCCCGCGCGAGGGCGGCATGCCGAGCTGGGCCGCCGGCCCGAAGCGCGTGCATTTCGACCGCGTGGAATGGACGGTGATGCCCGACCCCGGCACCGCGGCGGCGGCGCTGCGCAGCGGCGAGGTGGACTGGTGGGAGAACCCGCCGAACGACCTGGCCCCGGTGCTGCGCCGCTCCCGCGACATCGTGGTGAAGCGCGCGAGTCCCCTGGGCACCATCGGCACCGGCATCTTCAACTGCCTGCACCCGCCCTTCGACAAGCCCGGCGTGCGCCGCGCCTTGCTGCGGGCGATGAGCCAGCAGGACTTCATGACGGCGGCAGCCGGGGTCGAGCCGGCGAGTTGGCGCAGCGGCGTCGGCGTCTTCACCCCCGGCACGCCGCTGGCCAACGAGGCGGGGCTGGAGGCGGTGACCGCGCCGCGCGACCTGGAACGCTCCCGGCGCGAGCTGCGCGAGGCCGGCTACAACGGCGAGCCTATCGTCATGCTGGCGCCCTCCGACCAGCAGGTGCTGATGGCGCTGGCCGAGGTCGGGGCGGACCTGTTCAAGAAGCTCGGCATGGCGGTGGACTACCGGGTCTCGGACTGGGGCACGCTGGTGCAGCGCCGCGCCTCGAAGGAGCCGCCGGACAAGGGCGGCTGGAACTTCTTCCACACCACCTGGAATGGCCTCGACGGGCTGAACCCGGGGATCATGCAGTTCCTGCGCGCCAACGGGGAGCGCGCCTGGTTCGGCTGGCCCGACGTGCCGCGGCTGGTGGCGCTGCGGGACGCCTGGTTCGAGGCGCCGGACCTCGCCGCGGCGCAGGCCATCGCGCGCGACATCCAGGCGGCGGTGTTCGAGGAGGCGCCCTACCTGCCCTCGGGCCAGTATTTCGGCAACACCGCGCACCGGCGCACGATCAGCGACCCCATCTCGGAGATCTACGCCTTCTGGGAGGTGCGGCGGGTGTAGCGCGCCGGGACCGGAATTCTCTCCGCCGGGCGGCGCGAATATGCGATGATTCGCGCTCCGCGGGAAACCCCCGCGCGCATCAGGGAGAATGCCCGTGGCCGATGTCCATACCGGCACCTGCTTCTGCGGCGCCGTCGAGGTCCGCGTGACCGGCCAGCCCAATGCCATGGGCTATTGCCATTGCCGGTCCTGCCGCTCCTGGTCGGGCGGCCCGGTGAATGCCTTCTCGCTGTGGCCGCCCGAGGCCGTGGCGGTGACGAAGGGCGCCGAGCACCTGGCGACCTATGAGGGCTCCGAGGTCAGCCACCGCCAGTACTGCACCCGCTGCGGCGGCCACCTGATGACGCGGCATCCGCCGCTGAACATGGTGGACGTCTATGCCGCGACCATCCCGACCCTCGCCTTCGCGCCGCAGGTGCACGTGAACTACGCGGAGACCGTGCTGCCGATGCGGGACGGCCTGCCGAAGCTGAAGGACTTCCCGAAGGAGTTCGGCGGCTCGGGCGAGATGGTGGCCGAGTAGGCCGGCTCGCTCAGCCTTCGCTCTCGCCATCCTTGCGGAACGGCGAGAGCGTCGCCAGCGCCGCCATCTCCCGCTCCATCGCCGGCCGCTCGCGCTCGAGGAAGTCGGCGATCGCCCTGCGCAGCCCCTCATGCGCGATCCAGTGCGCCGAATAGGTGGGGGAGGGCAGGTAGCCGCGCCCGATCTTGTGCTCGCCCTGCGCGCCGGCCTCGACGCGCGGCAGGCCGTGCGCGATGGCGAAGTCGATGGCGCGGTAGTAGCACAGCTCGAAATGCAGGAACGGGGCATCGACGATGCAGCCCCAGTTGCGGCCATAGAGCGCCTCGGTCCCCAGCAGGTTCAGCGCGCCCGCCACCAGCTCGCCGTCGCGCTCGGCGACCATCAGCACGACGCGGTCGCCCAGCCGCTCGCCCAGCATCGGCCAGAAGGCGCGGGTCAGATAGGCGCTGCGGCCCCATTTCTTGTCCGTCGTGCTCTTGTAGAAGCGGTGGAAGGCCGTCCAGTGCCGGTCCGTGATCTCGTGCCCACGCAAGGTCTTCAACGTGAAGCCGCTCTCGGCCGCGTCGCGCCGCTCGCGCCGGATCGCCTTGCGCTTGCGCGACGACAGCGCACCGAGGAATTCATCGAAGCTGCCATAGCCGGCGTTGTGCCAATGGAACTGCGTGCCGAGGCGGCGCAGCCAGCCGGCCTCGCCCAGCGCGGTCCATTCGGCCTCCTGGCAGAAGGTGACGTGGACCGAGGAGAGCTTCAGCTCCCGGCAGGCCTGCGCCAGCGCGCCGCCCAGCACCTCCGGCCCGATGCCGCTGCCGGGGCGCACCAGCAGCCGCGGCCCGGGCACCGGGCTGAACGGCGCCGAGACCTGCAGCTTCGGGTAGTAGTCCCCGCCGGCGCGCTCGAAGGCGTTGGCCCAGCCGTAGTCGAAGACGTATTCGCCCTGGCTGTGGCTCTTGGCGTACATCGGTGCGCAGGCCAGCAGCGTCCCCGCCGCGTCGCGCAGCGCCGCGTGCTGCGGCATCCAGCCCGTGCGGGCGGTGGCGCTGCCGCTTTCCTCCAGGGCATGGAGGAAGGCGTGGCAGACGAAGGGGTTGCCGTCGCCGGCGCAGGCATCCCACTCCGCCGCCGGGATGTCCGCGATGGCGCGATGCAGGGTCAGGGAGAGCGTGGGGCCGGTGTCGGGCATTGGGGCGAGAGGTGGGGACTCAGGCGATTTCGAACATACCCTCGACCTCGACGGCCGCGTCGGAGGGCAGGGAGGGCACGCCCACCGTGGTGCGGGCATGCTTGCCGGCCTCGCCGAACAGCTCGACCGCCAGGTCGGAGGCGCCGTTCATGGCGATCGGGTGCTGGGTGAATTCCGGCGGCGCGGCGATGAAGCCGCCCAGACGCACCACCTGCCTCACCCGGTCCAGGTCGCCGCCGCAGGCCACCTTCAGCTGCGCCAGCACGTTGATGAAGCACAGCCGCGCCGCAGCCCGCCCGTCATCCAGCGACAGCTTGGCGCCCACCTTGCCGACATAGGCGATGCGCCCGTCCTGCAGCGGCACCTGGCCGGAGACCACGACGAGGCTGCCGGCCACGGTGAACGGGATGTAGTTCGCCAGCGGCACCGCCGGTTCCGGCAATTCGATGCCGAGCTCCTTCAGCCGTGCCTCGATGCGTCCCACCATGCTCATCCCCCGGCTTCCGGCGTTGCGGCGCAGCGTCGCGCCGCCAGGGGGCGCATGGTCGGCCCGCCGGACCTATCCGGCAAGCCTGACCGCACCGGGCCGGCGGCGGGGCGCGGCGCGCAGCGCCGCACCCGGCGGGGGATGCCGCGGCAGGTCGAGCGGCAGCAGCGGCGCCTGCGCGGCGGCCCCACCCGGGCGGGGCGCGGCCTCCACCGCCAGCTCGACCTCGGTCGGGTCGGCCAGGTCGTGGCGCCCGAGGTGGTCGATGGCCAGGCGCCGGAAGGCCCAGTCCAGCACGGAGACGGCACGGCCGATCTCGGCATCGCCCTCCACCACGCCGCCCGGCGGGCCGATTCGCGCATGGGCGAAGCGCTCGACGTAGTGGGTCAGCGGCACGCCCTGTGCCAATCCGAGCGAGACAGCGGCCGCGAAACCCTCCAGCATGCCGCGGAGCGTGGCGTCGCGCGGCACGCTGAAGCCGATCTCGACGGGTCGGCCCTCGGCATCGAGGGCGCGGTGCAGCGCGACGCGATGGCCGCCGATCGCCACATGGCAGGGCGGCACCGGCAGCGCCGCGGGCAGGCCGGGCACCGGCCGCCGCCACGCCGCAGCAGCGGGGGCGGGCA
>JAIEOP010000005.1 GCA_019750465.1 Acetobacteraceae bacterium | reverse complement strand
TTCAAGGCGCGTGGCGCTGAGATCGTCATCGACCTGAACTTTGCCGAGACCGCTGCGCCTGGCCGCTTCGCCACGGCCGTCGCCAAGCTGCCGTGGGGAAACGCTGAACGTCCCTGGAATCCTGACGACTTCGGCAGGGGACGCAACGCGGATTTCTACAAGCAAATGGCAGAGTTCGCCGTCGCGAACGGCGCCACCGCAGTCCTCGCCCCGACCCACCTGGTCGAGTCGGAACTGGCGCCGTGGCGCACCGTCGACCTCGATGGGTGCGTTCGACTCCGCCAGGAGCTCGACCGCGCCGGCGGCAAGCATATCTCCATCGACTATCAGATGATTACCACGACCGCAGCCCTGAAGGACTCGCCGCTGCGCTCGACCCTGCTAGACGGCATCGCAGATCTGCCGTTCCAAAACCTCTGGCTCCGCGCCTCAGGCTTTGGTGCCAAGGCCACAGGGGCTGGCACACGCCATCTTCTCGAGACCGCACGGCACCTGCATGCGGTGGGCCGGCCTGTCGTGATTGACATGGCAGGCGGGTTCGCTGGCCTTTCGACACTGGCGTTCGGCACTGCGGGCGGCATCTGCCATGGCGTCGCGCTGAGCGAGAGCTTCGACGCTGCCGACTGGCGCAAGCCTCCTCAGCAGGGCAAGGGCGGCGGCCTCGGTGCCCGGATCTATGTTGCTGACCTCGATCGCCATCTCTCGGAGAAGCAAGCGGAAGCGTTCTTCGCGGTACGCGGCACGAAGTCGCGCTTCGCATGCAACGACACGTCGTGCTGCCCGTCAGGGCTCGACGATATGGCTGAGAGCCCGCACTCACACTTCATCACGCAGCGCTTCCGCCAGATTGCGGAACTCGACCGACTGCCGGAGGCGCGGCGCGCCGAGCATTTCCTGCTTCGCATGCTCGACCCCGCCGTTCGTTCCGCCCGACAGGCAGCCAAGCTGAAGTTCGGCGACGAGCAGGTGCAGAAGCTGGTCGGCGAATCCAAAAGCCGCCTCATCCGCTTCCGCGACGCGCTCGGCGCCCTGCATGAAGCTGAGGCCGTCGGCACCGATGTCTCGCGCTCGAGGGCTCCTGCCTTCCGGGGCGGCCAGGGCGATGCGGGCGGAGTCGTGACCGTCCTGGGCGGGCGGCGATGAGCGGCGCAGTCGCCAGGATCGTTGATGACCTCCGCACGCGCGGCGGGCTCAAGGGAACCGATCTCGCCAACATTACTGAGGTCTCGCAGGCGACCGTCTCTCGCTGGGCGGCCGGCAAGGCCTCGCCGCATCCGAAGACGCAGCTCGTCATCTCCGACCTGAAGTATGTCGTGGATCGCCTTGCCGATTTCTACACGCCGGAAGAGACCCGGATCTGGCTCTATGCCAAGCATCCGCTGATGGACGGCGCGCGCGCGATCGACCTTATCCATGACGGCCAGACCGATCGCGTCCTGACCGTGATCGAAAGCCTCGCCGACGGGACCTACACCTGAGCATGACGAGCCGGCGCCATGATCGGGTCATCCTTGATGCCCTCGAAGCCATGGAGCCTGAGGCCTTTGCCGGCGATGTCTGGAGGGTCACGTCGCGGGGCCGCGATCCGCTGCGCGGCTCGACAGCGGAAGGCCGTTGGAGCCCTGCTGGCGAGTTCGAAGTTCTTTACACGAGCCTCGAACGCGATGGCGCGCTGACGGAGATCGGCTATCGGCTCTCGCTGGAACCGGTCTGGCCCAGCAAAGTGCAGCATCAGGTGCATCGGATCGGCGCACGGACGGAGCGGTCCCTGCGCTTTCCGGATGTCGCTGCGCTGGCGCCGCTCGGTGTGGAAGCCGCGCGCTATGCAAGCTTCGACTACGGGCCAACGCAGGCCCTAGCGGCCGCGGCACGCTTCCTCGGCTTCGACAGCCTGATCGTGCCGAGCGCGCGATCGTCGGCGCTGCATATGGTGGTCTTCCTCGATGCCATCCTCGATGATGGGGCGCTGACCGTCCTGGAAAGCGAAGACATCGATTGGGACGGCTGGCGACGGAAGCGGCGATAGCATCATGGAGCGGGAACCAGGTCCGAAGCGTGCTCGGCAGATCGATTCGGCCGGGCCTTCCAACGAGATCGATCGGCGTGGGTTGCTCGTACTTGGCCTCGCGGCCACGTTCGGCCTTGCCTCGGCGCGGGTCCTGCCGCCGCCCCGGCTTGCCCTGTTCCACTTCGCCATCGCTGGCGGATTCCACCACGGCCTCAGCCAGGTCTGGGGGCGGTTGCCCGCCGGCTTGCTGCTCGACCTGCGCGCGGAGCCTGGCAATCCCCATGACGCCAATGCCGTCGAGGTGCTCATGCCGTCCGGCAGCCCGCTTGCTGGCGTGAAGCTGGGCTACCTGCCGCGCGACGGGAACGCAGCCGCTGCGCGCTGGCTCGCGCGTGGTGCATCCCTGCGGGCCGAGGTGCTCGGGCGCGTCGGCGAGGGGCCGGGCCAGGAAATCCCGGACGACCTGGTGTTCACGTCATTCCTGAATGGCGATCCGCTGCTGCGGCTGACCTTCGAGGGGTGACGCGATGATCCGCGCAGTCGCAAGGCCCTGTGCCGCCTGGAGGATGGACCGTGGCTGATCTCTCGGCCGTCGAGAAGCGTCACCTGGAGCACCTGCTCGGCATGGGTTCCGGCTATGTGCTGAATTTCTCGAACAACACCTTCGCGGAGTTCGTCTTCGACACCGTCGGGCGCGACATCTACGACTCGCGATACGATCACGGCAGCAGCAACTCGAAGGCCAACAGGCTCCGGGGATTTTGGGCCAAGGAAAGCAACTATGTCGTCGGCCAGCTGCTCACCAACCTGATCGAGCTCGCCGTATCTGAAGCGGCGACGCCTCCTAACTCGACGATCCTATCACAGTGTCGCGCCACAGCCCTGCGTCTGATCCAGGGCGGGCCGGTGACTGATCTCGATGCGCTTGCCGTCCCGACCGATGATCGGGATTTCGAGGTCGTGGCCCGCGCCGTGCGCGACACCATCGAGAAGAACCAGCCGGAGGTCGGCCTCGATCGGCTGCACACCTTCGTCGTGAAGTATGTGCGCTCCCTGTGCGAGCGCCGCGGCATCGCCGCGGGCCGCGACAAGGCGCTGCATGCCATCTTCGGTGAGTATGTCCGGGGGCTTCGCCAGGCCGGGCACATCGAGGCGGAGATGACCGAGCGCATCCTGAAGTCGAGCATCTCCGTCCTCGAAGCGTTCAATCACGTCCGCAACAACCAGAGCCTCGCACACGACAACAAGCTGCTCGGCTACGACGAAGCGCTGCTGATCTTCAATCACATCGCGAGCGCAGTCCGATTCCTCCGCTCGCTTGAATCGAGGTTGGACGCGAATGCGCGCAAGCCGCCGGTGCCGCAGCCGGCCGAGGACGATATCCCGTTCTAATAATCAGTCAGAGCCGAAGGCTTCGGCGAGCAGCGCAGGCACGAGGCGATCGAGATCATCCGCATCTTGCCCACGTCTGATGCGCAGCAAGCGATCGAAACTGAGTTCGAGACGGGCTTGGGCCTCGACGTCCGGCAATGGGATGAGCAGATCAAGAAGCAGCTCAGGGCGCAGTCGCTCCCGGCGCGCGCCTTGACCGCGTGTCAGCAGCGCGAGCTGTTCGTGGAACCACGGCGTCGCGCAGAGATGCGACAGGTATGTCGGGCGCAGCCTGTCGGGCACGCAGCGGAAGGTCCGGTACTCGGGGGACGCATACATCCCCTCGAAGGTCTTGCCGCAAACTGCCACGGCGCCCTCCCACCCCTTCACCTGGCTCATGACAAAGTGGCCGGCATGAAGGCGGTTGAAGTGACGATAGGTTGTGCCGCCCGCTTCGACTGGAGGCTTCGGGAACAAGCCGCCCCCGAACCCACGAATGCCAACCTGCGGATAGCTCTCGCCAGTGGCAATGGCGACGCGATCCTCATCGAGGACCAGCGCATCACCGAGCCTCGTTGGCTCTGTCCCAAAATGAACGTTCGCCGAGGTTACGAAGTCGGAGAGGTCAGAACCGATCTCGCTGTGCAGGCGCTTGATCCGGCCAATCCGCGCCTCGACAGCGTCGAGCCGCGCCACGATCCGCCGCTGCACTTCAAGCGGAGGTAGGGGCACCGATACGGCACGGAGCCCATCCATCGAAAGCGTCCGGTTCCGGTCGGCACTGCCGGGCGAGGCCGCTGCCAGTTGAGCGACAGCAGCCGGCGTCCGAAAGAAGGCCCCCAACCATGCGGGCAGCACGCGCTGCCGATCCGCGACGCATGTCAGGTAGCGGTGAGAGCAATACATACCGTCGTCGGCATCGGAGACGACGGCGACCGCCCCCTCCCATGCCTTGATATTGCTGACGAGCACATCGCCCGCCCGAACCTGAAACAGCCGTTGCCACGTCAGGTCATCGCCTTCCAACGTCGGCTGGTGAAAGGTTCCCCGCCCGAAGCTCCGTGCAGCGATGATGGGGTAATCACTCCCGATCTCCGCCGCGACCGGACGGCGGACAATTGGAGCGACCTCGCCCAGCGGCACCATCGGCCAACGCACCGTCACGCAACCCGCTCAGCGACCAGCGCCCTGATCTCATCGAGCAGCGCCAGGACCTGCCGCTCCTTCTCGATCACGCTCGCGACGATCTCGGCCGGCGCGCGGTGGTCCACCGCCTCCTTCGCCGCCGGGTTCTTCAGGTCAAGGTTCACCGCGACAACGCGGCCGGCCTCGTCACGCCGGATCAGCTCCGGCCCGTTCACCTTCCACGCCTGTGGGCCTTCCTCGCGCTGGCCCCACCAGGCCATGCAATCGGCGAACTCCTCGAACTGGATCGGCCGCGTCTTGGAGTATTTGCGCCGCCCCTCCGGCATCGGCTGCTCGTAGAACCACACGTCCCGCGTCGGCCCCGCCGTGTCGAAGAAGATCACGTTGGTTGGGATGTCGGTGTAGGGCGCGAAGACGCCCTCCGGCAGGCGCAGCACGGTGTGCAGGTTGAACTGTTCCAGCATGTCCGCCTTGATGCGCGCGCAGACGCCATCGCCGAACAACGTGCCGTTCGGCACCACCACCGCCGCGCGCGCCGGCCGCCTCGCCGAGGTCTGCGCCCGCTTCAGCCGGCGCATGATGAGCTGGAGGAACAGCAGCGCCGTCTCGGCCGCCTGCCGGTCCTCCGAGAAGTTGCCCTGGATGCCGCGCTCCTCCTCGCCGCCGAAGGGCGGGTTGGTGAGGATCACGTCCACCCGGTCACGCTCACCGATCTCGGTCAGGCGATGGCGCAGCGCGTTGCCAGGGTCGATGCGCGGCGCATCCAGCCCGTGCAGCAACAGGTTCATCTGGCAGAGCAGGTAGGGCAGCGACTTGGGCTCGCAGCCCATGAGCGAGGCGGATTGCAGCACGCGCCGGTCGGCCACCGTCTGCACCTGGCCAGCGAGATGCGCGAAGGCCTCGACGAGGAAACCGCCCGTGCCGGCGGCGGGGTCCAGCACCGTCTCGCCCAGGCGCGGGTCGGTCACCTGCACCATCAGCCGCACCACGGCGCGCGGCGTGTAGAACTCGCCGGAATCACCCGCCGCGTCGCGCATCTCGCGCAGCATGGATTCGTAGAGCGCGCCGAGGGTGTGCAGCTCCTCCGACGAGGTGAAGTGGATGGCGCCGATCTTGTCGATGACGTCGCGCAGCAGGTAGCCGCTGCGCATGCGGTTATCGACGCCACGGAACACGGTGGCGATCACGTCGCGCCGATCATCACCGTTCGCGCTCGTCAGCCCGCGCAGATAGGCGAAGAGGCCAGGGCCGCGCGTGCCGTCCGGCCGAACGCCTTCATCGTTGTTGATGAAGGCCAGCAGCTCATCGCCGGTGATGCCCTGCGGGTTGGCCGCCCAGTCGCGCCAGCGATAGGGCGGCTCGATCGCCGGGCGGAAGCGCGTGCCGGCCAAGGCTGCTTCCTGCTCACGCTGCTGCTCGAGGTCATCGAGGAACTTCAGGAACATGATCCAGGTGAGGAGCGGCAGACGATCGAGGTCGCCGTTGAGCCCCTTGTCCTTGCGCATGATGTCGCGCGCGGATTTCAGCAGCGATCCAAGCGCCTGCGCAGTGGTCAGTGCCGGCTTCGCGGCTGCGGTGCGAGGCTTACGCGGCATAGAGCTGTTCCTGCAGTTCCGCGACGGCGGCGCGCAGCTGGTCCGCCCCGCCGAACAGGCGGATGATGTCGGCGACCTGCCCGTGGTTGGAAATGGGCGGCACCTTCAGCACGTCCGGCAGGACGAATTCGGCCTCGCCATGGGCGGCGTATTTCTCCAACAGTTCCTCCAGGATGGCGCGGCCCTCAGGGCCGAATTTCGTGAACACATCAGGCTGGCGCGTGCGCAGCTGCTGCGCCCGTTCCCGCCGCGTGCGCAGCGGTGCGTTGAAGGCCAGGTGGCAGAGCAGGTCGAAAGGGTCCGCCTCCGGCTGCTGCGCCGCCTCGGCCAGCTGGTCGAAGCTGATGCCGCGCTCGGCCAGGCGCTGCACAATGGCGGAGCGCTGCGCCGCGTCCATCCAGGCCGCGCGCAGCTCCTTGGAGGTCGGGTAGAGAGAGCGAACGCTGTCGGCGGCATAGTCGGTGTAGCGCACGACGCGAAGCTGCGCACCGGAAGGGTCCAGTTCATAGACGAGGTGGGCCGCGACCGCGACCTGACCGCCATCGAAGTAGAATTTCTGGCGCCTCGCCTCAGGTGGCTCGATGATCTCGGGCGCGCCGGGCTCCGGCTCAGGTTCCGCGCCCTCGGTCGGAATGTCGGTCTCGGAGACGGTCTCGCCGGCTTCGTTCAGCTCTTCCTCGGTCAGGCGGGCGGGATCGCCGTCGAAGGCCGGGTCAGCGAACAGGCGCGTGGCGGAGCCGGTGTAGTCGATGATGTTGAACCAGAGCTTCCCGTAATCGTCCCGCACCCGCGTGCCGCGTCCGATGATCTGCTTGAACTCGCTCATCGAGCCGACGATGCGCGCCAGCACGACGTTCTTGCAGGTCGGCGCGTCCACGCCGGTTGTCAGCAGCTGGGAGGTGGTGAGGATCGTCGGCGTGCGTGTGTCCACGTCCTGAAAGCGGCTGAGATGGCCGCGGCCGATGTCGCCTTCATCGGCGGTCACCCGGCACACATAGTCCGGGTGCTGCGCCATCATGTCGGGGTTCAGTGCGACCAGCGCCTGGCGCATCTCGGCCGCGTGTTCCTGGTCGACGCAGAAGACGATGGTCTTGGCGTAGCGATCCGTCTTGCGCAGGAAGCCGTCGAGGTGCTTCGCGATGGCCTGCGTGCGCGCGCGCAGGGCGATGACGCGCTCGAAGTCCTGGGTCTGATACTCGTCGTCGGGGATCTCGCGGCCGTAGCGGTCAAGGTCGCCCTGGCTCGGCCGCCATCCAGCGGCGTCCCATTCGGTGATGACCCGGTGCACCCGGTAGGGGGCGAGGAAGCCGTCGTCGATCCCCTGGCGCAGGCTGTACTCGTAGATGGGGTTGCCGAAATACCGGTAGCTGTCGCGGTTGTCCTCGCGCAGCGGCGTGGCGGTCATGCCAAGCTGGAAGGCCGGCGCGAAGTGCTCGAGGATCACGCGCCAGGAGCTGTCATCGCGCGCGCTGCCGCGGTGGCATTCGTCGACGATGATCAGGTCGAAGAAATCGGGCGGGTAGGCGCGGAACAGGCCTTCGCGGGACGCGTCCTCGGCGAGTGCCTGGTAGATCGCGAAGTAGATCTCCCGCCCCATGACGACCTCGCCCGATTCGATCTTGCAGCGGGCGTCGCCGAAGGCAGCGAAGATGCCATCCTTAGGCTGGTCGACGAGGATGTTGCGGTCAGCCAGGTAGAGGATCTTCGGGCGGCGATGAGCGCCGTCGCGGTTCCAGCGGCTGTTCCAGAGCTTCCAGCAGACCTGGAAGGCGACCGTGGTCTTGCCCGTGCCCGTCGCCATGGTGACGAGCATGCGACGCTGGCCTTGCAGGATGGCTTCGACGATGCGGTTGATCGCGCTCTGCTGGTAGTAGCGCTCGTTCTTGCCGACGGTGTGATTGAAGGGGGTGAGCAGGCGATCGGCTGCCTGATCGCTCGCGAGGCCCGTGCCCGCGCGATAGCGGGCCCAGAGCTCCGCCGGCGCCGGGTAGGAGTTACGTGGCGTCTCGGCGCCGGTGAAGTAGTCGATCTCGATGATCTCGGGGCCGTTCGTCGCATAGGCGAATTTTAGGCCCAGCATCTCCGCGTATTGCCGCGCCTGTTGCACAGCATCCGCGGCGCTCTTGTAGCTGGCCTTGGCCTCGACCACCGCGAGGGGGAAGTCGCGCCGGTATCGCAGAAGGAAGTCCACACGCTTCGGCGGCTTGCGCACGAACCCGCGGCCGACCGGGACAATGCGGCCATCCGTGATGGTTCGCTGCTCGGCGATGGAGTGGGGGTCGGCGTCCCACCCGGCGGCCTGGAGTGCGGGCACGACGTGCCGGCGGCAAGTATCGGCCTCCGTCTCCGTCATGCTGTTCCCCCGGCCCCCATCCCGAAATGATGTAACCCTTCAACTCACGCCAGAATATCATCCTCGGCGTGCCACCATGAATACCCAAGTGCCTGGGAACAGGCAGGTTCAAGCTCAGCGGTCGCCTGGCTCCTTCTCGGCGCTCGGCTTTCTCCGCCCCCCGCGCCGCATCGGCTTCGCCGCCTTGACCTCCCCATCCGGCTCGACCAGCGCGACGTGGCTGACGCCCAGCGCGCTGGCGAGCTCGAACAGCGTCACCACCGTCGGATTGCGCGTCCCGCGTTCCAGGCTGCTGAGGTACTGCTGGCTGAACCCCGACCGCTCGGCGAACGCCTCCTGCGTCAGGCCCTTCTCCAGCCTGATCCGACGCACGTTCCTCCCCACCAGCCGGCGCATGTCCATGCCGGCACGGTCGGGTCGTTACATACTTTGAGTTTATCTTCCATAGTGTGTAAATCGCGTGCCCGCGCTCCCATGTAACGCCCCGGCTGGCGCTCAAGGCCCGAATGGGTGACTCTGCGGCGACAGCGCGAAGAGACGCCGGTAGAGGGGGCGCCCGCATGACCGCCGCGAGGATCCTCGAGACCCCACCCGACGCACCCCGCGTCACGGCCTATGACCTGGCCCACAAGATCCTCTACCTCCGCCTGCTGGATGCCGCCGCCGAGGGCGCCGACTGGCGGGAGGTCGCGCGCATTGTCCTCGGCCTCGACCCTGATCGCGATCCCGACCAGGCACGGCGAATCCACGACAGCCATCTCGCCCGTGCCCGCTGGATGACCGAAGCCGGCTACCGCGATCTGCTGCGGCAGGGATCGACGAGTTGACCGGCGTTGCGCCGTTGGCAACACGTGTTGCCCGGCGCGCGCCTCCACAACACACCGGATAGTCGCATCTCTCGGCATGCTGCGCGCGGAGCGTGCGCTCCGCGCTGTGCCGGAGCCTTGCCATGCCGTCGCGAGACTGGCGGTCGGCGGCCGCCTATGCAGAGCTGGAGAACGCCTCGGCGCGCGATCTCGCCTGGGAGTTCCTCCGGCGCAGCCCGCGCTACGTGCGCGACTGGGAACAGCTCGACGACGCGCGGCCCGACGACGCGGCCGACGCCTTCGCCGAGCGCTGGGGGTTGCGATTTCCCGGCCGACCCGACGCTCGACGCGCGCGCCGCGGGCGCGGTCTGGATGCCGGCGCTCTGCACCGCCACCGTGGCGCTCTCGGCCTTGCCGCAGTTCTTCTCGTCACCCTCTCCGGCTGCCCTGCCGTCTGTGAGATCGCCGCGCCAGGCGAGTGACGGCCTGCACGGCGTCGTCGGGACCCCATCGCTGCCGGTCTGGCTGCTCGGCGATCCGCCGCCCGCCGCGCCGCTCGGCATCCTCGTCCCGCTCGATGACCTGACGCCTAGGAGGATGGCTGCCGCGCTGCGCCTCTGGCAGGCGTTGAATGGCCGTAGCGGACGAGAGCGCGGCATCACGCGCGTCCAGCGGCGGCAATTGATCCTCCGGCTTCGCGCGCTGGATGGACACGCCGACGGCGCAGCCCTCCGCGACCTGGCGCGCGGCCTGTTCGGCGCCGATCACGTCCCCGACGGCCCTGCCTGGAAAACCCACGATCTGCGCAGCCGCACGCTACGGCTCCTCGCCACCGCCCGCGCGCTGCGTGATGGCGGCTACCGGGAGTTGCTGACGGCGGGGCCAAGCGTCCGGCTCTGACCTCCGCACAGGGGGTCCGCTTTCTCCGCCGCAGTCTTCGGACTCCCCCGCCGCGACCCCGCTTCGCCAGCCTCCGATGCGACCGCCGCGCCCGATGCGCGGCATCCGACAGCATCACCGGAGGCTCCCGATGCCCGACCCGAATGCCGGCCTGCCACCACGCTACCTACGCACGCCCGAGGCCGCGCGCTTCCTCGGCCTGTCCGGCCGCACCCTCGAAAAGCACCGCACCTACGGCACCGGCCCGCGCTACTCGAAGCTCGGCGGGCGCGTCGTCTACGCCGTCACCGACCTCCAGGCCTGGGTGAACCGCGGCACAAAGGCCTCGACCAGCGATGACACGGGCGAGACCGTGCTGCCCGCCAAGCGCCATGCCGCCGTCTCGCCGGCGTATGCCGGCGCCGCACGTCGCTGACCCGACGATGCAAGGCGAGCGCACCCCCAGCGAGCGACTTAGGCTGAGCCCGTTCGATGCCTTGCCGGATGACGGACCGCCGCGCCGCGACCAGCGCGATCTCATGGAGCGGCCGTTCTTCTCGCTGGCGAAGGGGCGCCGCGTTGCGCCGATCCTCTACCGCGCCGGCGACATCGAGGTGCAGGTGCATGCCGTCCCCGAGCACGGCATGGCCACCATCTGGGACGCCGACCTTCTGATCTGGGCCGGCTCGCAGATCGTCGAGGCCGCCGACCGAGGGCTCGCAGCCTCCCGGTTCATGCGCTTCGCGCCGCACCAACTGCTGACCGCCATCGGGCGCGGCACCGGCCAGCACCAGTACCTGCTGCTGAAGGCGGCGCTCGCCAGGCTCCAGTCGACCGTCATCCGCACCACGATCCGGCACGGCGCGCACTGGCGACGCCAGCAGTTCTCGTGGATCAACGAGTGGGAGGAGCGGGTCACCGCCTCCGGCCGCGCCGACGGCATGGAGTTCGTGCTGCCGGACTGGTTCTACCGCGGTGTCCTCGATCGTCAGCTCCTGCTGACCATCGATCCGGCCTATTTCCGCCTCTCGGGCGGGATTGAGCGCTGGCTCTACCGCGTCGCGCGCAAGCACGCCGGGCATCAGCCGTCCGGCTGGGCGTTTGAATTCCGGCACCTGCACGCCAAGTCCGGCAGCCTCGCGCGCTTCGCTGACTTCGCTCTCGACCTGCGCCGGCTCGCCGCCCGGCAGAGCCTGCCCGGCTATCGCCTTGCCATCCGTCGCGATGCCGGGGGCTGCGAAGTGCTGCGCATCGTGCCGAGCGGCCGCCTTCCTGGCCTTGTGGATAACTTGTGCATGGCTGTGGAACCGCACGGCAGATCAGGCGCAGGGGATTCGGCAGATCAGGCGCAACCGACACGGCAGATCAGGCGCACGAACCACCCGCAAGCCGTTGCGGCACAAGCGGAATTCTGGCCCGTAAAGACTCTAATTGAGTCTAATTCTAATGAAGGTAGGCCCAGCGCGGTCGGTGGAAAACACGACCGGGACGGGGAGCGGGGGGCGGCGCCATGACGGCGCCGACCCGCGTCGAGTTGCTGTGGCTCGAGGGCCGCGTCCAGCGCTGGATCCGCTTCGGGCGGATCGCCGAGGAGACGATCCTCAACCGCCGCCGCCGCATCGTCGCCTTCGCCGCGGGCGAGGTCTTCGCCTTCGTGCGGTGGGCCTCGAACGGCTACGGCACCATCGTCAGCCGAATTGACATTCTGCGCGCGGTCGGACCCGGCGAGGCCTTCAGCACGATCGGCTTCGTGGAGCCGGGGGCTGAGATCCTGCTGCGCATCTCCGGCTGGCCGAAGGTCAACGAGGTGCTGCGCGCGATCGACGCGGTCGAGCGGACGGGCGTCGCGCCCGAGGATGCCTGCCCCGACCACTGGCGGCATGTGATGAACCGCCTCGCGGCCGGCGAGCCGCCGCGCGCCTATACCCGCGAGCGACACCGCGCTTGGCTGCTGCGCCGGAGGATCGACGCATGACGGCGCGGCGGAGACGGCGCGCGGCGCCAGTCGCGGCCATGCTCGCCGGGCTGGGGCTGATCGCCGTTCCGGCGGTTGCTGGTTGGCAGCCGCGCGTCATCTGGAACGCGTCGGCGAGCGTGCCGCTCGGCTTCTACGTCACGGTACCTGCCGACCGCATTACGCTGGGCGACCTCGTCCTCGTCCGCCCGCCCGAGACCCTGGCGGCGTTCCTCGCCGAGCGCGGCTATGTCGCGCGGGGCGTGCCGCTACTGAAGCACGTCGCCGCCCTGCCGCCGCAGGTGGTGTGCGCAGAGGGCACCGCGATCATGGTCGATGGCGAGACGGTGGCACACCGCCGCATGGCTGACCGCCTGGGCCGCCCGCTGCCGACCTGGCACGCCTGCCACAGGCTGGAATCCGGCGAGGTGTTCCTCCTCAACCCCGCCGAGCCGGACAGCCTCGACGGCCGCTACTTCGGGCCTCTCCCGCGCACGAACATCGCCGCCCGGCTGCGTCCTGTCTGGATCACGGGGCGCGGACCATGAGCACGACGCCCCCTTTCCACGCGCGGCCATTGGCACCGCGCGGCGCTCTGGCAGCGCGCGCTGGACAGCTCGCTTCCTCCCTCCCGTCCCGGTCGTGGCTCTTCATCGCAGCCGTGCTGCTGCTGGTCAGCCTTCCGCCGTCCCGGCTGGCGGCGCAGAAGATCCATGCTGCCGAGATCGCTGCCGCATCGCAGCGCTTCGGCATTCCGGAAACCTGGATCAGGGCAGTGATGCGCGCGGAGAGCGCCGGTGATCGGCACGCCGTGTCGCACCGTGGCGCCATGGGGCTGATGCAGGTGATGCCGGCGACCTGGGCGGGCATGCGCGCACAGCACGGCCTCGGCGCCGATCCCTTCGCGCCGGAGGACAACATCCTGGCGGGCACGGCGTATCTGCGCGAGATGCTGGACCGCTTCGGGTCGGTGCCGCTGATGCTGGCGGCCTACAACGCCGGGCCGCGTCGGGTTGAGGCGCATCTGGCGACGGGCCAGCCGCTGCCGGCGGGGACGCGGGCCTATGTCGCAGCCCTTGCGCCGCTGCTGACCGGTGACGCCGGGACCGCTGCGGTTGGCCAGGTTGTGCTGCGTTCTGCACGCAACGCTGACGGCATCTTCGTGCGCCTCGGCGGTGACGACATGGCACCGACGCGGGCGATCTTCGTGCCGGTTGGCGGTGCGACGATCGCAGCCGACACACCAGCCGCTCAGCCATTCGTCGGCCGATCCAATGCGGCCGAGGGGCACGAGGCCGACGGTCCAGCGAGCCATCGCGGCTCCGTCTTCGCCATCCGTCGCAGCCCGGGCGGTGCACCGTGAGCGATAGCGTTGGGACGCAGGGCATCGCGCGACCCTGCAGTCTCGCCGATGTCGCACATGCGCGCACGCTCGGGTGCTTCTGTCGTGCTGCCGGCTCCTCCAGGACCGACCACCAAAGCGATGGAGGCGGCGAAC
Organism: Acetobacteraceae bacterium; assembly: GCA_019750465.1. Classification (GTDB taxonomy): domain Bacteria; phylum Pseudomonadota; class Alphaproteobacteria; order Acetobacterales; family Acetobacteraceae; genus JAIEOP01. The sequence continues at coordinate 3,400 of JAIEOP010000005.1, read as the reverse complement.
CGAGGAACCTCGACCGCAGATCGCCAGATAAAAGCAGGGCTGGCGGTCGGTCGTATGTGCCTGATCCAGAGCAGGAATTCGCGCCCTGCGCCGAAGTGGCGGCTGGCGCTTCCTGCCAAAAGCCAAGGCAGATCAACGGCCTCAGCGCCAGCCGCCTGTACGCGCGGGCGGATCGGCGGCCATGACAACCCGCGACGACGACCTGCATGTTCGCCCTGGCCGCATTGGCGACACGCGTGCGCCGACCCGCCGCGCAAAAAGCTTCGTCGGCCAGGTCATGCGCGCCGTCCGAAAGGCCGGCCACACTGGCCCCCGCTTCGGCCGCGGCACAAGGGGTGCTGGCCGCTCGCGCTTCGGACGGGGCCGCGCCGCTGCAGCTCAGGCCGCGCTCCGCTCGCCGTCGCGACGCGTCGTGATCAAGGCGCGCGTCGTGCGCCACCGGGGCACGCGCTTCCGCTCCGCCTCTCTCGCCACCCACATCAGCTACCTCCAGCGCGACGGGGTGACCCGTGATGGCGCCAAGGCGCGGCTCTTCGACGCGGGCTCGGACAACGCTGATGCCCGAGACTTCGCGGAGCGCTGTACGGGTGACCGCCACCACTTCCGCTTCATCGTCAGCCCCGAGGACGCGCCCGCCCTCGCGGACCTGAAGGCCTGGACGCGCGACCTGATGCGAGAGGCCGAGCAGGACCTGGGCAGCCGCCTCACCTGGGTCGCGGTCGATCACTGGAATACCGAGAACCCCCACGTCCATGTCCTGGTGCGCGGCCGGGCCGAGGATGGCGGCGACCTCGTGATCGCACGCGACTACATCTCGCGTGGCCTCCGTGGTCGTGCCGAGGCGCTGGTCGAGCTGGAACTCGGGCCGCGGTCCGAGAAGGAGATCCGCAGCGCGCTCGAGGCCGAGGTTGGTGCCGAGCGCTGGACTGGTCTCGACCGCGTGCTGCGCGCCGCCGCCGATGAGGGTGGCGGCATCCTGGACCTGCGCCCCGTCGGCGCGGACGCTGCCGATCCGGAACTCCGTCGGCTGATGATCGGACGGGCGCAGACCCTGGAGCGGTTCGGGCTCGCCGAACGCCATGGCCCCGCAGTGTGGACGCTCAGGGCCGGCATGGAGGAGACGCTGCGCGACCTCGGCGCGCGCGGCGACATCATCAGGACCATGCACCGTGCTGTGCAGGGCCTCGGTGCCGAGCGCGCGGCCGGCGACTTCGCCATCCACGGCGAACGGCCCGAGCCGATCATCGGCCGCCTCGTCGAACGCGGCATCGCTGACGAGCTCAAGGCCAGCGGCTACGCGATCATCGACGGGATCGATGGCCGCGTGCACCACCTACGCTTCGCGGACATCGACGCAACTGGCGACGGGCATCCGGGCGCGGTCGTTGAGCTCCGCCGCTACCAGGATGCCGGCGGGAGGGAGCGCAGCGCGATAGCGGTGCGGTCGGACCTGCCGGTCGAGGCGCAGATCACCGCCAATGGCGCGACCTGGCTGGACCGACGCCTCGTGGACCGAGAGGCGCTGCCGCTGACGCAGCAGGGCTTCGGTGCAGACGTCGAGGGCGCACTCGCTCGCCGCACTGAGCATCTCGTCGCAGCCGGTCTTGCGCGCCGGCAGGGTCAGCGCGTGGTGTTCGCGCGCGACCTGCTCAACACGCTGCGCCAGCGCGAGCTGGAGGCGGCTGCCGCGCGGGTGACGGCCGAGACGGGGAAGCCGTGGCGGCCGGCGCGGGAGGGGGACAGCGTCGCCGGGGTCTTCAGCCGCCGCCTCGACCTGGCCTCGGGGCGGTTCGCGATGATCGACGACGGGCTTGGCTTCCAGCTGGTGCCGTGGAAGCCGGCGATGGAGCGGCAGCGGGGACTGGCCGTGGCGGGGAGCATCGCGCCCGGCGGCGGTCTCGAGCTCGTGCCCCCACGCAAGCGAGGCCTCAGCCTCTGACCGCATGCCGCGCCGCTGGATCAGCCCGGTAGGGTCCCCCGCCGTTTTGCGCGATGCGGTCGCCGCGGCTACGACGCAGGTCCGCGACTGCTTGAACACGAGCACAACGATCGCGCACGTCTCGCGGCATGGTCGCTGCGCTCCCCACCCACCCATGACCGCCACCAGGATCCTCTGGGGCCAGGTCCTGGTCGTCTTCCTGATCGTGCTCTCAGCGGTCTGGGGCGCGACGCAGTGGGTCGCCTGGCGCCTCGGCTACCAGGCGCAGCTCGGTCAGCCGATGGATGTCTGGGCGGGTGTGCCGGTCTACCCGCCGCCGGCCTTCTTCCTGTGGTGGTATTGGTACGACGCCTACGCGCCGCGGGTGTTCTACGAGGGCGCCGTCATCGCCGCGGCCGGTGGCTTCGCAGCAATCGGCATCGCCATCGGCATGTCAGTCTGGCGCGCCCGCGAGGCGCGGGACGTGACCACCTATGGCTCGGCCCGCTGGGCAACGGAGCGTGAGGTGCGCGACGCCGGACTGCTCGCGCCCGACGGCGTCGTGCTCGGCTGGTTCGCGCAACGCTACCTCCGCCATGACGGACCGGAGCACGTGCTGTGCTTCGCGCCGACGCGCTCCGGCAAGGGCGTGGGCCTCGTCGTGCCGACGCTGTTGACCTGGCCGGGCTCAGCCATCGTCCACGACATCAAGGGCGAGAACTGGCAGCTCACCGCCGGCTGGCGGTCGCGCTTCGGCCGGGTGCTGCTGTTCGACCCCACCAATCCGGCGAGCGCCGCCTACAACCCGCTGCTCGAGGTCCGCCGCGGCGATAGCGAGGTCCGCGACGTCCAGAACATCGCCGACATCCTGGTCGACCCCGAGGGCGCGCTGGAGAGGCGAAACCATTGGGAGAAGACCAGCCACTCGCTGCTGGTCGGCGCCATCCTCCACGTTCTCTATGCCGAGCAGGACAAGACGCTCGCCGGCGTGGCGGGCTTCCTCTCCGATCCGCGCCGCCCGATCGAGCGCACGCTGGCGGCGATGATGACGACGCCGCACCTCGGCGATCGGCCGCATCCTGTCGTCGCCTCGGCCGCGCGCGAGCTGCTCAACAAGTCGGACAACGAACGGTCCGGAGTGCTCTCGACGGCGATGAGCTTCCTCGGCCTCTACCGCGATCCCGTCGTAGCGCAGGTCACGCGCCGGTGCGACTGGCGGATCGCCGACCTGGTCGAGGCGCGTGAGCCGGTTACGCTCTACCTCGTCGTTCCGCCCTCCGACATCGTGCGCACCAAGCCGCTGGTGCGGCTCGTACTGAACCAGATCGGCCGACGTCTGACGGAAGCGCTCGAGAACGAGCGACGGCGCCATCGCCTGCTGCTGATGCTGGACGAGTTTCCTGCGCTCGGGCGCCTCGACTTCTTCGAGAGCCAGCTCGCCTTCATGGCGGGCTACGGCATCCGCTCGTTCCTGATCGCGCA
>JAIEOP010000205.1 GCA_019750465.1 Acetobacteraceae bacterium | reverse complement strand
CCGACCCGACGGGGCGGCGCTTCCGCCGCGGACGGCTGGTGCACGCGCTGCTGCAGCACCTGCCCGACCGCCCCGCGGCGGAGCGTGAGGCGGCGGGGCGGCGTTTCCTGGCGCGGCCCGGCCATGGGCTGGTGCCGGAGGAGCAGGCGGAGGTGCTGGCGGAGGTGCTGGCGGTGCTCGCCCATCCCGAGGTGGCCGCGGCCTTCGGGCCGGACAGCCTGGCCGAGGCGCCGATCGCGGGACGGGTCGGCGGGCAGCTCATCGCCGGGCAGGTGGACCGGCTGGTGGTGGGGGCGGCGCGGGTGCTGGTGCTGGACTACAAGACCAACCGGCCGCCGCCGCGCAGCCTGGACGCGGTGCCGCCGCTGTACCTGCGGCAGATGGCCGCCTACCGCGCCGTGCTGCGCGCGGCCTTCCCCGGGCGGCCGGTGGCCTGCGCGCTGGTCTGGACCTATGGCGCGACGGTGATGCCGTTGCCGGGGGCGCTGCTGGACGGGCACGCGCCGGCGGGGTGACGGCCGCGCCCAACGCCGCAGCCCCGCCGGTGGTGCATGACGGACCCTCTCGCGACCGGTGCTTGACCCGGACCGCCCGGCACCCGACCTTGCGGCAGGAATGTGGCGGGATCACCGTCCTCCACCCCCCGACAGGAGCCGAGGGACAGCATGAGCGAACACACCAAGGCCGTGACCGACGACAGCTTCAAGCAGGACGTGCTGGAATCCGGCACCCCCGTGCTGGTGGATTTCTGGGCGGAGTGGTGCGGTCCCTGCCGGATGGTGGCGCCGATCCTCGACGACATCGCGAAGGAGTATGCCGGCAAGCTGACCGTGGCGAAGGTCAACATCGACGAGAACCCCGGCACGCCGAACGACTACGCGGTGCGCGGCATCCCGACGATGATGCTGTTCCGCGACGGCAAGCTGGTGGACACGAAGGTCGGCGCGCTGCCGAAGGGCCAGCTCAAGGACTGGCTGGCCAGCAAGTTGGCCTGAGGCGCCGCTGTTGGGGGGCTGGCCGGCTGCAGGCCAGCCCGAGACCGTGAATGCGTGCCGGCGCCGGTGCGCCGAAGCCAGGCCCGCGGAGCGGGCGCCCGGCGACTGAGCCCGCGGAGCGGGCGCCCGGCGACTGGGGGCATCATGATCAGTGCCGGAAGTGGCGCATCCCGGTGAACACCATCGCCAGTCCGGCCCGGTCGGCCGCCGCGATCACCTCCGCGTCGCGCAACGAGCCGCCGGGCTGGATCACCGCCGTGGCGCCCGCCGCCGCCGCCGTCTCCAGCCCGTCGGCGAAGGGGAAGAAGGCGTCGGAGGCGACGACGCTGCCCTCGGCCAGCGGCCGATCGAGGCCGGCGGCCCGCGCCGCGTCGGCGCTCTTCCAGGCGGCGATGCGGCTGCTCTCCACGCGGTTCATCTGCCCGGCGCCGATGCCCACCGTCGCCAGCCCCCTGGCATAGACGATGGCGTTCGACTTCACGTGCTTGCAGACGCGGAAGGCGAAGAGCAGGTCCGCCATCTCCTGCGCCGACGGCGCGCGCTGCGTCACCACCTTCAGCGCCGCTTCGGCAACGCGCCCCGCGTCACGCGACTGCGCCAGGAAGCCGCCCGCGACGCTGCGGAAGGTCAGGCCTGGCGCCGCGGGGTCCGGAAGGCTGCCGGTCAGCAGCAGGCGCAGGTTCTTCTTGCGCGCGAAGACCGCCTTCGCCGCCTCGTCCGCGTCGGGCGCCACCACGACCTCGGTGAAGATCGCGGCGATGCGCTCGGCTGCGGCGGCGTCCAGCACGCGGTTGGCGGCGACGATGCCACCGAAGGCGGAGACCGGGTCGCAGCGCAGCGCCGCATCCCAGGCGGCGGCGAGGCTATCGGCCACGGCGACGCCGCAGGGGTTGGCGTGCTTGACGATGACGATGGCGGGCGGCTCGAACTCCGCGACGCATTCGAAGGCGGCGTCGGTGTCGTTCAGGTTGTTGTAGGACAGCTCCTTGCCCTGCACCTGCCGCGCCGTGGCGACGCCGGGGCGATCGGTGCCATCGACGTAGAAGCCCGCCGCCTGGTGCGGGTTCTCGCCGTAGCGGAGCGTCTGGCGCAGCACGCCGGCCAGTGCGAGGCGCGGCGGGAAGGTCTCGCCCCGCTGCTGCGCGAACCAGGCGCCGATCGCAGCGTCGTAGGCGGCCGTGCGCGCATAGGCCGCGGCGGCGAGGCGCCGGCGCGTCGCCAGCGTCGTGCCGCCCTGCTCGGCGATCTCGGCCTCGACCTCGGCGAGGTGCGCGGGCTCGGTCAGCACCGCGACATGGGCGTGGTTCTTCGCGGCGGAGCGGATCATCGCCGGGCCGCCGATGTCGATGGTCTCGATGCAGGCGTCGAAGGACGCGCCCTGCGCCACCGTGGCCTCGAAGGGGTAGAGGTTCACGGCCAGGAGGTCGATCGGCGCGATGCCGTGCGCCTGCATCTGCGCCACATGGCCCGGCAGGTCGCGCCGGCCGAGCAGCCCGCCATGCACCCCAGGCACCAGGGTCTTCACGCGGCCATCCAGGATCTCGGGGAAGCCGGTGTGCTCGGAGACGTCCCGCACCGCGACGCCGGCCTCGCGCAGCGCGCGCGCGGTGCCGCCGGTGGAGAGGATCTCGACGCCCCGCGCTGCCAGGAAGCGCCCGAATTCGACGAGGCCGGTCTTGTCGGAGACGGAGATCAGCGCGCGCCGGATGGGAACGATGTCGGACATGGTGGGGAGCCTGGGGAGAGGGGGCGGGGCCGATTAAGCCCGGAGCGGCGGGGCGGCAACCGCGGCGTCGGCGCTCCTCGATGCCCCTGCGGCGGCAGGGTGGCCAAGCCCCGATCCTGCGACCGCTGCCAGCGCGGCAGGCCGGGCGCTTGCGACAGGATGGCAATGCGATCCGTTCCCCGAACCGCGCGCTCCGATGCCGGCGGAGCGGGCGTCCATCCCTTCAGCGTCGTCCTGGTCTCACCGCTGACTGCTATTCCACCGTGGCGCCAGCCCGCCGCGCCAGCGCGCCCCAGCGCTCCGCCTCGCGCGCGATGAGCGCCGCGAAGGCATCGGGCGATCGGCTGGCCACCGGCTCCACCCCGCCGCCGCGCAGGCGCTGCGCCACCGCCGGCCGGCCGACGGCCTCGACGGTTGCGGCGAAGGCGCGGGCGATCACCTCGGCCGGGGTGCCCGACGGCGCCAGCACGCCCTGCCAGGAGCCGGCGACGAAATCGGGGAAACCGCTCTCGACCAGCGTTGGCACGTTGGGCAGGACGGGCACGCGCCCTGCCGTGGTCACCGCCAGTGCACGCAGCCGCCCCGCCTGCACCTGGCCGAGTGCGGAGGGCAGGGTCGTGAACATCGCCTGGGTGTCGCCGGCCACGATCGCCGCCACGGCCGGGCCCGCGCCGCCGGGATAGGGCACGTGCACCATGTCGAGGCCGCCCGGCACCGCTTCCCGGAACAGCTCCATCTCCAGCCGGTTCAGGCTGCCGGCGCCGGGGGAGCCGTAGTTCAGCCGCCCCGGCTGCGCCCGCGCCAGCGCGATCAGCTCCGCCACGCTCCACGCCGGCACGGAGGCGTTCACCACCAGCACGTCCGGCGTGTCGCCGGAGAGGCTGATCGGCGCGAAATCCATCGCCGGCCGCACCCGGATGGTGCGGGCGAAGACGGTCGGGTTCACCGCCAGGGTGCCGACATTGCCGAGGAAGAGGGTGTAGCCGTCGGGCGCCGCCCGGGCCGCGGCCTCCATCCCCACATTGCCGGCAGCGCCGGCGCGGTTCTCCACCACGACCGGCTGGCCGAGGATCTCCCCCAGCGCCGGCTGGAGGATGCGGGCGACGAAGTCGGAGGCGCCGCCCGGCGCGAAGGGCACGATGATCCGCACCGGCCGCGTCGGCCAGGCGCCCTGCGCAGGCGCCGGGCGCGGCAGGGCGCAGCCGGCCAGCGCGGCCAGCACGGCGCGACGGCCGGATGGGCAGTCATGCATGGCGTCCGTCCTCCCGTTGTTCCGCATCATCCCGCGCCCGGCCCCACGCGGTCCACCGCCAACGCGTTGCCGCCATGGCGCGGGCATGCGCCCGGTTGCGCTGGGGTTCGCGCAACCACTCCCGCGATCTATCCTGTACGGGCGGCAAGGCGGGCCGCCCGACAGGCCCGGCAGCTCGCCAGGGAGACACGACCATGCCCAGCGCCCCCGAAACGCCCGGAATCCGGCGCCGCGCCGCCATCGGCGCCCTTGCCGCCACGCTCGCCGCGCCGTCCGCGTCGCGGGGGCAGGCCGCGCGCTTCCCGGCGCACCCGGTGCGGGTCATCGTGCCGTGGTCGGCCGGCAGCTCGTCGGACGTGCAGATCCGCTCGCTCGCGGATGTCGCGCCGCGCACGCTCGGCCAGCCGGTGATCGTGGAGAACCGGCCCGGCGCCAGCGGCACGCTGCACGTCGTGCCGCTGATCCGCGAGACGCGGCCGGACGGCTACACGCCCGGGCAGATGCACCTGTCGATCATCCGCCGGCCCTACCTGGTCCGCACGCCGCAATGGGATGTCGCCACCGACTTCACCTACGTGATCGGCCTGGTCGGCTGGGTGATCGGCGTCGCGGTGCGGGCCGATTCGCCGTGGCAGACCTTCCCTGAATTCGTCGAGGCCGCGAAGCGCGAGCCGGGGCACCGCACCTACTCCACCTCCGGCATCGCCACCACGCCGCACCTGATCATGGAGGACATCGGCGCGCGCACCGGCGCGCAGTTCACCCATGTGCCCTTCCGCGGGTCGAGCGAGGGGCTGACGGCGGTGCTGGGCGGCCAGGTGGATGCGATCGCCGATGCCTCGGTCTGGGCGCCGCACGTGCAGGAGGGGCGGATGCGCGCGCTCTGCCTGTTCATGCCGGAGCGCTTCCCGCGCTTCCCCGCCGTGCCGACCCTGCGCGAGCTCGGCATCGACCTCAGCGCCACCTCGGCCTACGGGCTGGTGGGACCGCGCGGCATCGACCCCGGCACGGTGCGCGTGCTGCACGACGCCTTCAAGGCCGCGCTGTTCGACCCCGCGACCGAGCGCGTGCGGGCGCAGTTCGACATGCCGATCGTCTACCTCGACGGCGAGGCCTACCGCGAGGCGACGCTGCGCCAGGCGGAGTACGAGCGCGCCCTGGTGCAGCGCCTCGGCCTGCGCATCGAGTAGGCCGGCGATCCCCCTGCCACGGGCCGGGTTCGAAGGACAGCCGGCTGTCCGTCCGGTGTCGTTGCCGGGGGCTGCGGGGGCGCTGTCACCGCCTTTCTCCCGAGCTGCTGGGCGTGCCCCATGCGCGCGACGGGGCCTTCGCCTTCGGCAACCTTCTCCACGACCTCTCGGCCATCGCCTCGTGCGTGGCCGCCAGTTCGTCGGGCGCCGACGTCGCGGACGGGGTGAGCCGTTGCCGCGCTGCGCGCGGCTTCTTCCGGCTGTGCGGCGGCGGGACGCCGTCGGACAAGACCGGCGAGACCGGCTCCGCGGCCAGCAGCGGGACGATCTGCTGCCCGACCCGGCAGGCCGGCGTCGAGGACGGCCGACCGGGGATGCAAGGACCGGAAGGCGGGCACTGCCGGTGCAGGATAGCCCGTGCCCGACAGCGGCCCCGATGACCGGCATCACCGCGAAGCCGGTCAGCCCCGGGGACAGGCGGCGGCGAGGCGCCGCGCCCCGGCCGGCCGCACCTCGACCTTGCGCATCATGCCGGCCTCCATGTGGTAGAGCAGGTGGCAGTGGAAGGCCCAGCCGCCCTCCGCGTCGGCCACGACGTCCACGTCGAGCGTCGTCCCCGGCTGGACGTTGACGGTGTGCAGCAGGGGGTCCTCGTCGCCGTTGCCCACCTGCGGGATCATCCACAAGCCATGCAGATGCATGGCGTGGTTCATCATGGTCTCATTGATGAAGCGGATACGCACCCGGTTGCCATACTCCAGCACGATGGGCTGCGCGTTCCAGAACATGGCACCATTCATGGACCAGATGTAGCGCTGCATGTTGCCGGTCAGGCGGACCTCGATGGTGCGGTCCGGCCGCGCGGCGCCGTAGCGGTTCGAGAGCGCGCGCAGGTTGCGGTAGGACAGGACCCGCGTCCCGGGAGGCGCCCCGGTGTCGACCGCGAAGGGGTCGCGCGGGGCCATGCCGCCCATCGCGCCGTGCCCTGCCCCGGATGCCGCGCCCCCGCCCATCGCGCCGTGCCCTGCCCCGGATGCCGCGCCCCCGCCCATCGCGCCGTGGTCCATGCCGGGCATCACGCCCGTGCCGTCCCCGCGCGCGCCTCCCGGTGCGGCGCCGGCGCCCATGCCGGCCATCCCGCCGCCGCCCATGTCGCCCATCGCGGACATCGGCGCGACCTGGCCGGGCTGGTCCCGCTCCGGACATGGCGTGCCGCGGTCGAGGCCGGTCGGGCCCGGGTTCATGTTCATGTCCGCCATCGTCAGCACCGGCCGCGGCCGGTGCGGCGGCAACGGCTCCGGCGGCATGCCTTCGCGCGGCGCCAGCACGGCCCGCGCGTAGCCCTGGCGCCCGGTTGACTCGGCGAGGACGGAGTACGCCCGCGCCTCGCGCGGCTGCACCACCACGTCGTAGGTCTCGGCCGTGGCCATGCGGATCTCGTCCACCTCGACGGGGCGCACCGGGTTGCCGTGCGCCTGCACCACCGTCATGGACAGTCCGGGGATGCGGACGTCCTGGTAGGTCATCGCCGATCCGTTGATGAGGCGGAGCCGCACCCGCTCGCCAGGCCGGAACAGGAGCGTGAGGTCGCCACCCGGCGGCACGCCATTCGCCAGGAAGGTGTAGCCGGACGCCACGTCCTCGATGTCGGTCGGGTCCATGCGCATGTTCCCCCAGTCCAGGCGGTCCCGCAGGATCGCCTCGCGCCGCTCGGCCGTGGGGGCGCCGGCCAGTTCTCGCACCAGGTCCACGAGCGTGCGCTGGTTGAAGTTGTACCAGCTCGAGTCGCGCTTGAGATTGGCAAGCACCCGGTCCGGGCCCTCGTCCGTCCAGTCGGAGAACATGACCAAGTAGTCGCGCTCCGCCACGATGGGGTCGGGGCGCGCCGGGTCGATGATGAGGGGTCCGTACACGCCGGACTGCTCCTGCGTGCCCGAATGGGCGTGGTACCAGTAGGTGCCCGACTGCCGGATCGGCAGGCGGTAGGTGAAGGTCGTCCCCGCCGGGATGCCCCAGAAGCCATCGCTGATGCCGGGCACGCCGTCCACCGCGCTCGGGATGATCAGCCCGTGCCAGTGGAGGGAGGTTGTCTCGTCGAGCCGGTTGGTGACGTTGACGACGACGTCCTCGCCCTCGCGGAAGCGGAGCAGCGGGCCCGGGATGGTGCCGTTGATGGCCATCGCCGGCCTGGTCCGCCCGGTGAAGTTGGCGCTGGCGGGCGCGATGGCGAGGTCGAAGGTGCGGGGCTGCCCCGGGGCCGCTGCCTGGGCCGCTGCCGTCCTGGCGAGGGGCATGATGTCGAGCCTGGTGGCGAGCGCGGTGGCGGCCGAGCCGAGGAATACGCGGCGGCCCCGGCCAGTCGGGGGAACGGTCAGCGACATGTGGAACTCCTCTCCGCGCCCGGGCGGCCGCAAGCGGACCTGCAATCAGCCAGGGACCTATACGCCCATGGCCTGTCAGGGATGCGGCCAGACCGCAAGGCGAAATGACGAGGCGCCGCCGCCCTCACCCGCGCCTTCCGGGCCGCGCATGGCGTGTCGCCCGGCGCCTATCGCCTGCGCGGCGGCATCGGCGCGCCGCGCCGTCCCGCCCCAGGAGCGGAGACCGACCCCATGCACGAGGCGACGATCCGGGAGGAGCCCGCGCTGCGCCTGGCCGTGCTGCCGCACAGGGGACCCTATGCCGGCATCGGCGGCAGTTTCGACCAGGCTGATGGCCTGGGCCGGCGGGCGGGGGCTGATCGCGCCGGACAGCCGCTTCATCGGCCGCTATTCCGACGACCCGAAGACCGTGCCGAAGGCGTCGCTGCGGGCCGAGACCGGGATCACGGTGCCAATCCGGGGTCGATGGGGGGCGAGGTGGCGATCCGCGACATCCCCGCCCAACGCGTCGCCGTGCTGCGCTTCAAGGGCCCCTCCGCCGAGTTGGAGGGCGCCTATGAATGGCTCTACGGCACCTGGATGCCCGGCAGCTTCATGACGCTGGACCTGGCCAACGCCTAAGCGGCCTTCCGCACGCCCCAGAAGGTCGGAAAGCCCGGCTTCACGCCCTGCACGGTGTTGCGGTAGGCGGTCGGCTGCTGGAACTGGCCGAGCGGTATCGAGGGCACGTCCTGCATGCATTGCAGTTGCAGGTCGCGGCAGATCGCCTTCTGTGCATCCGGTGTCGGCGCGTCGAACCAGGCGTCGCGCAGCTGCTCCAGCCGCTCGCTGACGCACCAGCCGGGCCAGGCGGCGGCGTCGTTGCCGTTGCCGCGGATGGCGAAGTGGTTGGACGGGTCCATGTGGTCGGCGCCCTCCCACCCCGTGTTGAAGACCGACCAGCCGCCCCCGTCCACCGGACCCTTGTTGTTGCGCCGCTGCAGCATGGTGCCCCAGTCCGTCGCCACGTAGTCAACGTTGACGCCGACCTTCTGGAACATGTCGGCGGCGACCTCGCCGATCGCCTTGAACTGGGCGTAGTCGGTGGCGACCAGCATGGCGACCTTCTCGCCGCCATAGCCCGAGGCGCGGATCGCCTCCCGCGCGCGGGCGAGGTCGCGCGGGCCCATCAGCGGCTCGAGCCCTGCCTCGCTCGCCATCGGGGTATTCGGGCAGAAGACGCCGTGCGGCACGTGGTAGTCCGCCGGGTCGGTGCCGACGATCGCCTGCATCATCGCGGTCTGATCGATGGCCAGCAGCAGGGCGCGGCGGAAGGCCGGGTTGTTGAAGGGCGGGTGCAGGTGGTTCGGCCGCATCATGTTCACGGCGCCCGTCGGGTTGGTGACATGGATGCGCACGCGCCGGTCGCGCCGCAGCAGCGGCATGAGGTCGTGGGTCGGGTTCTCCCACCAGTCCTGCTCGCCGCGCTGGACGGCCGCCACCTTGGTCGCGGCGTCGGGGATGGTGGTCCATTCCACACGATCCAGGTGGACGATCTTCGGTCCGGCGTTCCATTCCGAAGGGCCGTCGGCGCGCGGCACGTAGCGCTCGTTCCTCACGTAGACGTTGCGGCTGCCGGGGACGCGCTCGGCGGCCAGGAAGCGGAAGGGGCCGCTGCCCACCATCTCGGTGATCTGGCGGAACGGGTCGGTGCTGGCCAGCCGCTCCGGCATCATCGCCGGCATGGGCGAGCTCACCTTGCCGAGCGTCTCCGGCAGCAGCGGGAAGGGCTTCGTCAGGCGGAAGCGGATGGTGCGGTCGTCGGGCGCCGAGAGCTCCTCCGTGCGTTCCATCAGCGCGCCGCCCAGCGCGTCGCGCCGCGCCCAGCGGCGGATGGAGGCCACGCAGTCGCGCGCGGTCACGCGCTCCCCATCGTGCCACATGAGCCCTTCGCGCAGGGTCAGCGTCCAGATCCTGCCGTCGTTCTCGACGACATGGCCCGCGACCATCTGCGGATGCGCCTTGAAGCTCGCATCCTGGCCATACAGCGTGTCGAAGACCATGTGGCCATGGCCGCGGGTGATGTAGGCCGTGGTGAAGTGCGGATCGAGGAAGGCGAGGTCGATCTGCGGGATGAAGCGCAGCACGCCCGTGCCCTGGGCCCGCGCCCCGCGCGGCGCCGCCAGCCCCGCCGCGCCCGCGGCGAGCAGGAAATCCCGACGTTTCATGCAAACCTGCCTGTCCTGGTGGTGGGGGTCATGGCGATGCGTTCCGGCATCCGGCGACCGGCGGCTTCCGTCCCGCCTGGACCGTAGCACGCGGCGCGAAAGGGCAGTCAAGCAACGCCGTTGCGCGGCGGGCAGCACGGATGCAGAGTGCCGGCAACAGGGACGTGAACGCCGCAACGAAGGGAAGCCCCGCCATGCCCTCGCGCCGTCCTCTCCTGCAGGCCGCGCTGGCCGGCCCCGCGCTGCTTTCCGCAGCGACCCGCGCCGCCCTGGCGCAGGATCCGAAGCGCACCATCCGCTCCGTCCCGATCGGCGACCTGCGCGCGCTCGACCCGATCTGGACGACCACCTACCTGACGCGCAACCACGCCTACCTGGTCTGGGACACGCTGTTCGCGCTGGATGCCGAGAACCGGCCGCTGCCGCAGATGGTGGGCGGCTTCGAGACCAGCGGCGACGGGCACACCTGGACCTTCCAGCTCCGCCCCGGCCTGGCCTGGCACGACAACACACCGGTGCGCGCCGCCGACTGCGTCGCCTCGATCCGGCGCTGGGGCGCGCGCGACGGCATGGGCCGCGCGCTGATGGCGCAGACCGAGGCGCTGGAGGCCGCGGACGAGCGCACCATCCGCCTGCGCCTGAAGCGCCGCGTCGGCTTCGTGCTGGACGCGCTCGGCAAGATCGACAGCAACGTGCCCTTCATGATGCCGGAGCGGCTGGCGCGCACCGACCCGAGCACCGCCATCTCCGAGGTGGTGGGCAGCGGCCCCTTCCGCTTCCTGCGCGAGGAATGGGTGCCGGGCATCAGGGTGGTCTATGAGCGCAACCGCGCCTATGTCCCGCGCGACGAGCCGCCGAGCGGGGCCGCCGGCGGCAAGCTGGTGAAGATCGACCGCGTCGAGTCGCTCTACACGCCGGATTCCGCCACCGCGGCCAACGGGCTGCTCACCGGCGAGTTCGACCTGCTGGAATCCCCCGCGCCCGACCTGCTGGCGCGCCTCGCGCGGTCGCGCGACGTCGTCGTCGCGCCGAACGACCCGCTCGGCTACACGCTGTTCGTGGTGATCAACCACCTGCACCCGCCCTTCGACACGGTGCCGGCGCGGCGTGCGCTGATGTCGGCGATCCGCCAGCCGGATTTCCTCGCCGCCACCATGGGCGACCGCAATCCCTGGCGCGAATGCGGCGCCGTCTTCGGCTGCGGACCGGAGGAGGGGCCGCAATTCGACACCCTCGGCTGGGCGCGCGCCGAGGCGGCGCAGGCCGGGCAGGCGCTGCGCGCGGCCGGCTACGACGGCCGGCCGATCGTGGTGATGGACCCGGCCGACAACGCGACGCTGCACCCGCCCGCGCTGGTGCTGGCGGACACGCTGCGGCGCATGGGCGCGAACGTGGACCTGGTGGCGATGGACTGGTCGGCGCTGGTGCAGCGCCGTGCCTCGAGGGCGCCGGTCGCGCAGGGCGGGTGGAACCTCTTCGTCACCAACGCCACCATGACCGGGATTTCCAACCCGCTGCTGAACACCTTCGTGCGCAACTGCGAGGATGCCTGGTTCGGCTGGCCCTGCGACCGCCGCGTGCCGGAGCTGATCGCCCGCTGGTCCGAGGAGACGGACGCGGCGGCGCGCGCCCGCACCGCGAAGGACCTCGAGCGCGTGCATGTGGAGAACGTCACGCAGGTGCCGCTCGGCCAGTACCGCAGCGCCATCGCCTACCGGCGCAGCCTGCGCGGCCTGCTGCCGGGCCCCGCCCTGTTCTACTGGAACATCGAGAAAGCCTGACGGCGCCGCCGCGCCGCCGCGTCAGAACACGCCGTGGCCGGGGCCGGGGCGAAGCTGCTTCTCCCGCACCACCCGCTCATGCCCGTCGACCGAGCTGCGGGCGCCGTAGGTGCGGTCCAGGTCGTCGCCCGGCATGGTGCGGGTGATGGTGAAGGTGCCGCGCGGCACGTTGCCATCGGCCGGGCCGGGCAGCAATTCCACGGTCTGGCCGATGCGGAACTTATGGGGCGTCATGGGAGATTCTCCTTTCCTGAAGGGCCGGCACGGCGCGGCGACCGGGCATCGGCATCCGTCGCGCCGTCCGCCGCGACGCGGTCAGCCGCGCTGGAGATTCGCGGCGGAGGACTTGCCCTGCTGACCGGGCTGCATCTCGAAGCGGATCTTCTCGCCCTCCTGCAGCGTGGTCATCCCGGAGCGCGTGACCTCGGAGATGTGGACGAACACGTCCTTCGAGCCGTCATCCGGCTGGATGAAGCCGTAGCCCTTGGTGGGATTGAACCACTTGACGATGCCGGTGGCCATCGGTGAACTCCTTCTGTCTCTGTGTTGCCGCGCGGCGGACGGCGCGGCGCGGATCAGCGTTCCGGACGGGGGCGGACGAGGCTCGGCGCTCCCGCGGGAACTCAGAGGACGAGACCGGACCTGACGGCGTGATGCGGAATATATGGGCCCTCGCCGGCCAGACCGCCACCGGATTCGACCGGGACGGCCGGCCGCGGTCGCCGGCGCGCGCAGGCGTGACCGCCGCCCGCCCGCACAGGCAGCGATCCGAGCCCCCATATATGGCATGCAGCAGGGGATGATCGGAGCCAGCGCATGAATGCCCGCGCCGCACCGGCGCGACAGCTTCCGCGCGACGTTTCGCAGTACAGCGGCGCCGAGCGACGGGTGGATGCCATCGTGCATCTGCTCGGCCTTGCCGCCGCCCTGGCGGCCTGCGTGGTGTTCCCGATGGCATTGCCGCGGCCGGTGGGTGCCATGCTGGTTGCGGCGCTTGTCGCCTATGCCGCCGGGCTGCTCGGCATGCTGGCCTGCTCCACGCTCTACAACCGCGCGCCGCCGGGCCGACGACGGCAGGTGCTGCGGCGGCTCGACCATGCGGCGATCTTCATCATGATCGCGGGCACCTACACGCCGATCTCGCTGCTGGCGGTCGGCGGCGCCTGGGGCGGCGCGCTGCTTGCCCTGGTCTGGACCGGCGCGCTCTGCGGTTCGGCGTTGAAGCTGTTCGCCCCGGCCCGGTTCGAGCGCATGGCGGTGGTCGCCTACCTGGCGCTGGGCTGGGCCGGCGCGGTGGCGGTGCACCGTCTGGTGGCGACCCTGCCGGGGTGGAGCCTGGCGCTGCTGCTCGCCGGCGGGCTGATCTACAGCCTCGGCGTCGTCCTGCATCTCAGCACGCGCCTGCGCTTCCACGCCGCGCTCTGGCATGGCTGCGTGGTGGCCGCGGCAGGGTGCCACTACGCCGTGATCCTCGGCCTGGCGATGTCGCCCCCGGCCTGACGCGGCGCTGGACAGGGATGCGCGCCGGCCACCAAATTGCGCTCGCGGACCCGCCGCAACAAGAGGAAGCGCCATGCCCGTCCCCGTCCGCCGCCTGACAGCCGCCGCCGCGCTGGGGATCGCGCTGGCACTGCCCGGCGCCGCGCCGCAGCCCGCCGCCGCCACCACCTTCACCTGGGCGACGGCGAACGACATCCTCGGCCTGGATCCGCATGCCAACAACCATGGCGTCACCAACGCCATGAAGAGCAACCTCTACGAACCGCTGGTGCGGCGCGACGCCGACGGCTCGCTCAAGCCCGCGCTGGCCGGGCGCTGGGAGACGCCCTCGCCCACGGTCTGGCGCTTCCACCTCGTGCGCGGCGTGCGGTTCCATGGCGGACAGCCCTTCACCGCCGACGACGTGGCGATGAGCCTGCAGCGCGTGCGGCAGAACGACATGGCCTATACCGTGGCCTCGATCGCCGCTGCGCGCGTCATCGACGACCACACCATCGAGTTCGACACGCGCGGTCCCAATCCGATCCTGCTGCAGGACCTGACGCTGTTCTTCATCATGAGCCGCGCCTGGGTGGAGGGGAACAACGCCATGGCGGTGGCGCGCGCCGGCCAGCCCGGCGCGGCGACCGCCTTCGCCCAGGTCAATGCCAACGGCACCGGCTCCTTCCGCCTGACCGAGCGCGCGGCGGACGAGCGCACCGTGCTGGTGCCGAACCCCGAATACCGGGAACGGCTGGACACCGGCATCACCCGCGCCGTGTTCCGCCCCGTCTCGGCGGCGCCGACGCGCGTCGCGGCGCTGCTCTCGCGCGAGCTCGACCTGATGTACCACGTGCCGCTGCAGGACGTGCCGCGGGTGCAGGGCGCGCAGGGCGTGCGCCTCGTCCAGGGCCCGACCGCGCGCACCATCTACCTGGCCATGGACACCTCGCGCGCCGAGAGCCTGGAGGCGCCGGGCACGCCGAACCCGATGCTGGACGTGCGCGTGCGCCGGGCCATGTACCAGGCGATCGACATGAGCACGATCCGCCGCGTGGTGCTGCGCGACAGCACCACCGCCGCCGGCCTGCCGATCGCGCCGGCGATCGGCGGCTTCGTCGCGGAGTTCAACGGGCGCCTGCCCTTCGACCCCGAGGCCGCGCGCCGCCTGCTGGCCGAGGCCGGGCAGCCGAATTTCCGCGTGGCGCTGGGCTGCCCGAACAACCGCTACGTCAACGACGAGGCGATCTGCCAGTCCGTGGTCGCCATGCTGCAGCGCGTCGGCATCGGGGCCCGCCTCGATGCGATGCCCTTCACGCGCTTCCTGGCGCGCGGCAATGCGCGCGAGTTCCAGTTCTGGCTGCTGGGCTGGACGCCCGGGAATTTCGACATGACCAACCCGGCGCGCGAGCTGCTGGGCGAGGGCAGCTTCAACTGGGGCGGCTTCCGCGACGAACGCATGCAGGCGCTGGCCACCGAGATCGGCAACATCTCGCCCGAGGAGCCGCGGCGGCAGGAGCTGGCAAGGCAGTACTGGGCGCGCTTCACGGAACTCCTGCCGATGATCCCGCTGCACCAGGAGCCGCAGGTCTTCGCCGTGCGCGACACCGTCGCCGACTTCCAGCTCCGCGTGCAGGAGGACCTGGAGCTGCGCGGCGTGCGGATGCGTCCCGCGCGATGACCGGCACGCGATGAGCGCCGCGCTCGCCCCGCGCATCCCCGCGCGCGACCTGCTGACGCCGGAGCAGCTTGCCCTGCTGCGCCGGCGCGTGGCGTGGCGGGGGCCGGCGCTGATCCTGCACGCCTGGGCGGTGATCCTGGGCTCGGTCGCGCTGGTCGCGGCCTTCCCGCCCTTCTTCCCGATCGCCGTCATGCTGATCGGCTCGCGCCAGCTCGGCCTGGCGATCCTGATGCATGATGGCGCGCATGGCGGGCTGGCGCAGGGCCAGCGGCTGAACATGGCACTCAGCCAGTGGTTCTGCGCCTGGCCGGTCCTGGCCGATACCGCCAGCTACCGCCGCTACCACCTGGCGCATCATGCGCACACGCAGCAGCCCGACGACCCCGACCTCGTGCTGTCTGCGCCCTTCCCGATCACGCGGGCGAGCTACAGGCGGAAATTCTGGCGCGACATCACCGGGCAGACCGGCTTCCAGCAGCGCCGCGCGCAGGCGCTGAACGCGCTCGGCGATCCGTCCTGGCCACCGGCACGCCGCGCGCGGCAATTCCTGGACCGGCTGGGGCCGCAGGTGGCGGCGAACCTCGTGCTGCTGGCAGGCTTCGCGGCGGCAGGCGTCTGGTGGGCCTACCCGCTGCTCTGGCTGCTGCCGCTGCTCACCTGGTTCATGGTGATCACGCGCATCCGCAACATCGCCGAGCATGCCGTGGTGCCGGACTCGGCCGACCCCTTCCGCAACACCCGCACCACCCGCGCCAACCTGCTGGAGCGCGCCCTGATCGCGCCCTACTTCGTCAACTACCACCTGGAGCACCATCTGCTGTTCTGGCTGCCCTGCTGGCGCCTGCCGGCGCTGCACCGCATCCTGGCCGCCGGCCCGCACGGGCCGCGGATGGAGGTGCGGCAGGGCTACCGCGAGGTCATGCGCATGGCCACCGCGAAGCCGGATGCCGAGGACGCGCGCGGCGCCGTCGTCAGCAACGCCCGCCGCCGGGCGGGGGGCGCGGCGCGGGTGAACGAGGATCAGGCGAGCGCGGGGTTCTGAAGCCTACGAAGCAGGCTCCGGCTGGGCCGCGTTGGGGAAGAAGAGCTGCTCCCCGCCGATCCGGTAGGAGGCGATCGCCGCCTGCCCGGCCGGCGAGACGATCCACGCGACAAAGCGCCCCGCCTCCGCGGCCTTCACGTGGGGATGGCGGACCGGGCTCACCGGCATCACGCCATACTGGTTGAACAGCCGCGCGTCGCCCTCGACCAGCACCCGCAGATCCTGCCGGTTGCGGAAGCCGAGCCAGGTGCCGCGGTCGGTCAGGGCATAGGCGCCCTGCGCCGCCGCGGTGTTCAGCGCCGGGCCCATGCCCTGGCCGACCTCGCGGTACCAGCGGCCGCGGCCCGCCTGCACGGGGTCGATCCCCGCCGCGCCCCAGAGGCGCAGCTCGGCCGCATGCGTGCCGCTGCGGTCGCCGCGCGAGATGAAGGGCGCGCCCGAGGCGGCGATGCGGCGCAGCGCCTCGGCCGTGTCGCGCAGCCCGGCGATGCGCGCCGGATCGTCGCCGGGGCCGATGATAGCGAAGTCGTTGAACATCACGTGCCGCCGTGGCCCGCCATGGCCCTCCGCGACGAAGCGCTCCTCCGCCGCGCGGTCGTGCACCAGGACCACGTCCGCGTCGCCGCGCCGCGCCACGTCCAGCGCCTGGCCCGTGCCGAGCGCCACGACCCGCACGGCGATGCCGGTCTCGCGGGTGAAGATCGGCAGGATGTGGGCGAACAGGCCGGACTGCTCCGTGCTTGTGGTGCTCGCCACCGTGATCGAGCGCTCCTGCGCGGCGGCGGGCAGCGGCGCGAGCAGGAGCAGGGCGAGGAGGATCCGGCGCATCACCACAGCAATTCTCCCTTCAGGAAGGCGGCCGCCTCGGGCGTCGCCGGCCCGGCGAAGAATTCCGCCGCCGGCGCCTGCTCCAGCAGCCGGCCGCGGTGCAGGAACAGCACCTCCCCCGCCAGGCGCCGCGCCTGCCCGAGGTCATGCGTGGTCATGACGATCTTCGTGCCCGACGCGGCGATGCGCGCGACGATCTCCTCCACCGCGCGCGTCGCCGCGGGGTCGAGGCTGGCGCAGGGTTCGTCGAGGAACAGGACATCCGGCCGCAGCGCCGCGGCGCGGGCCAGCGCCAGGCGCTGCTGCTCGCCGCCCGAGAGCCGCCGCGCCGGCCGCGCCGCCAGCGCGCCGAGCCCCACCATCGCCCGCGCGGCGTCGGCGCGGACCG